>URBZ01000003.1 GCA_900546225.1 uncultured Rickettsiales bacterium | reverse complement strand
AAATATGTTAAAAAAACAAAAAAAAGTTAACATATCCACAAAAAAGGTATAAAAAAGGTACATTTTTTACAAATATGTTAAAAAAAACAAAAAAAGTTAACATATTTGTTTGATATAAAAAATTTTTTTGATAAGATAAAAATAGAGGGTTATATCATGAGTATAATAAAAACAGAAAATGAAGAAGTTGTTTTTAACGAAACTTTTTTTAATGATTTGCCACCACATAAAAATATAGAAACAGTAGCTATCATGCGCCAAGTTATAAAATCAAGCAGGGCATTATCTGAATTGGACAACAAGGCGGCAAGATTGCCAAATCAAGATATTTTAATATCAAATATGGCATTATCTGAAGCAAAAGATAGTTCCGCCATAGAGAACATCGTGACAACAAATGATTTATTGTACAAAGCTGATGTAACCCCAGAAGAAAACGTAGACCCTATGACCAAAGAAGTTAGGGATTATAATAAGGCTTTATGGTTAGGAATTGATCTTATAACACGCAAACCACTAGGCGAAAATATTTTTGTTCAGTTAGTACAAACAATCAAACACAATACGGCTGGGTTAAGAAAAACGCCTGGCACTGTTATAAAAAATATGAAAACAGGCGAAATACTTCATGTTCCTCCGCAAACAGAAATGGGTATAAAAGCAAAATTAGCCAATTTGGAAAAGTTTTTATATGAAAAAAACTATAACGAAATAGACCCTCTCATAAAAATGGCTATAATGCATTATCAGTTTGAATGCATACACCCTTTTAATGACGGCAACGGAAGAACCGGACGTATTGCAAATATTTTATGGCTCGTTCAAGAGGGTTTGCTGCACAGACCTATATTATTCTTATCTAAATACTATTTAGAACACAGATCAGAATACTATGAAAGATTAAAAAGAGTTACCCAAAAGGAAGAATGGGAAGAATGGATTTTGTATGTATTAAAGTCCGTAGAAGAAACCGCAAAAAACACCTCGTTAATGATAGATAAAATTTTAAGAGCACGAAATCAATATAAAGACGAATTATTTAAGTACTTCAGAAAAATTTCTTCATCTGATTTAGTTGATGTTGTTTTTTCCTCCCCGTACTTTAGAATTGAAAACTTTTTAGATAAAATACCGACATATTCTCGTCAAACTGCTTCTAAACATTTAAATATGTTGTGTCAACCATATGATAGAGAAGATGGAACTAAAGGACAATTGTTGACAGTTCAAAAAGTTGGCAGAGAAAATATTTATTTCAATCAAATTTTATTTGAGATTCTATCTCGAAATTAAAATATATAAACATACAACTGATTGAATCATGATTTACAACATATGAATTATAACTCATTCATTCAGAGCTAATGTGACTTTTACTATACACAAAAGCCCTGTTTTTTATCAATTTCAATTGCTTTAACGTTTTTCATATATTAAAATCTGTACCGAATCCATGGGGACGTGGGTTCGGGGTCGTTCAAAACCCATAATTGCACGGTGTGAAAACATCGTTATCCGTTTTTGACAGCACAATGGTGTTTTTACACTGTTTTGCCTGACCTTTTGGTCGGGTGTCTGTGGCTATATAACAGGTTCGCCGAAATCCACAGGGTCATTGCAATTATGATTTTGAAAATACCCGACCGTCATTCCCTTGGCGGTCTTTTTTTTGCATCAACGGTGGTAAAAATGAAAAAAATAATATTTACTCTTCCAACACTACTTTTGTGTTCTTGCGCAATTCATTACCCGTATACCGGCATCAAAACCATCACAGGCGAAGGCGGTTTTCTAGAAACATATATTCCCGTTGAACATATTGGCCGTTCTGTTTTTGAAAAAGAAATAGATTCTAAATATGATGGCGTTTCTTTTTACCGGTCAGGTCTGCCCATGGGGGCAAAATGCACATTAAAGGGATATATAGCAGAATCAAACCTTACAGACGTTGCAAAATCTGCACTTAAACAAGGGGCAAATGTAGCAACAAAATCAACTATTAAATTATCAAAGAGTTTTGATGATAACAGCGGTCAACTTGATGGAACTTGGGCTGCTGGGGATTGGTATTATTTATATGACCGGCGGTGGTATAACTGGTATTGGCTCAAATTTGCCAAAGGATATAACATTTTTGAATGCAAATAATAAAAAGGTGCTACCGATGTCAATATTTGAATATATACTATTGATACCCCTTGTCGCTGTTACTTTGGTAATTTATTGGTACTTTTGGAAAATCTACAGACCAAAAATAAAACTCCCTATAAAAAATAACAATGGTAATTTATTTTACCTTTTAATTAATCCTATTTTGGAAGAACACAACTTATTACAAGATTATTCCATCGTGTTCTTTAATGAAGTCTTTGGAAAACCAGAATTATTTGAATATATCGGGAATATTGACGTCGTGAGTAAATTTGCAACAGATACCGAATATATCAAATACCTATGTGGTGAACGAAAAGAATTTTTCAATGAACTGGTCAATAGCAAGAATGCGACATTAAACACTATGATAGGAGTTTTGCTAGACAACCAAGCAAAAGCTATTGGACTAGTCGCATTTTGGGACACATCTAAAACAATGATGACAACAAATGGAAATTTACATATAGAGTTCACAGAATTACCCGTAGGGGTCATATACGACTAAATGTAACCTGAACAAAAACAAACAAACGCAAAGTAGATGATGCATTTCTGGTGCCCTAAGCAAGAATCGGACTTGCGACTCGTCCTTACCAAGGACGTGTTTTACCACTAGACTATTAGGGCAACTTTACCATTGCCCCGCAATTATACGGTATTGCGCCTAAAAATCAAGAACAAATACGTAAAATAAAAAACACCGGCATTTACGCAAATTCGCCGTTAGCGACCAGCGTCCCTACTAGCACAATTACCAAAAATTAAACCCCGAATAAATCGGGGGTGAATTTTTGGTAGCGGGAGAGGAACTTACCCCCCCGACCCGTGGATTATGATACATCAGAGACAGAAACACAAAACCGCAGATTTCTGCCACTTTTCCGACTATTTGTTGTCACAATTCCAAATCCCGTGTATCCACTGTGTAGACCCGCACATACAATTTCACTTATACCGTTCATATCGCCCTATAGTTTTATCCGCACCCCTAGCTATGACATATTCCACTTTGAGCTATGTCCAATAGACCGGCAAATATATTCTGCTGGATTAAATCAAACAATTCGTCTAACATCATGGCAAGGAAAGGATTTGGATTGATTGCTATACCAGCGCGATTGCCGGAATACTCAGATTGCAAGCCCGTGTTAAAGTGGGTCGGCGGCAAGGGGCAATTACTGGACCAAATCGAGCAAAAATTGCCATTAAAATTAAAAATGGGCGACATAAAACGCTACATAGAGCCCTTTGTTGGTGGTGGCGCGGTATTCTTTGATATCTATAACAACTATCAAACCCAAGAAGCATTTCTGTTTGATATAAACCCGGAACTGGTCATTCTGTATAACGTCATCAAACGCGATGTTGAAAGTTTGATACTGGAACTAAACAAGCTTCAGACCGAACATCGTTTGACTGAAGACACCAAGGCTTATTATTACGCCAGACGGGATGAATACAACTCCTTGGATAAAAACATCGATGCCAACACTTATCGGACATCATTTGTTCGTCGGGCGGCGTTGACCATATTCTTGAACCGCACCTGCTTTAATGGTTTGTTCCGTGTAAACAGCAAGAATCAATTTAATGTACCAATGGGCAAATATACAAATCCGCGTATTTTGGACGAAGATAACCTGCGCAAAGTTTCTGATGCACTGCAGATTGCGACCATTATGCAATGTGATTTTGCACGCGTGGATGAATTTGTAACACCAGATACATTTATATATTATGACCCACCGTATCGCCCAATTCGTGAAACGTCTTCATTTAATTCGTATGCGGTTGGCGATTTTGATGATGACGAGCAAGTGCGTCTGAAAAACATATTTGATAAATGCCACGATGCCGGCGCATTGCAGATGCTCAGCAATTCAGACCCAACAAATTATACCGACGACCCGTTTTTTGACGATTTATATCAAGCATATCATATAAATCGCATCTTGGCCAAGCGCATGATAAATGCCAAGGCGGATGGCCGCGGTGAGATTCACGAGTTGCTAATTACGAACTATGACTAAAAAGCAATATCGTCTTTATTGTGCCGATTGCCTGAAAAAGTTGGCAGAAATTCCAGAAAATACATTTGATATGATTTTTGCAGACCCGCCATACTTGCTGTCCAATGGCGGTATTACATGTCAAAATGGGTGCGTAGTTTCTGTAAACAAAGGCGACTGGGACAAGTCGCACGGCCTAAGCGAAGATTTTGAATTTCATAAGAAATGGTTATGCACATGTCATCGCGTGCTGAAACCGAATGGAACTTTATGGGTCAGTGGCACATATCACAGCATATATTCATGTGGCTTTGCGATGCAATTGCTGGGCTTTCATATATTAAATGATATTGCATGGTTTAAGCCAAACGCCAGTCCGAACATGTCGTGTCGCTATTTTACTGCCAGTCACGAAACACTGCTGTGGGCGCGAAAATCTAAAAACGCAAAACATACATTTAATTATGAAGCGATGAAAAAAGGCTCTTTCCCAAAGGATTTTATTAAAAAGCCAGATTGCCAAATGCGCAGTGTTTGGGCAATCGGAACGCCGACCAAATCAGAAAAAATATATGGCAAACACCCGACCCAGAAGCCTGTTGAATTATTGGAACGTATCGTCTTGGCCTCCACAAATCCAGGCGATTTAATTTTGGACCCTTTTATGGGCAGTGGCACCACTGGTGTCGCTGCGCTTAAACACGGACGGCGCTTTGTCGGCATAGACATGGAATCACAATTTGTTGAATTGGCTGAAAAAAGATTATATGATGCATCTGAAAAGAAGGATAAAAAATGAAATATAGTCAGATATTTAATACTTTACTGGGTTGTAAGAACGAAGACGAAGTATTTGAATATTTAGTCAGGCATTTGAAAGAAACCATCAAGTCATGGGACTATTTTGTAAACTGGTCCAAGGTTATCAAAAACTACCATGATGTAGAGATTTCTTTAAATTTGTTAAATACTTTGATTGGTAAACCCGATATTGAAAAGGCCACAGAGCGCTTGCTGACTGAATACCCTAATGTTATAAAGATAGTGCCTGCTTTATTGGCCTGTCGCGACAAGAATATTTGTTTGTTGACGGATTTTGGCAAATTTGACCTGACTCGCTTTGATTTTTCCAAACCAATGTCGCCATCCGATGGGGCTAAATTTATGAAAGAAAGCGGTTTTTTGGATTTGGTATCGGATCGTACAATTAAATCCATCCCGGACTATTTCATCGGTGTTGAAGTTGGCCTGGATTCAAATGGGCGCAAAAACCGCAGTGGTACATCCATGGAAGCACTGGCAGAATTTTTCATCAAAGACATCTGTCAGCGCAATGGCTATGAGTACATCGCCCAGGCAACAGCCGACAAGATTTTTAACAAATGGGGTAAGAAAATTACAGTAAACAAGTCTTCAAAACGGATTGATTTTGCGATAAATACGCCGCACAAATTATATTTGCTCGAAACCAATTTCTATGGTGGTGGCGGTTCCAAGTTAAAATCAACCGCCGGAGAATATGCGGATATATATCACCAATGGACCAATGACGGCCATCAGTTTATCTGGATTACAGACGGCTTCGGCTGGTTGACGACCAAACGTCCGCTGCGCGATACATTTAACACCACTGACTATATCCTGAACATAGACATGGTTCAGAAAGGAGTTTTAGATAAGATTCTAAAAACACAAAACGAACAAACCAAAAAGTAAAAACGAATTAAACTAAAAGTTTTTATGAATTTTTTTCAAAAAAACTTGACTTTGAAAAAACCGTCGTATATAATTATGGCTGAATATAACCAGGAGATAAAGATGGCGTTTCAAAGATTTTCGCAGGTTGGACAAATATTCAAGCCCAAAGCATCGATTTCTACTTTCGGAATGCTAAGTTTTAGCTCTGGCGCCAGGCAGCGTTTCAATATCGATGAAAACAAATATAGATTTGGCGCGCTGTTTTTTGATACAGAGACCAGAACGATAGGTGTACGGCTACTAGAGGAAGACGATGGGCAAGGAGTAGTTAATCTTCGGTTTAGAGACAAAGGACTTGATTTAGCGATTAAATCTTTCCTTGAGTACTACAATATATTACCCAAGGTTACAAGCGTATATGAAATAGAAAAAGACGAACAAACAGGTATGCTTCTTGTGAAGTTGGATACCGCGAAAGAAAGGACGCCAAAATCAAAAGTTACGACCACGGGTGACGTGGCCGAATGAAATAAAGTCCGCCTGGTAGCAACAGACGAACTTTATCGGGATGTACCCAGTGTTTAAGATAATAATTAAACGTTCTTACTTTAACACTATCCCGCCATTAAAGTCAAGCATCAACAAAAAATATACCCGTTGGTGGTCTTGACAGGTCTTTTTGGGTATGAAAGATCATTGCCAAAAAAGGTAAAAAAAATGGCGACAACAGTAAAAAACTTAACCGGAACCAGCAACAAAACACCACCTTGCGAATATTCGTGTTGGTTGGATTTTTGGGAAAAGAAGACTGGGCGTAACGCAGGAGAATGTGCACATTGTTCAAATCGTGCAACGGTTGGTGGACATGTGAAACCTGTAAATAGTAGCTTAACGTATATCGTTCCGTTATGTTACGAATGTAACAAGCGGACCGATGAGTTCACTGTTTACAAAGAACTTGTAAGAACTGAGTAACCAAACAAAACGGGGGGGGACACCCCCGTTTGTTTTATTAGCCATTTCCCGTGTAGACAGTTTATAAAAATCGGGATTTTTGCCAAAAATTGTAAAAATAAAAAATCCCGAAAAACCGAGAAATCTTGTTAGCGGGAGAGGAAATTCATTTCACGTATACGCGAAATGCAACTGCGCAAATTTGCGATACCGCAACCGGCATATTCCCATATGCCTATTTGCTTGTTTGAACCCCCTGCCCTCGGGGGGTCTGCGTCCCTGGTGTCACAATTACCAAAAATTAAACCCCGAATAAATCGGGGTTGAATTTTTGGTAGCGGGAGAGGGACTTGAACCCCCGACACGTGGATTATGATTCCACTGCTCTAACCAGCTGAGCTATCCCGCCAACGCCCGCGCATTATAAACATAAAAAAATTAAATGTCCACAAAATTATACGCGCGCACCGCAATCGGATTTTATTCTGATTGCATAATTATTATATTTTTTAATATTTTGTTTGAAAGGTGAGCAAAAATAGTGTATTATATTGCGTCATGAAAAAATTCTTAGCATCTTTATTTGGCATTATTTTTGCAGCCAATGCCGTCGCCGCCGATAATCCATTTTTCGGCAAGTATGAAAACCAAATTGCATTCCATTTTGGCCAGGGTATCGACAGTGGTTTCTTGGTTCCGCCACCGGCGCGACCCGTGCCATTTTATATGCTGCATTTCCAGTATTCCCAGCCGACAACATTCTTTCGTGTGCCGGCACGCCAGTCATTGAACATCGGTCAAACATTGGGATTTGGTAAAAAATACGGCTGGAATTGGGATCAATACACAATTCCAATGGTGTTTCTCAGCGAAGATGTCATATTATTCAGTGGTAAAAAATGGTATTATTCCAATGGTGTTGGTGTCGGCCTGCAAGCACAGCAGAACGAACGCTTGGGTGCAAAATTATTATTCCAATGGAAAATGATTGGCGGGTATAAATTAAACGACCGCACAAACATCGAATTATTTATGCAGCATTTTTCCAACGCAAATACCGCACGCGAAAATTACTCGTACGCGTTTTACGGTCTGGGCTTTACATATAATTTCTAAGTGCAGTCAAAAAATGTCCGCCATCGGCGGACACAAAATTTGAACTTTTTATCGCGGCAGAGCGAAACGGAGACGGATTACCATTCAATCGGCGTTTTGCCGTGTTGAACCAGATATTCATTTGCGCGCGAAAAATGATGATTACCAAAAAATCCACGATGCGCAGACAATGGCGACGGATGCACCGATTTCAATACCAGATTACGTGATGGGTCAACAAATTCCGCCTTGCGCTGGGCGTACGCCCCCCACAGCATATAAACAATATTATCACGGTGCGCCACCGCACGAATAACCGCATCGGTAAATTGTTCCCACCCGCGTCCCGCATGCGATGCCGCCTGATGCGCCGCCACCGTCAGCGTAGAATTTAACAACAATACGCCCTGACGCGCCCACGCGGTTAAATCGCCATGCGTCGCACTGGGACGCCCCAAATCAGATTCAATTTCTTTGTAAATGTTTATCAAACTGGGTGGTACAGGTGTTGGTGGCAACACAGAAAAACACAGACCGTGCGCCTGCCCTGGTTCGTGATACGGGTCTTGACCTATAATCACAACCTTGACGTCTGGCAACGGACACAGGTTAAACGCATTGAATATATTTTGTGGCGCAGGGTACACCGCATGACCCGCCAAATATTCATTACGTACAAATTCCGTCAGTTTGATAAAATAATCTTTATCAAATTCACCCGCCAGCGCATCTTTCCATGACTGTTCTATTTTTACATTCATAATTTTATCAACCCTGTTTGTAACGCTTTCCATAAAACCACATCAATATACCCACGTGGCAACGACGTTTCATCACACAATTTTTCAAACATCGCATCACACGCGGCGCGAATATCTGGGTTTAATTTTTTATTATCGATTTTTGCGTAGCACGCGGGATTTCCGCTGTACAGCGCGCCCAGACGCTGAATCCAAATATCGTATTTCACAACATCTTCGCCCAAGTTTCGTGCCAAATGATTTGCCGTGATTTTGCCAATATGTGGCAAACGCGACAAGAACCCCAGACGCGCATCAACATCACTCAGTTTGTAATATTCCGCACACAATGCATCGCGATTTTCCCAGATTTTACAAATCGCATTTATTTTATTTTTATTATGAAAAACAGAAAACAGATAATCAAAATCTGCGCCACGCACACGCAACGCAGACATTATTTTTTCATGAATTGATTTCGCCGTCTTTTGTGAAAAACCGCCCGCCAAAATCACATAAGCACACTGCGCTGCAAATGCATCTGCATCACAAATATGCCGATGCATCAGGTTATCTTTGATTTGGTCAAACGATTGCGCATCACTGTCCAATCCTGCCGCCCGCAACCGCGCGTCCAAATCAAAGAACCATTTTGCATCAAACATCATTTACACGTCCAAATTCGCATCCAGCGCATTTTCAACGATAAAGTCACGACGTGGTTCAACAACATCACCCATCAGCATGGAAATAACCTCGTCCGCCTGTGATGCATCATTGATTTTCACTTGGAACAAACTGCGGTTGTTTGGATCCATTGTGGTTTCCCACAACTGTTCCGCGTTCATTTCACCCAAACCTTTATAGCGTTGAATCTTTAACCCATTTTTCGCATATTCAAACGCAGTATTCAACAGGTTCAACGCACCCCAAATCTTTTGCGATTTCGCCTTGACCCGCAACACACATGGGTGAACAAAGATTTCCATCAATTCATCGCGACCGTCCAATCGCAACCATGCGCGAACCTCTGGCGAATTGATTTTTTCGCGTGGCAATACGTACGTTTCTGTGACACTGCGTAACGTACGTGTGACGGTAATACCACTGTCGTCACCAGACACATGCCAACCACGTTCAAATTCCAATTCTTGGGCGTCCAGCAATTTTTGTGTTGCCGCAAACGCGTCCGCGGTTTCGTTATCAAACACGCCATTCAGGGCCAATGCCTCAATAAACCGCAATGGCATAATGTGCCCCAACGCCTGCAAAGTATTTTGCATATTCAGAATCAATGTCAGCAAGCGTTTCAAGTCCGCACCCGAAATCTGTGCACCCGAAAATGTTTCAATCACACCATCGGTCGCCAACTGATCCATCAGATAGTCGTCCATTTCGCGTTCGTTTTGCAGATACAACTGCTGCTTGCCACGTGTCACACCATAAAGTGGCGGCTTTGCAACATAGATGTAACCACGTTCAATCGCCTGCGGCATATAACGATAAAAGAATGTCATCAGCAACGTCTGAATATGTTGTCCATCCACATCAGCATCGGTCATAATAATAACTTTGTGATAGCGCATTTTTTCAATATCAAAATCGTCCTTGCCAATACCTGCGCCCATCGTAGTAATCAACGCACCGATTGTATCAGAACTCAGCATTTTGTCGAAACGCACACGTTCAACATTCAAAATTTTACCACGCAGTGGCAAAATCGCCTGTGTTTTACGGTCACGTCCTTGCTTTGCAGTACCACCAGCTGAATCCCCCTCCACAATGAACAATTCGCATTTTGCCGGATCACGTTCAGAACAGTTTGCCAATTTCCCAGGCAACCCACCCAGTTCTGGGCCGGTCTTTTTACGTGATAATTCACGTGCCTTGCGGGCGGCTTCGCGTGCGGTGGCGGCCTCTACAATCTTGTCCACAATCAGTTTTGCTATAACAGGATTTTCTTCTAAATATTCATACAGTAATTCAGATACTGTATTTTCAACCAATGGGCGAACCTCGCTGGATACCAATTTATCTTTGGTCTGTGAACCAAATTTAGGATCTGGGATTTTCACACTGATAATGCTGGTCAACCCTTCGCGGAAATCTTCGCCCGACAGGTTGATATCTTTCTTGGTAACCTTTTCACCAATATATTTGTTTATTGCACGCGTCAACCCCGCACGGAATCCCGCCAAATGCGTACCACCATCACGGTTTGGAATATTGTTTGTAAAGCATAACGATGTCTCCGTATACGCCGTCGTCCATTGCAGAACGATTTCAATATACGTTTCATCTATCTGCTTTATCATCTGGATTGGGTCACGATTCAACAATTCTTTGGACTTGTCCAAATATGTTGCAAAACCCTTTAATCCATCAACAGAATGAAATTCGCGTGTTTTCTTTTCTGGCCCACGCAGGTCTTCCAAAATAATCTTTACATTCGCATTCAGATACGATTGTTCACGCAACCATGTTTCCATCGTATCGAAACTAAATTCAGTACCCGTAAATGTATCAGGCGACGGCAGGAACGTAACCTCTGTCCCATGTTCATGATGTGTTTTGTTTTCCGTAATTTTCAAATCAGACGTCGGTATACCATCGGCAAACGTCATCTGGGCTTCCTTGTCACCACGCCATACGCGCACGTCCAGCCATGTTGACAACGCATTTACAACCGACACACCCACGCCGTGCAGACCACCAGATACCTTGTACGCACCGCCGCCTTCGTTATCAAATTTACCACCGGCGTGCAATTCGCACATAATCAGTTCCAGCGCACTGCGCCCTGTTTCGTGATTGATATCAAATGGCATACCACGACCGTTATCGCGAATTGTCGCCGACCCGTCCGCATTTAATGAAACATACACGGTGTCCGCATAACCCGCCATCGCTTCGTCGATAGAGTTATTTACCACCTCATAAATCATATGGTGCAGACCAGATCCACCTTCGCCCACGTCGCCAATATACATTCCGGGGCGTTTTTTGACCGCTTCCAGCCCTTTTAACACCTTGATTGAATCACCGGTATATTCATTATTTACAGCCATTTATATTCCTTTCTTTTTTCTATGTGAAAAATAGCAATTTCTGGTATAATTATCAAGGAAAAAGGGGATAAAAATTATGGTAGAAAGCAAAGCACCAGTATTTTCAAAATCTGATTATCTGTCGCCAGTGGCGGCGGCTAAAAAGTACGGCACGGACAAACTGACCGCGGCCCAGATTATGCACGAACAATTCAAACGCGGGACAAAAATATTGACCAAATACGGTTCACGCCCAATGATAACCATTGATCCATTGGTTCATTCCAAGACCAAGGACGGATTTCCTGCATACCGTCTGCACCCACTGGCGGACGAAAAATTCAAAGAATTACTGGCCAAGGAGAAATAATCCATGAAATTCAAATTATTGTATTTTGGCGATATTTTAATCAATCCAAAAAAGCGGTCACAGCATATTTCCGATATTCGCATGCAATTCCACCCACAACTGAAAAAATTGGTGGAACATCAGCCATGGAATAACCTGACGCAATATATGGTACCCACCGCCACCAAGAGCCCGATTACAACCCGCCACGTGGGTGGTATTGATTGGAATCCAATCATCACACCAAACCTGAAATTATTGGCGGAAATCGATATTCAAATGATGCACCCTGAAATTGTGGGCGTCCCGCGCCGTGATATCGATAATCGCGTTAAAACATTGCTGGACGGCCTGCGTTGCCCCCAGAACGAGCACGAGGTTGGCGAAAACACCCCACGTGATATCGGCCCAATTTATACATTGCTGGACGATGATCATTTGATAACCAAACTGTCGGTCAATACCAGCCACTTGCTGGGCACAGAATTATTCAGCGAAAGCATTCCAAAAACGCCTGATGCGGTATTTATAATGCTGGACGTCAATGTCCGTGTCGCCGAAGGCACACTTGAAAACCTGCCGTTTATGGTATAAAAAAATGCCCCGATAGGGCATTTTTTATAGAGAGCAGAGAGCAAAGCGCAGAGAGCAAATGAAAGTGAGTAAGTGATAAAGTTTATTTTTTGTCTATATTTGAAACGACATGAAATAAACAAGCGCGCCGGTCGGCGCGCTTCATTGCTCTCTGCTCTTTGCTCTCTTATGAGAGTGCTGCGGTGATTTGATCTTGCATTTGGAATGTGCCCAATACAACCCATGCAATAACCACAGATACCAGCAAGATGCCAACACTGTTCAATACATTGGAAATCGATTCAATCTTGCGCACGGATTCGTCCAGATAGTCATTCGCCACCCGTGACAAATTCTTGTCGAATCCATTCATATCGGCATAAATCGTTAAATCGCCAATCAGTTCTTCGTTTGGAAAATCACGCCCCGAATGCGCCAACGCCATACCCAAATTATCACCATTTGCAATATAACGCAGTGTTGCGTCCAAAATACTGCGCAGATATCTGTTCGAATTGTCCGCCAACATACGCATTGCGTCCGGTATTGTAATCCCCGCCGCAACCATTGATGACAACCCCATCAGCCAACCAACAGACAACTGAATCTTGTAAATATTCCATGGTGGTAATTTATCAAACACGCGACGCAGCGGGCCCGACCAATGCGACAAACTGACCCATATAATCATAATCAATGCACAGAATCCAACTGCAAACACATACCAATATTTAATTGAAAATTCCGACAGTGCAATCAGCGATGCCGCCGCCGATTTCCACACCATGGAACTGCCTGCAACCTCGGCCAATGGCGGAACCAGATATAAACCGACCATAATAATTATACCAAACGTCAACACCAACAAAAACAATGGGTACGCAAATGCACCAATCATTGCGCGCTTGATACGCTGTGCACCATCAACAACACGGCTGATGCTTTCCAGCGCAACCACCAAATCAGACAAATTTCCAGACGTCAGCAGCAACGTTTCGTCCGCAGGCACCCAATCACGCGTTGCGTCAGAAAAACTCATACCACGTTCCAGATTTTTCTGAAATTCACGCATCGCAATGGCAAAAGGTTCGTTTGGTTTTTCCCCATTTTTGGACTCAACCATTTCCAAACGACCCAACGCGTCCATCAATGAAAAATCATTACGTAACAGCGACGCCAACTTGCGCGCCATCATCATACGTTTTTCAGTGTTCAATTTGAACACAATTTTCGCGTAAATCTTGTCCAGTTTGGTTATCATATCAATACACCCCTGGTCTATCTAATAATCCAACCCAACGTTCCAATTCATCAACACCAATAATACCCTGTAACATCAAGGCCATTGCCGCCTCTTTCAATGTGCGACCGTCCATATCTTCCAGCCAGTAACGCAATGCCCCATCGGTATTGCCCGCCAACGCCAGACGTAAAAATTCACTGTTTGTAATAATGATTTCACCGGCCTTGATACGTCCCAATGTTCCTGTGCCCTTGCATTCCTTGCACCCCGCGCCACGAACAAAAACCTGACGCAGCCCCAGTTCCCCAAACGCATCCAACACACGCTGGTACGCGGGGTGTTCAGGGTGATCAATCAAGCGTTCACGGCAATATGGACACAATTTTTTGAACAGACGCATGGAAATCAAACCACGCATCAGTGTTTCTTCTTTTAATTTGAATGATTCAATACCCAAATCCAACAGACGCGTCAACGCCGCCATCGCAGAATTAGCGTGCAATGTTGTCCAAACATTATGCCCCGACAACGCACCACGCACCGTCAACTGCGCCGCCGCCAACGTACGAATTTCACCCACCATCAATGTATCAGGGTCACTGCGCAATGCGGCGGCCAGTGCCTCTGTATACTTCTCTTCGCGTTCTTCTTCGTTTGTGGTGTTGACAACAGGCATCTGGTGCGCACCAAAAATCTTTTGTTCAACGGGATTTTCCACCGTAATCATATTGATTTCATAGTGACGTTCTTTCAGCATCAATGACATATTACGAACCAATGTCGTTGATTTACCAGAACTGGTTGGCCCCGCCACAATTACCAGACCGGTCGGAAACGCGCGCAGACGCATCAGCAAACGCTGTTCATATTCGCCAAATTCTTGTTCGGTTTTAATCCCCTCGGACGGGTTATCGTACAGCAATCGCATCACGACATAACGTGATCCAAATGCGATTGGGTTGAATTGCATACGAATACTTAAAATCCCCAGTGGCAGATATAAATCCTTGGTCCCGCGCAGGGGTGTGCGTCCATCTTTCTGGGCGGATTGATATTCATTCTGGGCATAGTTCGCATTCGACATATCAGACGATGCAAACGCCGCACGAACAAACGATTCACCCCAACCCGAATTATATTCCAAAACGGGCTGCATACTGCCATCAATACGGAAATAGATTGTTGTTTGATCGCCAACCTCGATATGAATATCAGACACTTTCTGGGCGGCCGCGCGCGCAACAATATCAACAAAATCCTTTTGCATTTGGTTGTCGTAATCGCGACTGACACGTGCCGTGCCACCCAAACGCGCATCATACGATTTATAAATCGCCGACACCAAACCCAAATCAGAATAAAACGGCACGCGCATTGCGCGACCACGCGCCTTTAATAAATCCAGAAACGCCAGCACGCGCCCATCATAACGATGTGTGCGCGAAATAATAATTTCACCACCTGAAAAATACGCAATCAACCCTTGGGTATCACGTGGCAATTCCAACGGTGCACCCGTCGCCGTCATCAAACGATTGCCGTTTGAAAACAAATAATCAACAATATCTTTGGGTTCGGAATTTTCCAATCCCGCCGGCACAGATGGTTTGCTTTCCACCGGAATATTGTTCAAAACATTGTTTTCTGCATCATTCATACCATGCGTCCCACGTTTAATTATTTACCACTGACAACATTCAATGTCTGGGTATTTCCATCTGGGTCAACAAACATAATCCCGTCGTCCAACGATATGGATTTTACCGTGTATCCATCTATGCTGCGCCCCACAGAAATCTTTTTATTCTGACCCGTCGTCAGATCTGCAACCGTTGCCTGTAATTGATTACCCGCACCAAAAATATTTACCAGTTTGAACAGTTCGGTAACCTTTTTAACCCCTGTCTTTTCGTCATCTGTGCTGGCCGTGCGTGCGGATTTAACAACCGTTTCTGCTTCATCGTTTTCCAGTGCCGCCTTTTGTTTTTCTAACTTCGCCGTTTCTGCCTCTAACTTTGCCTTGGCGTTTTCCAGTTCTTGTTGCTGTTGTTCTGCACGGCCTGACAAAGTATCAATTTCCATATGCAACTTGATTTTTTCAGCCGCCAATCTGTCCAGTTCCAAATCCAACTGGGCACGTTCTTTTTCCAACTGCATCAGAACCTTTTCTTGTTCCAAATCTGTAATCTGTTGAAACAGCGAACCATCAACATCATAATTCGCCACCGCGTTCGCAGATTGCGATTCCATCGCCGCATCATCAGATGCACCATCACTCTCTGATACAGTGTCCACGATTTCAATATCTTCGTCCAGAACCTCGGCCGACGCATACGACACAGGCAATGCCACCACAGATGCCGCCAACAACAAATTTAACATCAATTTATTTAACATAGATTATCACCTCATAGTTCCAGATTCGTGCGCTGACGTTCCACGTACAACGCGTCATATAAACCCCACCAAAATCTTCAAAGATTTTCATGAATTGCATTGGTGTCATTTTGGATTCTGCCCCAACCTCTACAACATTCAAGGTTGCCGTATCGACACCATTTGTTAAAACGTCTGTGACAACATTCACATCAACGTTTGTTGATATTCCCTGAAACGCTGTCTGAATCGCGCGCACAACAGTTTCTGCATCACGTTCATCAATCGAAGAATGCGTTTCAACATTTGGCAATGTGGCACGCACAGATACAGAATCCGATGATTCTTCGGACACAAATGACGCCGGCATCAATTCAGTCGCCACCTGATAAAAATCGGCCAACGTTCCAAAACTGCGCGTGAAACGCGCGGTCGCATGCGTTTCACCACATTCCGCCGATACCTGATTCCAACCATAGATTGGCTGCATCACAAAACCAATCGCCTGATAACAAACATCGGCACGCGCCGCCACATCAGGCAGATTATCGTACGGCATCACCAATGGTTGCGGCGGCAATTTCTTTTCTATTTCAAATTGCGCGTCTAATTCTTTGTTCTTTTCTTCGATTTGACGTTTGTATTCTGCCGCCAGTTCAGGGTTGATTTTTGCAACCTGTGGTGGTGTCATCATTTGCTGTAATGGTTCACGAAAGAACACCGACAGCCCAACAATAAATAATGCGATTATACTACCCGATACCATAATACGGGACAAACGACTGATATGATGTATTGTCGCATGCGCAGAATCTGTAATTAAATCCGACAAATTGCGTTCAACGGCGCGTGGCATTCCCCACGCCCCTGGGGCAAACAATGCATTCCAATCCGGAATTTCCGACAAACGTGAATACGCCGCACGCGCATCATCGGCACGGGCAAAAACCTTGTCTTCCAGAATAATACCATTACGCACCGCAACCAAGTAAAACTGGTCACCCGCCGGAAACACACCTAAAAACGAATTAAATTCAGTCAGGGAATCCATAACCTCTGCCGCAGCCGCAGACATACCACTGCGATGTCCGGCGCGACGCGACCCCAACCCGACCATAGACCGATATTCGGCATACATATTGTATTTACGGTCAACACCGCGCGACAGATTACGTGCATATGTGCGCGCGACAAAACCCGCCCCAATCGGTTGCCAAAACAGACCTGTGGCGTATTTTTTACGTTTAATGGTGATGATATTCCCCTGCAATTTCTCTCTGCCCTAGTTTGATATGGCAATTATAACACAAAACAAACAAATAACGCAATCGCAGAATGAAAAACCCGCTGAAAAATTCAGCGGGCGAAAAACATACAACAAATGCATTATCTGCATTCTGCACCGTAAATGTCATTCGTGCATGGCACAGAATACTGTACTGAAATTGGCACTTGGGCCGCAGATGTGCGAATTGTCCGCTGCGATGGGCAATCATACACATTCGCCGTCAGAATAAATGCGCGTTCTGGCCCGAATATAACCCATTCGTTTGGACGGGTGCGCTGGCTGGTAATCCAATATGCATTACCACCACGTGCCTGATCCGCAATACGATTTTCCAGATAACGACGCGCATCATCGGAATCATAGACCGAAACCTCTGATTCAATCTTGTACAAATAAACGCAACCCGTCGGTTCGCCGTCCAGTTGTGTCAACAATTCACTGCCGTTTTCGTTTTTAATCATGCCACCGCATGCCGCCAGTGCCAAGACCGCCAACCCAGCAAAAATCTTTTTCATTTTATAAATCCTTTTATTTACCATCTACTATATCATAATTTGCGGGGTCACTGAACAATTTTTTCAACACCAAATTGTTCAACGCATGACTGCCCTTGTACGATTCCAACGCGCCAATAACCATACCACCGGACGTGAACATATCACCAATTGCATCTATAACCTTGTGACGGACAAATTCGTCCGGCCAAATCACAGGATTCAGTGTTCCGTCACCCGCATCATTTAATGCGATAACGTTTTTCTCGCTTGCGCCACGCCCCATACCATGTGCCTTCAAATATTCCCATTCGGAATATTTTCCAAACGTACGTGCACGCGCAACATTTTTAACAAAATCATTTACTGATTTTTTCGTGCCATCAAAACGATAAGAAAACGTCTGTCGACCAATAATCTTTTCTGGATATACCAACGTCGCCGTGATTTCCAATGATTTACCGTCATTTGGACTCAGTTTTACATATCCGTCACTCTTGCGACCGGCGATTTTATTCACCACCCATAATTGCAAACGAACATGCCATGGCAATGTACGCAAAACCTCGCGCGCATGGACAACAACCGGCCGACGAACGATAATCTTTTTCATACGACCATCGCCCGTGGTATTCCCCATGAACTTTGATAAAAATTCCGCCGCACTGCCGTCCAAGATTGGTGTTTCCGGCCCATCAATATCAATAACTGCACTGTCAATGCCGGCCAAGAATAACGCTGCCATCAAATGTTCAACGGTCTGGACATGCGCGCCATCGGTGCGCCCGATTGTCGTGTTGCGCATTTTGGTTTCGCCAACATTTTCCGCCAATGCCTGAATCGTCGGGGATTCAGGTATATCGCTGCGATGGAAATAAATCCCATACTTTTTCGATGGCTTTACAACCATATTCACCGGCAATCCAGAATGAATCCCGACACCAGTAATTTTAATTTTTTTTGTCAGCGTTGACATTTTCTATTTTCTCCTTTAACCAATCAAAGAACGCACCATCAACCGATGTGACCAACTTTGCATATTTTATTCTGTCGCGTGCATAGGCCGGCAAACGTACCCAATCTTTTTCCGTTGTAACCAACTGGGCATTTTTACGCGCCGCCCATGCAAATAACTTTTCAATATCTTCGTCCGTGTATTGCCAGTGGTCTGGAAATGCGCGCCGCGAAACCACAACATTATTCAGCATTTTGAAAAACTTTTTTGGATATCCAATTCCCGCAAATGCGCACACACGTTCGTTTTCATCGTATGGCGATACGGTCTGGTTTGTGGCATAAAATACAACTGCGCTTTCCGGCAATTTGAAATTCTTGCGCGGACGCGCACTGCGAATAACAATCACTGCATCGGCACGCGAAATTGCCTTTTTAGGTTCACGTAACGGGCCGGCCGGCAACAAGAATCCATTACCAAATCCCAACCCTTGGTCAAATACCAGAATAGAAATATCTTTTTTAATACGCGGATTTTGGAATCCATCGTCCATGACAATCGGCGTTGTCGAATCAGAACGACTATTTAATAATTTAATCGCCGCACTACGATTACCTGTATGTACTTGCAGGCCAGCGCGCGCCAGCATAACCGCCTCGTCCCCAGCGTTACCGGTCTTTGCACTTTTTTTATACCCACGCATAACCACGGGCGCATCAAATCGCATTGCGATTTCACGCACAATCGGCGTTTTTCCAACACCACCCGCCATAATATTACCAACACAAATCACCGGTCGACGCGATTGATATGCGCCGATTTTACGCACCGATTGCACCACCAGCGACGCCACACGATAAACCGCCGCCACAGGCAACAGAACAAACGATAACGGTGTTTTATGTAAAAACCACCACGGTGTTTTCATACTTATTTTCCTTTCTTTGATTTCTTGGCGGCTTTGCGCGCGGCACGCGCATCGCGTATATCTTGTTTGAATTTATGCGCGGTCAAATCCTGCTCAACCTGAAACAGGTTAAATTCGCCGTCCATTTCACGAACCTGACGCACCATTATATCTTCCAGATTTTTACGTATTTTTTCAAATTCTGCATCACTGCATTTTCGGTCTATAAATATAGGTTTATCAACATGACACGTTATCTTGGAAAAAGGTTTTGCAATTAAATATCTGTCCCAACGCTGTTGAAACCATGCTCGCGAACAAGAATAACACACTGGTATAATTGGCGCGCCTGTCATTTTTGCAAAATATAACGCCCCATCTTGGACACGCATGGACGGCCCACCTGGCCCATCGGGCGAAATACACATAGAATAATTTCCATCACGCAATACACGCACCCCTTGGCGCAGAACAGAAATTCCACCATCAGACGTACTGCCATAAATTGGTTTCAAACCAAACAACTGTTGTAATTTCGCCATCATACGCCCATCACTGTGCCGCGATGCAACCGCATACGCCCGCATACCACCAATGCAAATAATCGGCGATAACATCATACTGCGCCCGTGCCAGAACACAAACACAGCGGGCTGTCTGCGATATTTCTTGAACACATCATAACCCGTAATCTGAACACGCGACGTTAAATAAATAAACCAAATACATATCGCAATCAGACCAGCAACCAGCCACTGAATCAGCGACATATGCAACACAGGTTCCCAGAACCCTTTCCATAATTTTCTGAACGTTTGATACATAATTTCTATAACCTTTACGGAAATCTTAGCAACAAAAAAAGTATATTTCAAGGCAGCATTAGGTAACAAATCATAACACGCTATGTGCATAAAAACGTGTATTTTGACAGAAATCATATTTTTTATTTGACACCGCGCCGCAAAGGTATATAATCTAAATCACTTTCGACGCGGAGTAGAGCAGCCCGGTAGCTCGTCAGGCTCATAACCTGAAGGTCTGTGGTTCAAATCCACACTCCGCAACCAGTTAAATAAAAAAACACACCAAATATGGTGTGTTTTTTTATTTAATCTGTTGTGAACCATCGGTTTGTGACCCAGCTATAAAATGGCATCTACTATTATTTTCCTGAACAAAAACAAAGGATTATAATATGGTTTATGCATACCTGCGCGTCAGCACCGACGCCCAAGATACCGCAAATCAACGTCTGGGGGTTGATACCAAGGCAATCAAACTGGGGCTGATTATAGACAAATACATCATCGACGATGGCGTGTCCGGCACAACAGACCCAAAAATGCGCAAATTCGGCGCACTGATAAAGAACGTAAAATTTGGCGATGTAATCATAGTTTCCGAACTGTCGCGTTTTGGCCGCCGACTGTTTATGCTGTTTCGCGTGTTGGAAACATTACTCAACAAAGGGGTCAAAGTTTATTCAGTCAAAGACGGCTATTCGTTGGACAATACATTGCAATCCAAGGTTCTGGCATTTGCATTCGGTATGGCGGCGGAAATAGAACGAGAAATGATATCAAAGCGCACCAAAGAAGCACTGGCCCGCCGCAAAGCCGATGGAAAATTCATTGGTCGCAAGTCCGGCGCAAAAAACGCGCGTCATAAATTAGACGGTAAAGAAAACCTGATAAAAGTAATGCTGGAATCCAATATGTCACTGCGCGACGTCGCACGCCGCCTGAACGTCAGTCCCACCACCATCAGCACGTTTATCGCGAACAAGTGTCCAAAACTAGCCAACCCTAAATTTGGACAAAAATAAATTGTTTTCGGACTGATTATAGTTTATAATTTTGTCCAGTACTGGGGTTGGTCAAATTTGGACAATTTAATATGACGCCCCGCAAAAACGGGGTGTCAATATGGCAAACAAAAACCTATCTGCGGCAAAACGCGCAAAAAACGATGAATTTTATACACAATATGCAGATATTCAAAAGGAAGTGAATGCATATCTGGATTACAATCCATACGTATTTCGCGACAAGGTTATATTATTGCCATGCGATGACCCAGAATGGAGTAATTTTACAAAATTTTTTGCCCAGAATTTTGAACGTTTTGGTATCAAAAAACTGATATCAACCAGTTATGCATGCGCCGCCAAAGGCAAAGATGCCTGTGCAAATTATTGTCCAACATTGTTTGAGTATAATTCTGAAAAATTCAACAAAGATAAAACAGAAACACATGGAAAAATATTCATACTGACCCGAGATACAAATCATAACGGTCGCATTGATATAGACGATTTAGAATGGCAATACTTGGATGGCGATGGTGACTTTCGAAGTGCCGAAGTCAAAGCCCTGCGCGACGAAGCAGATATAATTGTCACCAACCCGCCGTTTTCACAATTTCGCGATTTTCTGACCTGGATTATTGAAGCCGATAAGCGGTTTCTTATTATCGGGAACATGAACGCAATAACTTACAAAGAAGCATTTCCTTTAATAAAGGACAATAATATGTGGCTTGGCGCAACAAATTTTAATACTGGAATGTATTTCAAAGTTCCAGATAATTTTGTATACGCATCAACATATAAATTTGATAGAGAACGGGATGGCATAAAAGTAAATAGAGTTCCCGGTGTTTGCTGGTTCACAAACATTGAACATGGCCGCCGTCATCAGCCCTTACAATTAATGACGATGGCAGACAACATAAAATTCAGTCGCCACAAAGAAATCCGAAATCAAGAATATCAAAAATACGATAATTATGTTGCGATAGAAATTCCCTATTCAGACGCGATTCCATCAGATTATGACGGTGTTATGGGGGTTCCCATCAGTTTTTTGGATAAATACTGTCCCGAACAATTTGAAATACTAGGTGCAACAGAAAGTGAAGGTCGCGGTTTTTCAAATGGATTATGGAATTTAGATTCAGGTATCTCACAAGCTATGGTCAATCATAAAAAAGTTTTTAAACGTATATTTATTCGTAAAAAGAAAGGTAACGCATAATGAAAACAACATTACGTACTGATATAACTATTCGCGATATTTGCGATGGATTTGTATATAACGAATACGAAGGGCGTGGATTATTTGGCCTGTCTGGAAAACTGACAATTCAACCAGAATACCAGCGCAATTATATTTATGCCCAAGAAAACCGCGAATCTGGCGTTATTGATTCTATTATCAAGGGTTACCCACTGGGCCTGATTTATTTTAACAAGGTTGCTGATGACAAGTTTGAGGTCTTGGACGGACAACAACGTATAACCAGTATTGGCAGGTACGTTACAAATAAATTTCCAATCAAAGACCAAAATGGCATGGAACAATATTTTGATGGTCTAAACCAACATATACAAAATCAAATACTGGACACCCACTTGTTGATTTACGAGTGTGCTGGTACAGAAACCGAAATCAAGGAATGGTTCAAAATAATCAATATCAAAGGTATCCCATTAAATGACCAAGAATTATTAAACGCTGTATATTCTGGTACGTTTGTAACACTGGCCAAAGAAGAATTTAGCAACAGCCAAAATGCAAATATTCAAAAATGGAGTGCATATGTTTCTGGGACGGTAAATCGTCAAGATTACTTGAAAACAGCACTGGAATGGGTCAGTAATAATAACATCAGCGATTATATGAGTGCGCACCGTAACGACGACAATATTGCCGAATTAAAACAATATGTTACAACCGTTATTGATTGGGTTTCCAGCGTGTTTCAAAATATAGAACCTGAAATGCGTGGGCTGGAATGGGGACGTTTATATGAAAAATACCACCGTCAGGCATACGACCCAAAAATCATAGAATCTAAAGTCAAAGAGTTATACGCCGACCCGTATGTCAAAAATCGCAAAGGTATATTTGAATACGTACTTGGAGGGTGCGTGGATACCAAGTTATTGGACGTGCGTGTTTTTGACGAGGCCACAAAACGTGCCGTATATGCCCAACAAACACAACATGCAGAAGCATCGCACACATCAAATTGTCCATTATGTGCACTGGGGCATGATGCTAATAAAAGTAAAATATGGAAACCGTCTGATATGGACGCCGACCACGTAACTGCTTGGTCAAAGGGTGGCGCAACAGACATAAAAAATTGCCAAATGTTATGCAAAAGCCACAATCGCGCCAAGGGAAATAAATAGTTTTTGACACAGCAAAATAACATATTACACTTATCATCATGTTATTACGTAATATTATTTTTGCGATTGTGGTGATTTTTGCGTGCAATGCCAATGCCGCCATATCGTGTCGTGAAAATGCGCTGGGTGGGCAAAATTGCACCGACCGCACGACTGGCGACGTTTGGCGCGGCCGTAGTGATGCAATCGGTAATATGCAGTATACCAATCGCGGCCAAACCATAAAATCACGCGGTGCGGCAAACGGCACAACCGTTTATACCGATAAATCGGGCGCGCGCACCACATGTCGCAAAAACGCCAGTGGCGTAACCGTTTGTCGCAGCGCATCTGGCGACAAAATCACATGTCGCACAAATGCAGTTGGCCATACAGTTTGTAAATAAATATTCCGCAAGAATTATTCAAAACAACGACGCAGTGTTTCGCCTGTGTCGTTTTGATCAACACGCTTGTTGCGGATTTCTTCGGCTGCTTTTATTTTTTGTTTTATTAAAATTAAATCTGGGTGCGCCTGTAATTCTGCATTCAATTCATCAACCGCCGCCGAAATATCAGACGAATTTTTCACAAATATTGGCGTAATAGAATCAGCCGCTGCAAAAATTGAATTTTTTAGTTCATCGCTAAAATCGTCAATCACCGACAAATACGCGCGTATATGACTGTCTTCGTGCGCCAAAATCGCATTATAAGAGCATGAATATGGACTGTGTCGCATATCAATTTGCACCAAGAAATTACTGTACCCAACCGAGGCATTTACGGACTTTATAGCGACACAAAAACCATCTTCGATTGATGTAATATCGGCAATAATATCATAGTTATCGTCCAGCGTCGCAATTACATTGCCGTGCAATAAATCCATTGGACGCAAGGGTTGTACAACCTCTTTGACCCATTGTGGCGTGGTGATATTTACATTCGGGTTCAGTTTGTATGCCAAGCAATCATCGGCGCGCGCCATTGTCGCACAGCAAACGCCCAATAAAACAGCCACCAACCGCCATAACATTTTGTTATAAATCCCCTGCGCCCTGCTTTTTCAAATAATCAGACACAAAATTATTGCCATATTGCTTGTACAATTCTTCGGCCAACAATACCGATGAACGTCCTGATTCAAACAGACGCAGTAAATTACCCAACCCACCTAGTTCCGTATTTAGAATCACAGATTCACCCGTTACCGGTCGCGACAACAATACCGCACGTTTCAGGTTTGGATACGCCTTGCCTTGAATAAATGCCATTTCCAACGGATTCAAATTCCAATACTGATAATCCGATGCGTCCGCCGCCGGATTACGGAAGAATAACACCGTTTGTGCCTGCCCACGAACAACGTCGCCAATCCCCAGTTTGTCCAAAACATTTGCGCGCTGGAACGCAACCATATATGCCTGACGGTTTTTGCGCCCTTCTTGCAGGCCAGTGATAAAGTTATCGCGAAACATTTTGTTTTCCAGCATAGGCGCAGTTTCGTCAATCATAATCAGTGACGGATTCCCGCCCGAAACTGTGATATTATTAATTCTGTGCAAAATATAAGAAATTACCGCTGGTGCCAGTGTTTCGTCTTGTAATATTTCGGTAAAATCAAACGTAGTCAGACGCGACTGCAAATCCAGTGTATCGGACGTTTCGTTAAATATGTCGCCATATTGCAACGGATCAATCCATTTTTTCAACGCTGGTCGCATATTGCCGTTGGATGCAAAGCAACTCTCCCATAAATTCTTTAATATTCTGTCGCGGTCGGGCAGATAATCAAAATTCACCGACACTGCGCGCGCGATTTCGTCCGCAGAATTTGCGTCTGATTGCCCCGTTATAATTGCAAACCACCGACGCAAGAATGCGCGATTTGCCGCCGTGTCCGGCATTTTCAACGGATTTAAGTGCGTCAAAAATGAATTGTCTGCGGCGTTTTTCTCTTTGCCTTGCATCGTGATATATTTGCCACCCACCGACAGGGTAAATATTTCCGCCCCCTTGTTACGGTCAAAAAAGAACGCCTTTAATTTCGGGTGACGCAATGACTGCGCAATCAAGAAACTGAACAGCGTTGTTTTACCGCCACCGGTTGGCCCGATTGTCAATGTATGCGCAACCGCCGCCGGCTTGTCCGATACATGGAATTGGAATTGATACGGTGTTCCTTGGGCGGTCGGAAATACAACCAGTGGCCCTGGGCCCCAATCAGAGTTCGCCACCCCACGTGGCTGGGTCGACATAGGAATACTGATTGCAGCCGTCCGCGACAGCAACTTGAAACTGCGCGGGAAAACATCAAACCCTGGGATTTGTGCAAACCACGACACACGCGCCGCGTACGTTTCGCAAATCGGCGCAACACCAAACGATGCCGAAATCTTTTTGAACTCGTCAACATAATGATTTAATTCATCAATAGAACGCCCAAACAGAATAAACAGCGGGTAATAATTCACCAGCGATTGATTTCCCGTTGCGTTTTCGTCCATCGCACTTTGCGCGTCCGATATTTGTTCTAATGTCGATGTTTCATTATCATCGGCCGATGATTGACGCTGGCGCAATGTCATTTCAACGTCCGCCGTCCCCATAATCTGAAATGCATTCATGCAAATCATTTCTGTCTGGATTGTTGAAATAGTATCAAAAAATTCTTCGTCCAAATAATCTGGTGATGTGCGGAATGACATCATCGCTGCAAACGTCTGCGACCCGCCACTGACATAGCGTACAACGCCATCGCGCATAAATTCAACATCGTCAACTGTTACCAAATCCGCAATACGGTTATCACACACAATGGGTGCGGGTTTTGTAATCGGGGACAAAATCCGTCCAAAGAATTGCGCCATATTATCAATCGAATTATTACGCAATAATTTCGGATGATACGCCGCCAATATAGATTCCAGATAATTACCATATTGATTCAGTTTTTCGCGTGCGCCCGCCCCAGACACCTGTAACACGATATAATAGTTATTCAGGAAAATACGCAGCCCTTGGGCCTGCCACTTGTCATAAATCTTTTGCAAAACCGGCTGGTCAAATTCATAGTCCGTATTTTCGTCCGTCGCATCACGCGTCATAAAGAACCGCATCACAACATTCGGATCACGAATTTGGTTAAACAGTTGCGTGCGCAATTCCAAAAACTTTTCACGTGTGGCGGCATCTTGCATACTGGTCTGGACACCCGCAACACGATATACACGCAACAGCGACCCATCTGATAATTCCAATGTGTCATCGTTGTACACGGTACGGAATGGCAAATAACGCGAATAGCGTTTATAGCCAAACTGGGGCAATATACGCCGCGTCAGTGTTGGTAAATACATCATCAGCACGACAAAGATAAAAATCACCGCAATGACCATTATCATTGTTGTGACGGGAAAACCACTGCCTGCGAAATATTCAAAAAATCCATTCATTTTTTATGCCGCCAATCTGTTTGGTATCTTCTTTTTGAACAGTTGTATTTTTGCAGCCAAAATTTGGCCCAGTTGGGGGTCGCGCTTTGAAAATGTCGCCATTATCATATGAACCACACATAACGACACCAAAAACCACAGTGGCGAAACAGGATTTTTACCCCCTGTCCACAACAGTGACGCAACAAAAACCGCAATAAAAACAAGGAACTGAACCGCAAAATTCAGAATTGCCATATTATAGGGCACATAAAATATGCGTGCCGGATTGGCTAATGCTTTCAGTACCCGTTGTCTCATTTTTGATAAAATCCCCCCTGATGTTGGAATTATAACAATTTCAACAGTTTTCAACAAGTATAAAAAGCAAGACCATAAAATTGTTAAAAATACTGAAAACTGTGTATTTATTGACATGTTTATATTTATGCCGTATTTTCAACAACAACACACAAAATCCCCAGAAAACCTGTAAAAAAGTGTTGAAAACTTGTTCAAAAAAAGTTCACAACAGTTTTCAACAAAACCAACAGCCCCTACAACTACAACAAAAATATAATAATTATTTGATTTTTTACAAAAAGCGTTTATAATCACCACGCAATAAAGGATTTAGATATGAAATTTTTGAGTTCATTAAAAGCTTGGAAGAAACGCGGCAATGTTAAACAAATTCGCCGTGGTAAACAGGTTATCTTGATTGATCCTGCGAATCCAAAGTTAAAGGCCAAACAGGGCTTCAAGAAAAAATAAATCCGTGCCTGATTGGGTTATGGTTATTTTGTGTCCGATAAAATCGTTTTTATCGGGCGCTTTTTTGTATTCTGTTTTTGGTGATTTATAAATCGTTCATAAATGCTTCGCGGGTGGCGGCGATAACCTCTGCCCCCGACAGACCCGCTTCGCGTAAGTATTCAATTTGAAAATCGGTTGGGCGGAAAATCGCCGCACTGTGGTCGGCGGATTTTGGTACAGACGAAATACGTTGCGCGGGCACAAATTCAATTCGCGCGGTTTTGTCCGCCAATGCCGCAAACGCGATATCTGAAATTGCGTTTTTTGTATCTTTTTCAATTTCGGCCGTGCCAGACAATTTGGATTTTGTATTTTTTTCGGCAACCAATTTTGTTTTAACACAAATGGTCGTATCGTCGGCCGCATGTTGACCGGTAATATTATATGTTAAATCACCGGCATTTTCCAATAATACCCCACCACGAATTTCAGAATTTTTACCGGTGTTTTTGATAAAAATATCAAAAAAGGCCGGCAAATTATTTTTTACGCGCACGTCTAAAATTACGGATTGATTTGCCGCCGAAATATTCAAATTCAGCCGGCATTTACCGGCAATTTCACCAACATATATTACATGAACGGGCAATTCGTATGTTTTATCAATATTACAATCAGGCAATGTTGATAAATCAGCGCAAAACGCGCCATCGCGGAAAACTATGGTTTCCGCCGGCATGGTTTTTATATTGAATTCGTTCCACATGTATGACATATTACAGGCATTATAAAGGATTTAGTTATGGGTTTCAATTGTGGAATTGTTGGATTGCCAAATGTTGGAAAATCGACGTTATTTAATGCACTGACACAATCGGCGGCGGCGGACGCGCAAAACTATCCGTTTTGCACTATTGAGCCAAATACCGGTCGCGTTGTTGTACCGGACGAAACACTGCTGAAATTGGCGGCGGTTGATAACAGTGCGAAAATCATTCCAACACAACTGGAAATTGTTGATATCGCGGGTTTGGTGCGTGGCGCATCAAATGGCGAAGGGTTGGGTAATAAATTCTTGGGTAATATTTTATCAACGGACGCGATTATTCACGTTGTACGTTGCTTTGAAAACGATGATATTGTACATGTCAATGGCCGCATTGATCCATTGGACGATATTGAAACGATTGAAACAGAACTGATGCTGGCCGATATGGAAAGTATGGAAAAACAGATTAAAAATCTGGAAAAAAAGGCGCACGGTCTGGATAAAAACGCAATCAAATTATTGGCGGACGCAAACACGATTTACGCTGGCCTGAAAAGTGGTACGCCCGCGCGTAATTCCGGCGTTGATGCATCGCCGTTTAACCTGTTGACGGCAAAGCCGGTTATTTATGTATGTAATGTCGAAGAATCCGCCGCTGCAACCGGTAATAAATATTCTGATGCTGTACGTGCCAAATACGGCGATGCCGCACCTGTATTGGTTATTTCATCAAAAATAGAAATGGAAATTTCCCAGATTGTAAATCCAGATGAACGAAAAATGTTTTTGGATGATTTAGGACTAAAACAATCCGGTCTGGAACAAGTTATTAAAACAGGGTATGAAACGCTGGGGCTGCAAACATTTTACACCGTTGGCCCAAAGGAAGCGCACGCATGGACAATCACACGTGGTATGACCGCGCCACAGGCCGCCGGTAAAATCCACACTGATTTCGAGAAAGGTTTTATTCGTGCCGAAATTATTTCGCCCGCGGACTATATTGCGCTGGGGGGCGAGGTTGCCGTTAAAGAGGCCGGCAAAATGCGTCTGGTTGGCAAAGAATATGTTATGCAAGAAGGCGACATTTGTCATTTCTTGTTTAACAATTAAAAAAAACATCAAAAAAGGCCGGCAAATGCCGGCTTTTTTTTACATTATTTTTCGCTGTTTACGGCGTAATAATATTCCAATTTTTCGTGATCATAATCCTCTATTCTGCCCGATGGTAATACCAGCATACGGGTGATACCGATTTGTTCGACAAAGTCCGGATTGTGGCTGACCACGATAATTGTACCGGAAAAATCCCTGAAATTATCACCAATCACGCGTTGGGTTTCGGGATCTAGGTGATTCGTTGGTTCGTCCAGAATCAGCATATTTGCACGTCGTAATAAAATCTTGGCCAATGCAACGCGGGCGCGTTCCCCAGGCGACAATACAGACACCTGTTTGAACACGTCCATATCATAGAACAAGAAATTCGCCAACACTGCGCGCAGTTGCTGGTCTGTGTAATCATCACTGGCAACATTTTCCAGAATAGTCTTGTCAGGCGACAGCCCTTCTAATTCCTGTGCATAGTATGCAATGTCGGTCTTTGGGTTTATATCAATCGTACCGCGTTCTGGGGCCAGCAACCCCAGTATCAATTTCAGCAGTGTTGATTTACCCGTACCATTTTCACCACAGATTAAAAATCGTTCGCCACCCGTGATAATGAATGATAAATTTCTGTATAATAACTTTGCATTTGGATACCGAAACCACAGGTTATCAACCATAATCGGGTGACGCGCACCATCACGCATGGGCGATAAATCCATCTTTAATTTTTTATACGCGGTTTCGCGTTCAATTCTGTTTTTCAGCACATGTTCCAAAATCGCCGCGCGAACATTGCCCGCGCGTTTCATTGCGTGGTTTGTCGGACTGGCGGCATTCGCGCGCGCCACAAAATCAGACAAGTGTTTTATCTGGCGTTCTTGGGCGTCAATCGCATTTGCACGTGCACGCTTTATTTCGCGCAATTTTACCTGATAATCATCATAGTTTCCGGAAAACACAGATATTTTTTTGGCAACCTTGTCCACGTACAGAATCTTGTTCACGATATTGTTCAAAAATTCGCAATCGTGACTGATAATCAAAACCATACCACGATATTTTTTCAGGTAATTGCAAACCCAATCCTTGGTCGTGGCGTCCAAATGATTTGTCGGTTCGTCCAGTAATAAAATTTCCGCCATAGAATATAATAATCGCGCAAATGCAACCTTGGACTTTTGACCACCCGACAGGTCGCGCAACCGCATGTCCAGCATATCTGAATCAATATGCATATTGTCGATAATTTCCAGCAACGTATCTTCGGCGGTATAGCATTCGTAATAATCCATTTCTGATTGCACACTGTCTATGTCCGATTGAATCTGTGCGTCATCGGGCGTGTCCGCAATTTGTTGATAGAGGGTTTGCAGGCGTTCCTCTAATTTCGCGATTGGCCGGCCCGTTGTTAAAAATTCCCAAACCGTGATTTCAGGATTGGTTATTTCGATTGTTTGCGGCAGGTAACCCAACCGCGCGCCGCCGGTATCAATGCGCCCTGCATCGGGCGACAATTCACCCAATATCAATTTGAACAGTGTTGTTTTACCCGCGCCATTTACACCAACAATACCAACCTTGTCCCGTGGCGACAGGTTAAATTCGGCGTTGTCATACACAACCGTTGTGCCAAATGATAAAGATAGAGATGACGCATGCATGTTGAAAAAATCACTCTGAAATCATTTGTTCCAGTTTTTCTGTATACTTTGCAATTTCGCTGTCGATAGCGGAAATCCGCCCACGCGCGTCATCGTCCGCATCACCACGCAATATATCGGTGGTCAATTTTTGTTTTTGTTCACGTAATTTTTTCAGGTAATTTTGCAACTTTAACGACGTGATATAACGTTCCGCATCGCGCGCGTCCATGTTCATATCAGGCGCGTCACCGTCCAACGAAATATTCAGTTTTGCTAAAAATTCCGCATGACGTTCGGCAATTTCTGGAAACTTGTTTGTGATAAATACCAGTGTGTTACGCGTAATGGCATCAATTTCTGGAACGGCAATTTGTGCGGATTGTGGTTTGCGTGACCATTTGTGCCACTGGTTAAACTTGCGCGAATTATATTCGTTTTCATATTCCGCGCGCAATGCAACATCTGCGATTTTATCTGTTTCTGATTTCAAGAATTTTTCCGCCTGTGCACGTCCCCCTGGGGTTGATACAACATAATTGTTGTTCGCCGTATTCCACAGGAAATCAGTCAGATTTTCCGCCGCATCAATAATCGCGTGCATGGCGTCTGTGCCAGAATTTTTCAAAACCTCGTCCGGATCTTTGCCACCGGTGACAAACGCAAATCTGACATTGGAATCATCACGTACAAATGGCAATACAATGTCTGCGGCGCGAACAGCGGCCTTGCGCCCCGCGTTATCGCCATCAAAACAAAATACGATATTACGATTTGCCTTGCACAAAATTGCCAAATGATCTTCGGTCAATGCTGTCCCCAATGGCGCAACTGTTTCAGGAAAACCGTGGCATTGCATTTGAATCGCGTCAATTTGCCCCTCTACTATAATAGTGCGATTATTGCGATGAATATTTTCGCGGGCAAAATTAAATCCAAAAATCGTTTTACGCTTGTGAAATATTTCCGTATCAGATGTGTTGATATATTTTGGTTCAGAACCGTCCAAACTGCGACCTGAAAAAGCGACAATTTGTCCGCGCGCGGAAAATATAGGAAACATCAATTTATCGCGAAAGAAATCATACATTCCATAATCACCGCGACGACATAAACCAGTCCCCAACAAAATATCTTGTTTTGTATTTATAAATTTATTTGCGATAAAATTATTTTTCGGTGCATAACCCAAACGATACTTTTTTATCATATCATCGGTAAATCCGCGACGATGAATATATTCCAACGCAACTGCGCCCGCTGGGGTAAATAATTGCGTGTGATATTCAGTTGCCGCGCGTTCCATAATATCAAAGTATGATTCTTCGCGGGCAACAATTTTCGGATCGCGTGGCTTAAATTCTGGTAATTTCATTCCCGCCATATCTGCCAGTTCTTTTATAGCATCAACAAAACCGACATTTTCAGATTTCATAGTAAAAGAAATAATATCGCCGTGTTCCCCGCACCCAAAACAGTGATAAAAACCTTTGTCTTCGTTCACAGAAAAACTGGGCGTCTTTTCATTATGAAACGGGCAACAGCCCCAGTAATTTTGCCCTTTTTTCGTCAATGGCACACGACGCGACACCACGTCCACGATTGACAGACGTGTACGCAATTCATCGGTAAAATTTTTATCGTAATTTGCCATTACTTTGCTTTTTTACGGAAACGCGTACTTGGTTTTTTGTTGTTGATTAAATCAATCGCTGTTTCCAAATCAGGTTGCGTTTTTACCGAAACATTTACCTTGTTCGATGAAATATATGCCCCATAACGCCCTGTTGGGTAATAATAAATCATCTGGTCTGTTGCCGGATTTTTCCCCAGTTCAATCGGTTCTGCCTTTTTGGGCCCGCCCGCCAGTAATTCGCGCGCAATGTCCAACGTGATTGTGTCGGCGGTGTAATTTTTCGCCGCAGCGTTTTTTTTGCCGTCGGTCACATATGGGCCAAAACGTCCCACACGGAATGAAATACCATCACCCAAATCAGTGGACGCATTTGCGGGCTTTGCAGCGGCGTCCGTGGCGTCTGATGTTGGCGCGGCGACATCTGATAAACGTTGGGTGTAATTACATGTTGGGTAATTTTCGCAACCGATAAATGCACCAAACTTGGATAATTTAATCCCCAGTTTTCCACCACACTTTGGACATTTATCATTACCATCTGGGAACAAGTGATGATGCATAACGCGATTTATTTCGTCGATAATTTCGGTTGTTTTAATACCACGCGCACCATCGATCATTGATTCTGTTGGTGTCCAGAACGCACGTAACGCGGCAACTTTTTCCTGTTTACCATTTGACACATCGTCCAATGTATCTTCGGTTTTTGCGGTAAAGTTCACATCAACCAATTCATCAAAATATTTGGCCAGATATGCCGCAATAACCCAACCGCCGGACGTCGGGTGGAAACGACGTTGTTTGTCTTGCTCAACATAACCGCGGTCAACGATTGTCGACATAATCGTCGCATACGTTGATGGACGCCCGATACCCAATTCTTCCAATTTTTTAACCAGTGATGCTTCGGTATAACGTGCGGGTGGCTGTGTAAAATGTTGTTCGGGGGTCAGTTCTGTAATCATAACCGCATCACCAACGGACAATGCCGGTAATTTAGATTCCGCCGCGTCCGCATCATCATCGCGTGATTCGGTATACACACGCATAAATCCATCAAAAGTACGCGTTGAACCAACCGCATGGAAAATCGCGCTATGTGCATTGTTTTCTATATCTGCGGCCACACTGTCAAATTCTGCATTCGTCATTTGGCACGCAATCGTACGTTTCCAAATCAGGTTATATAACTTTTCTTCATCACCAGACAAATTTGGCATCGCGTCATCAAAGTGTGTCGGACGAATTGCCTCGTGCGCTTCTTGCGCATTCTTGGATTTAGTAACATAAATATTTGGTGATTTTGGAACAAACGCATCACCATATGTGCGACCAATATAGGCGCGAATATCGTTCACAGCGTCCGCCGACAAATTTGTTGCGTCCGTACGCATATATGTAATCAAACCGTGTTCATACAGTTTTTGCGCGACACTCATTGTGCGCTTGGACGAAAAGTATAATTTGCGCGCGGCCTCTTGCTGTAATGTGCTGGTGGTAAAAGGCGCGGCGGCACGACGTGATGTCTTTTTCTTGTCAATCGCAATGACGGTGGCGGCGATTTCAGGCACGCCAACGTGTGACATAACCGCGTCCATCTGGGCTTTATTACCAATGGTCATCTTGTCAATTTTTTGACCATTTGCCGATATCAACGATGCGTTAAAATTCGCACCGTGCGCATTGCACGCGGCAGACAAAGACCAATATTCCACCGGCACAAAAGATTCAATTTCGCGTTCGCGATCAACAACCAATTTTACCGCAACAGATTGCACACGACCCGCCGATTTACCCAAATTGCGACGCCACAACAATGGCGAAATACCAAAACCAATCAGGTAATCCAGCGCACGACGTACCATATATGCATCAACCAAGTTCTGGTCGATTTCGCGTGGATTTTCAATCGCGGCCAAAACGGCTTTCTTGGTAATTTCGTGAAATGCAACACGATAAACTTTTTTACCAGTTAAAACTTTTTTCGCCTTTAATATGTCCAAGATATGCCATGCAATGGCCTCGCCCTCGCGATCAGGGTCGGACGCCAAATAAACTGCATCGGCCTTTTTTAATTCATCGATAATCAGTTTGATTTGCTTTTCCTTGCCCGCCATAATTTGCCACTTCATTTCGAAATTATGTGCGGTATCAACACTGCCATTTTCTGGAACCAGATCACGAACATGGCCAACCGACGCAATCACGCGCCAGCCCGCCCCCAGATATTTTTCAATCGTTTTTGCCTTTGATGGGGATTCCACAATCAACAGGTTCATAATACTAACTCCCTTTGGCAGATAATTGTTGGTCTTTGTGAATATGTGCATTCTGGGCCAGACCGAATCCAAACATCAGTGATAACAAACTGCTGCCACCAAATGACATCAACGGCAACGGCACGCCGACGGTTGGCATCAGCCCCAGCACCATGGAAATATTTATAAAGTAATAAATAAAAAAGTTCAACATAAAACCAAAGCATATCAGTTGACCAAATCTGTTTCGGCATGTTTTTGCACACCAAAACAACACCAGAATAATCCACGCGTACACAGCAATCAGGCCGAATGCGCCGATAAATCCCAACTCTTCACCCAGCATGGTGAAAATAAAGTCCGTCTGTTTTTCCGGCAGGAATGATTGCTGGGACTGTGACCCTTTCAAATACCCTTTGCCGGTCAGACCACCACTGCCAAACGCAATTTTTGCCTGATTGATTTGGTAACCTGCCCCTTGGGCATCGTGGTCTGGATTGATAAATGTAATAATGCGGTCACGCTGGTAATCATGCAGCCCGCCATACCACACCACCGGCATCGCCATCAGGCCCAGCACAATACCGATAATAAACCATTTTTTTTGCGCACCAACGATATAAAACATTCCGACGGTAATCATACCCATGGACAGTGCCGTACCCAAATCCGGCTGCATAACAATCAATCCAAACGGTATCAGCAACATTGTAATTGGCACGATATAGTTTTTCAGCTGCGACAGTTCCACAGAGTTCATCCATGCAAAGTACCGCGCCAGTGCCAACACCAATGCGATTTTTATCAATTCAGACGGTTGAATATGAATAAAACCTAAGTTTAACCAACGCTGTGCGCCCATACCGGTGTGGCCCACAAACGTTACCAACACAATCATAATCAACGCGATTGCGTAAATCATATACGCGGATTTAATCCATGTTTTTATATTGGTAAATGCCGCAAAAAAGAATACAACAAACCCAACCAGAATCTTTAACAGTTGCGACAATGCGAATGGCCGCCATGCGCCACCACCCGCCGAATACAGCACAACAATAGACGTCGCCAAAACCAAACACATTGGAATAAACAGCGCGACAGAAAACCGCGACATTTTTTCAGAAAATGTCATCATACTGGCATTTGAAACGCGTATTTGTCGTGCCATTTTATTTTCCGCCCTTTAATAATTCGCGCATTGTTGCCGCCGCGGTGCGCGCGGCACTGCCACTGCCGCCACTGTGTTCGGTGATAACGCATACTGCATACTTTGGATTTGTTGTTGGGGCATACCCCACAAACAAACCATGGTTACGCATTTCCCATTTTAACTGTTCATTGGTCAGAACACCGCTTTTACGTTCGGCCTTGGAAATACTGCGCACCTGTGATGTACCGGTTTTACCGCCCATCTTTGCACCGTTGACGTTGATTGCACTGCCCGCGGCCGTACCGCCCTTTTTCGTAACCAATTCCAGTCCATTCAGCACATAGCGCAGATTTTGTGGTTGCAGCCCCAATGGTGCAAAGTTCGGATTTTTTGCATTTTCGTCCAGAATCAATCGTGGCACAACCACGCGATTTGACGCGGTGCGCGCCATCATAACCGCCAACTGCATACAGTTGGCCAGAATGAATCCCTGACCAATCCCAGATATAACCGTATCACCATGCACCCAACGTGCACCCTTGTTTTTCTCTTTCCAATAACGGTCGGGAACAACCCCCGTCATTTCGCGCGAAATAACGTCGTCCATAAACTTTTCCGTGAACCCTAATTTGACCGCCATTTCGCGAATTGCATCAATACCAATGCGCAATGCCACCTGATAGAAATATATGTCGCACGAATGTTGCAGCGCGCCCGCCAAATCAACCCAGCCGTGCCCCTTGGATTCCCAACAGTGATAACGATGGTCGCCATAGTCCCAATGTCCCGGACAGAAAATCTTTTCACGTGGGGTAATTGCGCCCGATTCCAACGCCGCCAGCGCAACAACAATCTTGAATGTTGAACCTGGGGGATATAATCCTTCGACAACCTTGTTCATAAATGGTTTGGCACGATCACCGCGCAATGACGAAATATATTCATCACCATCATCGGCACTGAAATTATTCGGGTCAAAACTGGGTGTTGATACCATCGCCAAAATGTCACCCGTTTCAATGTCCAGTGCGACACCACACCCCGCCCTGTGCACAGTCAACGCATCATACAACACGCGTTGCGCAGCATCGTTGATTGTTGTTTTTATATTACCACCCGCCTGTGGCGCAATGTATTGCGATTTATCTTCGCCGGTGACGCGTCCAACCGCGTTGGTAATCATAACGGTCTGGCCCGCCGTGCCCGCCAATGTATCGTCAAAGCGTTTTTCCAGACCGGTAATTCCTGTTGTGAAAAATGGTGCACTGGCAATAGGTTTGCTGGGTGCGCCAACATAACCAAATACCTGTGCGCCCGCCGGCCCCAGTTCATATACGCGGGCGTATCCACTGGCCACGCGTAATCCGGCCAAATTTTTCGCCTGCAATCCCGCCAGTTGCGCCCAGTTGGTATTTTCACTGACCAATACGGGTTGAAAACGTGGTTGTTTCCTGATTTTTTCACGAATCTTTTTCACACGTTTTGGACGCAGATTTAATTCCGCCGTCACAATATCAACCAGTGTATCAACGTCCGGTGCTTCTTCGGGGACAATGTATATTCTGTATATCGGCATATCGCGTGAAATGGGCGCGCCACCGCGTGATAAAATCTTGCCCCGTTCTGGCATATTCATCTGAATACGGTATGAATTATTTTCGCTCTTTTCTGTGTATTCGCGATAGTTAAACACCTGCATCTGCAACATACGCAGAATCAATACAGATGTTAAAATTGTTCCACCTGTTAAAAACAGTGCGGCGCGGCGGTCAAATGTGCGGGCGACTTCTTTATCTATCATTTTGTGCCCCCGCAATTAAAATCGTAATTGGTTCGTACAGCGCGCACAGCCATATAAATGTCCATATGTCACGCCCCAAATTTGCCCAACTGATATGCGCAAAAAACAGAATTAAAATCCCCGTGCCAACAAATACCGAAAACGGCATCAATGCATTATTCGGTGCACGCGGCAGGTCAAAGAACGTCTGAAATCCATTCAGTGCATATATCAGGCAATACAGCGATGTCCAGAAAAACAACGTATTTGAATTATAATCAATCAAGAAACAAAATATCACAGACAGCCCAGCAAACCACGGCACAGGACGTACAAAAGAACAGTAAAATATTGGAATCAACGCCAAAATGCCCGCTGGATTCCATACGGGCACGGCCAAACGCCACAGCGCAACCAATAACAAATATGGGCACGCGCGGCGCAAAAAATTCAGAACATTTGTCTTCATTTATACTTGTTCGCATTGTCAAATTCCAACACCATAACGCGTGTCAGTTGCGATACAGGCGTGGTTTTAACATCGCTGTCATTTGCCATTGTTCCAACGGGAATATCGGCGGGCAAAATACCGCTGATATTGCTGGTCACCAGTTTCAGTCCACGTGCCGCCTGAAATTCAGGGTCACTGAAAAATCCCATTGTTGGCCGTTTGCCACCATTGCCGGCCATAAATCCATAAACCCCCGTACCAACCACGCGTACGGCGATATTAGAATCAGAATCAGTCAACGCGCGCACACGTGAAAACGTTGGTGCAACATCAGTAATAATACCAACCAAGTAACCATCTGTGGACGTGACCACCATGCCATTGGACAGGCCACTGCCCACCCCCTTGTTTATAATAAACGTATTGTGGTGGAATGCGGCGTTATCGTGAATAACATCGGCCAGAATTGTCGTACGTGGCTGCGCGCGTACAACGTCCAATTCACGCTGCAATTTCACGTTTTCACCGCGTGCGATATCACACGATACCTTGTCCGCCAATGCGGCGTCCAGACGTGCACGCAATTCTTGGTTTTCGCTGCGCAAATTTGCCAATTCATGAATATTAGAAATCAGATTTCCCGTTGCGCGCACCGGCCATGTAACAATATCACCCACCGCATGCGCCACCGGCACAACGACGTGCCCCATTGCGTTCATGATTCTGTAATCCGGCTTTGCAATCATGATGTATATGAATAAAATCGGCAATGCCGCGGCCGCAAATGCGGATTTAATCAATGTACGCACACGCGAAGATAACTTGTTCTGGTTCATTGCCCCCCAGTTTAGCCGCTAAAACGCCAACATTCAATAAAAACTTGATTTTTTATTATGTTATGCCAAAATAGTGCCGTGTTGAAACAGTCCGAAATGGCAAAGGCATTGCCATCAGGACATAAAAAAAGGTGAAAAAATGCCAAAATTGAAAACAAAGTCGTACTTGAAAAAGCGCGCTTCTATGACTGCAACCGGTAAAATCCGTGTTGCCCGTAACGCCCACAAGAAACTGTTGCGTCACAAATCCACACGTGCAAACAATGCGGGTTCAAAACCACAGTATCTGAACGAAAACATGACCGGTCAGGCGAAAATCTTGGCCCCATATGGTTTGAAATAAGTAAAGGGGTGTTAAGATGGCAAGAGTAAAACGCGGTACAACCGTTAAACAGAAACATAATAAAATCTTGGCCCGTGCCAAAGGGTATCTGGGTCGCCACAGCACAACATACCGTGCCGCCCGTGAAAAAACGGAAAAAGCAGGCCAGTATGCATACCGTGATCGTCGTGCGAAAAAACGCGATTTCCGCGGTCTGTGGATTGTCCGTATCAACGCTGCTGTGCGTAATGCCGGCATGACATACAGCCAGTTCATGAACGGTCTGAAAAAGGCCGGTGTTGCCTTGGATCGCAAGGTCTTGGCAGAAATGGCGTATGCTGGGGACGAAAACTTCGCCAAATTGGTCGAGGTTGCAAAACGATTTAACAATGCCGAATCCAAATAACCCTTGGCGGCAGGTAGTTGTTTTGTCATAATAAAAGCCGTGAACCATCACGGCTTTTATTTGTTTTACAAAGGTAAAGATATGCTGGAACAGATTAAAAATATAAAAAATTTAGATGAATTACAGGCATTGTACACGTCTGTATTTGGCAAGAATGGTACAATGACGGCCAAATTAAAACAGATGCGTGATTTGGACAATGATGCGCGCGCGGCGTTAAATGCCGAAAATGTGGAATTGCGCGCGGCATTCAAAACGCGCCAGACAGAAATCGAAGAAGCTGATATGATGGCGCGTCTGTCTGCGCAAAAATTAGATGCAACGTTAAATCCGATGCCAGAATCCCGTGGCGGCCTGCACCCACAAACACGTGCGTTGGCCGATATTTCTAAAATTTTGGAATCATTTGGATACACAATGCGCATCGGGCCAGAGGTCGAAGATGACTGGCACAACTTTACCGCACTGAATACGCCGGAATATCACCCCGCGCGTGATATGCAGGACAGTTTCTTTTTATTAAACGGCAATGTGTTGCGTACGCAAACATCGGCCATTCAGATTCACAGTATGGAAGAATTGGGTGTGCCAATTAAAATATTTGGTATTGGCGCAACATATCGCAAGGAAATGGACGCGACGCACGCCCCAATGTTCCACCAAATCGAAGGGTTGTATATTGATAAAAATATCACGATGTCGAACCTGATTGGTGATGTCAAGGCGTTCTTGCAGCGGTTTTTTGAAATCGACGATGTTAAATTGCGTATTCGCCCATCGTATTTTCCATTTACTGAACCCAGTATTGAAATCGACCTGTTATGGCAGGGTAAAAAGTGGTTGGAAATTATGGGGGCTGGAATGGTGCACCCAAATGTTCTGCGCAACTGTGGCATAAACCCAGATGAATATCAGGGATTTGCATTTGGATTCGGCTGGGACAGATTGGCAATGTTGAAATACGGCCTGAACGATATTCGCCAGTTCTATGATGGCGATATTCGTTGGTTGGAAAACGCAGATATTTAATGTGGGGGTTATGTTATGAAATGGACATTTGATTGGTTACAAGATTATTTGAAAACAAGCGCATCTGCCCAAGATGTGGCAGATACCCTGACCCGCACAGGGCTGGAGGTCGAAGATTTACTAATCCCAACCGCGCCGGTTGCGGCCAAGATTATTAAATGCGATGCCATGCCGGACAGCGATCACCTGCATATATTACAGGTTGATGATGGCGCGCCCGCGCCCCGTCAGGTTGTATGTGGTGCGCCAAACGCGCGCGTGGGGCTGATTTCTGCGCTGGCACGCCCAGGGTGTGTTATTCAGGGTCATGAAATCAAGGCTGGCAAATTGCGCGGTGTGATGTCAAACGGCATGATGTGCAGTGGCGCAGAACTGGGCATAAATGATGACAACAGTGGCATTATGGAATTGCCGGCGGACACGGTTATTGGTGCGCCTGTAATGGATATGCCAACTGTATTTGATGCGGGCATTACACCAAATCGTCCGGACTATCTGGCGGTGCGCGGTGTTGCACGCGATTTGGCGGCCGCGGGCATTGGCGAATACATCGCGCCACATGACGAAACACTGGAATTGAAAAAAACATCACGCAATGTGATTATTAAAACAGACAAATGTCCGGTGTATCAGTTCTGCGAGATTTCAAATATCACGGTACGCCCATCGAATCAGAAAATTGCCGCACGTCTGGCGGCGATTGGCATCAATCCAAAGAATGCACCAATCGATGCAACAAACTATATCTGTTACGATATGGCACAACCAATGCATTGCTTTGACGCCGATGCGGTTCATGGTGACATCATTGTTCGTATGGCGGAAAATGGTGAAAAGTTCACCGACCTATTTGGCCACGAACATGAATTGACCGAAAATGATATGGTTATTACCGATGGTGACGGTATCTTGGCATTGGCGGGTGTGATTGGTGGTGCGCGTGGCGCAACAACCGATGCAACCAAAAATGTTATTTTGGAAAGTGCGTATTTTAATCCGGTATCTGTGCGCAAATCAGCAAAACGTATTGGCACGTCAACCGATGCATCATATCGTTATGAACGTGGTATTGATCCAACGATTACAGGTATTGCGCTGGCACGTGCGGCACATATTATTATGGGCGCGTGTGGTGGCGAAATTACGGGCGTTGGCATCGCAGGCAAAATCCCAGATTGTGCGCATGAAATCAAATATTCGCCTGATTTATTCTTGGCCAAGACGGGAATTGATATGCCGGCGGAAACCCAGCGTGTGATATTTGAACAGTTGGGCTTCAAAGTTTCGGTGTCGGGCAATACGTGGAAAATTACACCACGCGCCGCACGTGTTGATATTACAATCCCAGAAAATCTGGTGGCGGAATTATTGCGCATATACGGCTATGATAAATTAGCGGCGGCGTCAACGCACGCGCCAACGGCAACCGCACCACATAATGATTTTTACCTGAATACAAAATCAGAATTGGCTGCACGTGGTTTGTATGAGGCAAAGTCATTTGGATTCGGTAATTCACGTGTTGAAAAATTACTGTCTGATAAACCGTCGGTCATGGTTGCAAATCCAATTATCGCTGATATGGACACAGTGCGTAATTCATTGTTGGGTAACCTGTTACAGTTTATTGCAAACAATGAAAAACGTGGCTATGCGGATTTGGCAATGTTTGAACTGGGCACGGTGTTTGACGGCGATACGCCAAATGCGCAACATACACAGGTTTGTATTGTTCGTGCCGGCGCAAACGCACCGCGTCATTGGTCGGGCCGCAATCGTGCATATGATATCTATGATGTCAAGGCGGACTTGATTGCACTGATGCATGGCCAGCGTTTCACGGTTTCAACCGAAAACGCACCACAATGGGCACACCCATTCAGATATGGCGCGATTTATCAGGGTAAAAAGAAAATCGCCGAATTTGGTGAATTGTCACCAATGGTTGCGCGTGCGTTGAAAATCAAGACAAACGTCATGGTGGCGATTGTTGACGATGTTGCAAACCTGCCCGCACCACGTAAACAGCGCGAGGTTCAGTTATCTGATTTCCAACCAATATCGCGTGACTTTGCATTTATTGTTGATGGCAATACGCCGGCTGAAAAATTGGTGTCGGCGGCGCGCAGTGTGGACAAGCGTATTACTGATGCGGTTGTGTTCGATGCGTTTAATATGCCGGACGGCAATAAATCGATTGCGATTGCAATCACAATCGTGCCAACCGACAATATGTCAGATGCGGATTTGATTGCATTGCAAAACGCGGTCATCAAAAATGTCGAAACCGCATGTAATGCGCGCATTCGTGACAAGTAAAAAAAGGCCGGCATTTGCCGGCTTTTTTTGATATTTTTTATATTGTTTTATCGAGCGCATTGCAAATGTTTGCAACGGGACATTCGGCGCATTTTGGACGCAGTGCGCGACACGTGTACCGCCCGTGCATAACCATCACGTGATTTACGATTGCGTGATATTTTTTTGGAATTATTTTCAGTAATTCCCGTTCAACTTTTTCTGGTGTATTTGCATCCGCCCCAACCCAGCCGTATCGGTGTGCATTGCGGAAAACGTGCGTATCAACACCAATGTTTGGCGCACCCCACAGTACGTTCATAACAACATTTGCGGTCTTTTGACCGATGCCGGACAATTTCATCAATTCATCGCGATTATGAAATTTTTTCGGAAATTTATAGTCCGCATCATTATTACCGTCATATTCCATCAACTGGGCCGCCAGACGAATAATACCTTTTGCCTTGTTGTTGAAAAAGGAAATAACGCGTATATGTTGCTTTAATCCGTCAATCCCCAGCATAATCATTTTCGCCGGTGTTGGCGCAATGGCAAACAGTTGGGGCGTAACCTCGTTCACCTTTTTATCGGTGGCCTGTGCCGACAATATTACCGCCACCGCAAATGTAAATTCATTCACAGAATATAATTCCGAACGAATGTCCATATTCAGACATTTTGGCACGGCGGTAAAATATTGTGTCGGCGTCATATTATGCCTTTTCTATACCGATGGAGAGATCGTAACCTTCTATTTCGGTTTCATATTCACCATCACCATACGACATATCAACAATCAATGCGTCGGACATAATGCGTGCGCGATGTTGTTCAATCGCCGCCGCCAATGCCGGTGCAGCACTGTATGTCATTTTGATGCGGTCAGACACGTCCAGACCCGCGGTCTTGCGCATATCTTGGATAAAGCGTAATGCGTCGTTGGCCAACCCTTCGGCAACCAATTCGGCATTGATTTCTGTATCCAACACAACCACCGCGGTGTTGTCCGGCAATGCCGCACCTGTGATACCATCGCGCACCGTCAGACGATTTTCAAATTCATCTGGGTTCAGGGCGTGTTCCGCCACAATCAGTTTGTCGCCCATAAATTCATATTTGCCCTGCTTTACCGCTGGAATTATTTCGCGCAATGCACCACCCAGACGCGCGCCAATCTTTGGCGTAATCAGGTAAATAAAACTGTCGGCAACATCACTGATATTTGGTGTGAAATCGACATGCTTTACATTCAGTTCATCGGCAATAATATCTGCATACGCGTGCAGGTCACCACCCGCAATCGTGATTTTGGCCAATGGCAAACGGTTACGCAGTTTGTATTGTTCACGCAACTGTTTCCCAACCGATACAACCGATTGCACATGACGCATATCAGACACGATTTTTTCGTCCATATCCATCGCCACAGGGAATGATTCCAAATGTACCGATTCTGCCCCCGTCAGGTTTTTATAGATATATTCACTGATAAACGGCGCGAACGGCGCAATGCACTTGCACAGCGTTACCAGCACGTAATGCAGTGTGTTAAACGCATCGGTATCTTCGTCCCAGAAACGTGCACGTGAACGACGAATGTACCAGTTATTCAATACGTCCAAGAATCGCACAAATTCTTTGATTGCGATGTCTGGTTTATATTCGTCCAATGCCGCGCCAACAACGCGAATCAGTTCGTTTAATTCGGCAACAATGTATTTGTCCAATACGTTGTCTGTGCTGTAATTGCCCGTTGCAACAACATTGCCGGCATTTGCATACAACGTAAAGAAATGATATGCATTCCACAGCGGTGTCAAAATTGTTTTGGTTGCATCACTGAATACCTTGCCCGCCATATCAATAGATACTGGTTCGGCCTTCATAAACCCAGACCCCAGTATGAACAAACGTACAGCGTCCGCGCCCGATTGTTCAATCTGTTCTTCGGGATTCACAAAATTACCAACGGATTTTGATAATTTCTTTTTGTGTTCATCAACAATCATACCGTTTGCCGAAACCGTGCGAAACGCAGGGCTATCAAACAATGCAGTTGCCATTACCATCAACGAATAAAACCAACCACGGGTTTGATCCTGCCCTTCGATAATATAATCGGCTGGGAAAGTTGCCGCAAACTTGTCGGCATTTTCAAACGGATAATGCAATGATGCAAATGGCATAGACCCCGATTCAACCCAACAATCTAAAACATCAGGAATACGTTTCCAGCCATCTTTTTCCAACGCGTCCAACGTTGGCCGATGCAGGTCGTTTATTTCCACACCGAAAAATTCTTCGATTTCTGCGATTGAACCAAATATCTTGTATTCGCCATCACGTGTCCAAATCGGCAGTGGTGTTCCCCAGAAACGATTACGGGAAATAGACCATGGGCGCGCCCCCTCAATCCACGTCAAGAAACGATCACCCGCCGATGTCCATTTGGTCTGGGTCTTGGTGATTTCAACCAAACGTTCGCGGATTTTTGGCACATCGATATACCAAGAATCAGTTGCGCGATAAATCAACTTTTCTTTGCTGCGTGGGCCATATGGGTATGAATGACGATGTTGTTCTTTCTTGACCAAATGACCATTTTCGCGCAGGTATGTCATAATTTTTGGGTTTGCTTCAAAAATATTTTCGCCCGCCCAATCACGAACATCAGGGGTATAGTTTCCATAGTCATCAACATTCAAAATTACTGGGAATTTTGCGTCGATATTTTTCGCCGCCCAAAAGTCGTCTTCGCCATATGCGGGCGCAATATGTACAATACCTGTACCATCGCCATCAGAAACATAGTCCGCGGGAATTACCTGATACAACAAATCAGATGTGCCTGCATAGTAATCAAACAACGGTGTGTATTTTAAGCCGACTAAATCGCGACCGAACAATTCACCAACCTGTGTCGCGTTTGCAAATTGCTTTTCATATGCCGACAGGCGCGATTCAGCAATAACATAAATTGCCCCATCAGCGTCCTGCATGCGCAGGTATTTCATATCAGGATTCACCGCCAATGCGCTGTTTGCAGGCAACGTCCACGGCGTTGTTGTCCACGCCAATGCGCGGTCACCATTTTCCAGTTCAAACCACACAGTAATTGCGTCATCGGTTACGTCTTGGTATTCGCTGGACGCCTCTGAATTAGACAGAACCGTACCCAATTTCCAATCAAATGGATTTACACGATAATCTTTGTATAACAGACCTTTGTTATGTAATTCTTTGATTGCCCAAATAACAGATTCCATATAATTTTTGTCCATGGTGCGATAACCATAGTCGTTACCACCATCAACCCAACGACCAATACGTTCAATAAATTTCAGCCATTCGTTGGAATATGTCATAACGTCGCTGCGGCACATATCACAGAATGCCGCAATACCATCAGTTGCAACAATATCTTTTGCTTGGCGTTTTTGCTTTTTTTCAACCGATGATTCCGCCGGCAACCCGTGGCAATCCCAACCCAGTTCGCGCACAACGTGACGACCGCGCATTGTCTGGTAACGCGAAATCATATCTTTGACCGCCGATACGCCCAAATGCCCCCAGTGTGGCAACCCATTTGCAAACGGTGGCCCGTCATAGAATGAAAACGGATGTCCCAGTTTTGTCTGATTCAGCGATTTGTGGAATGTATCGTCGCTGCGCCAAAATTCCAGAACTTGGTGTTCCAGCGCGGTAAAATCGGCACGTGGATCGGTCTTTGGGTATGCCATGTTTTGTGTCCTCTTTTGTCTTGTTTATGCCTTTATTAAAAAAAACAGGCGCATATGCGCCCCAGCCACCGCCAAAGGCGCAGTGCCGGTTTATTTAATAATAATTATTGCTGTCTGTTTCATTACGGACAAATTTATACAATGAATTTGCCAGAAAATCAACATATTTGTGTATGCCACATATTGTGATATAATTGTACCTATATGAATCAAAGGATTTATCAATGGAAAATAAATTTTCAGACGCAGAACAGCGTCTGTTGATAAAACACCTGCAACGTTCCGGTGCGCGGGTATTAAAGGACTTGGTGAACAAATATACGGGCAATTTGACGTTTATAGAGGCCAACCCCCAATACGGTTGGGAATTGATGGGTATTGTAACACCACAAAACGTTATTATGTTAAATGGCGCAACTGGCGATATCTATGTCGAAGAAAATACGGAAAAATGGCGTTTTAACCGCAACGAGAATAAACAGTGGTATCGTGTTGGGTACACCCGTCCTTTGGACATTGTAACGACCATTCCATATGACGATATCGTCTATATCATGAATTGGGCGCAAAAAAAGCAACAGAATTATAACACCCGCATGGCCAAAGCGGCGGGCGGGCCACGTGGCGCAAAGAAATTGCCCCAGCACACACGATAAAATAAAAGCCGCGATAAAAATCGCGGTTTTTAATTCTGGTGCCGGTGATAGGACTTGAACCTACGACCCCCTCATTACGAATGAGATGCTCTACCAGCTGAGCTACACCGGCACGGCGTGCATAATCATAGTATATGTAAAAACTAATTTCCACATTTTATTTTCATTGTTTTATGTAAAATACCAATATAATACTTGACAAAATATATATTTGTGTCTATGTTTGTCAGTGTAAGAAAAACAAAGGGGAATATAGGTATGTTCAAAAAACTGAATGTGTTCAAAATATTCAAGAAAGCGACAGATAACGTATCAAGCAAAAATGTGCAAGCACCAAATAAAAATTTGTCGGTGGATTGCAAACGTGCGCTGGATTTGATTTATAACAAATTCACACCGGTGTACGCCATTGACAATGGCGACAGCATAGCAGTCAAAGATTTTATCAGGGGAATAATCAGAATCTATTTTGATGATGCGCGCGTTGGACACAGCAACGAACACGAAATCTTTTTGCCACGCAGTGAACAGGCATTGATTATGCGTGCGGTGCATCAACATGATACCCCAGAACAGCCCATTGTAAAAAAAGAACCGTACAGAAGTTACTTTTCAAAACAATATGTTTCGTTTTTGTATGGCGATGGTTTTTATGACCAGCAAGATGCACTGAAATATCTTAAATATGCGTTGGCGGACGAACGCGTGTTTATCAATACAAATATCGATGACAACTTGGTTGGTGTTGGCGCATTATATTGGAGTAAAACAGGCAAGATTATAAATGAAGACGCCAGAGTTATTGCAGAATTTTCTGCACTTGATACAAATAAAATCAACAGATTGATTCAAAATCGTGTACAGAGCCAGCGATAATATTACGCAAATATAAATAAAAAAACACCGGCATTTACCGGTGTTTTTTTAACATTTTATCTTGCGCATTACAACCATTATGCCCGCCGGTGTCATTCCGGAAATTCGCGACAGTGCGGCAATATTTTCCGGACGTGCCGCGGTCAATTTTTCAACCAATTCATTGGTCAGCCCCGGCATATTTGTGTAATCGATATCGCGTGGAATCTTTAATTCCATATCACGACGCACAGACGCAATTTCGCGCGCATTGCGTGCAATGTATCCAGCATAGAATTTATCGTTTTCGGCAATCTCGGTCGCATGCAACGCCATTTTTTCGTCGCGCTGTGCGGGCGTAATCAGGCCGCAACCCACCGCCATATCGCCCAATCGCGCAATCGCATTGTCCGCGCGCAGGTTCAATCGATATTCCGCGCGTGACGAAAACATACGGTATGGTTCGTCCACACCCAATGTCGTAATATCATCAATCAACACACCAATCATTGCGTTTGTGCGATTCAAATCCAACCGCGGCGCGTCCAGTGCAAATGCCGCGGCGTTTGCGCCGGCAACGATACCTTGGGCGGCGGCCTCTTCATAGCCCGATGTGCCGTTGATTTGTCCGGCAAAGAATACACCCGATGTGTCGCGTGATTCTAAATTACTGTTCAGTGCGCGCGCATCAATCGCGTCATATTCAATCGCATAACCATAACGCGCCACGCGCGCGTTTTCCAGCCCCGGAATCGTGCGAATCCACATGTCTTGGACGGCGGCACCAAAACTGGTCGAAATGCCGTTCGGGTAAATTAAATCGCTGTCCAGCCCCTCGGGCTCTAAAAATACATGGTGCGACGTGTGATCTGGGAAACGCATAACCTTGTCTTCTAAACTGGGACAATAACGCGGGCCCGTCCCACGAATATCACCGTTGTACATTGGGGCATCGGCGATATTGTCGCGAATAATTTGGTGCGTTTTTTCGGTTGTATGCGTGATATAGCATACCGCAGAATAATTATTGTCCGCATTTGGCGCGGAAAACCAATCGTGTGGCGTGTCACCCGCCTGTAATTCACACACGGAAAAATCAATACTGTCGCGATAAATACGTGCCGGTGTTCCCGTTTTCAGGCGTAATAATTTGAAACCATTTTCGCGCAACACGCCCGAAATAACCGTATCATTTTCTTGGTATGTGCCATCATCTTGCAGACGGCCCGACGCAATCTTTTCCGTGCCGCGCGTAACCAGACCCCCTAAAAACGTTCCCGTGGTCAACACGATTGCATGCGCCGAATATGCACCATTTACAACCTTGTTCGGCAAATCCAGTGATGTAACCTTTTCATATTTGATGGCAAGCGTCGGCAATTCGTCCAGAATTTTTACAACCGCGTTGTGATACAGTTTGCGGTCAATCTGGGCACGCAATGCGCGCGTTGCCGCACCGTGCGATGCGTTCAGGGTTCTGAAATGAATCCCCGCCGCGTCCGCCGCACGTGGCATAACACCGCCCATTGCGTCGATTTCCGCAACCATTTGCGATTTGCCTGGGCCACCAATACTGGGGTTGCACGACATTGCACCCAAATCAGTTTCACGCTGTGTCATCAGCAATGTGCGCGCCCCACGGCGTGCCGCGGCTGCGGCCGCTTCGACACCGGCATGTCCCCCACCAATAACGATTACATCAAATTCTGTCATTGATCAAAAACGTCCCATACCGCCATTGATATTTAATGTCTGGCCATTGATATATGATGCCTCGGTGGACGCCAAGAACACACATGCGTTTGCAATGTCGTCTGGTGTGCCAAAACGACCGGCCGGAATTTGTGCCAGATAAGTTTTCTTTAATTCATCTGGTAATACATCTGTCATTGGTGTCTGAATAAACCCAGGGGCGATGCAGTTTGCGGTGATGCCGCGCGATGCAACCTCGGCCGCGATGGATTTTGTCATTGCAATCATACCACCCTTGGACGCGGCATAGTTCGCCTGACCTGGGCCACCAATAACACCGATAATAGATGCCATATTTATAATACGACCAAAACGATTTTTCATCATTGGCATAATCGCCGCACGGCACATTTTGAAGCATGCGCGCAGGTTTGTGTTGATAACATCATCAAATTGTTCGTCGGACATACGCATCAACAATGTATCTTTGGTGATACCGGCATTGTTGACCAAGATGTCGATTTTACCCGCGGCCTCTATCGTGTTCATAACCAATTCAACCGCACCGCCGTCCGCCGACAGGTCACATGGCAATTTAATAAACCCATCGCCACCAAATTCAGATTCCAGTTTTGCGATATTGCGCCCCGATACAACAACGGTTGCGCCAGCCGCGCGCATTTTATGTGCGATTGCACCACCGATACCACCTGTTGCACCCGTAATCAGCGCAACGCGTCCTGTTAAATCAAACATCTTTATATCTCCAATTTCTTTGCGTTTATTTCTGGACATATTCTGCCCGCCAATCCTGTCAAGACATTGCCCGGCCCGATTTCAATTTGTTCCGTGATGCCTAAATTATGCATTTCCATCACGCTTTCGCGCCAACGAACGCCGTGGGTCATTTGGTACACCAATTCGTCCTTGATTTCATTTACGTCCATCATTGGTGCGGCCGTCTTGTTTGCGATAAATGTTGCGCTGGGTTGCGCAATTTCAATGTGCGCCAATGCGTCCCGCATTTCGTCCGCCGCGGGCCCTTGCATACGGCAATGAACCGGCACAGATAACGCCAGTGGCATTGCGCGACGTGCGCCCGCATCTTTGGCGCGGGCCAAAACATCTTCGACAGCATTGCGTGCGCCCGATACAACAACCTGATTTGGACAGTTGTCATTTGCAACATCGCATTCTGTGCCATGACACAAATCACGAACAACATCAATGTCCAGCCCCAGAATCACAGCAGTCAATCCAGTGCCCGCCGGTGCCGCCCGTTGCATCGCGTCGCCGCGCAGTCGCAACAACCGCGCCGTATCACGTAACGATAACGCACCCGCCGCGCACAGTGCCGTGTATTCACCCAAACTGTGGCCGGCAACATATTCTGGTAATTTTTCGCGCGCCGCACGCAGCATTGCAATCGACGTTGCCATAATCGCCGGCTGAACATTTGCGGTCAATGTCAATTCGTCCATTGGGCCGTTAAAAATAATATCAGATAATTTTTGATTTAACGCATCGTCAACCTCGTCAAAGACGGCGCGGGCGGCGGCGTTATTTTCATACAGTTCGCGTCCCATGCCAACGGCCTGTGCGCCCTGACCTGGGAAAACAAAAATAGCAGACATATTCATTACCCTTGTTGTAATTACAATGGGAATTATACTTTGCGAATACTAAATTCGCAACCGCAATAATTTTGGCGGTAAAAATCAGACGCGCGCCCAATTTGTTGACGTAATTTTTCGTCCCATTTGATTGGAATATAGCATGCACCCAATGCGCCCTGCCCCGCGGCATCAACCTGTGACTGGTCTTTGTGGCGTGATACGCCGAACACGGACGCCACCGCGGTGTAACCGTGCGCGCGGGCAAACGCGGCCGCATACTGAAACCGAAATTCAAAACATTTGCCGCATCGCGCGCCACGTTCGGGCTCGTTTTCCAAACCCGCAATGTGCGCGCGCCATGCCGCATGGTCGTAATTTCCGACGGCATACTTTACACCCAGTTTTTCACAATACTTGATTTGTTCATTCAGGCGTTTTGTATATTCTGATTCTGGAAAAATATTAGGGTTGAAAAACAGCACGATAAAATCGTCCACACCCGCAATTTCCCCGTTTGCCAACTGCTGAATTGCGCCGGCACTGCACGGCGCACAGCATGACATTAAAACCAGTTTTTCGTGTTCCATCTTACTTTACATACGCATCGCCGATTTTGGCGTCTGCGCCCAGTTCAACAATTTCGTCGCCATTGTCATTTATGCCCAGTTCCGCGCCACTGCACATCATACCAAATGATTCTGTGCCGGCAACGGTGCGCTGGGAAATTGGCTTTTTCATATTTGGCAATGTTGCGCCCACGGGTGCCAAGACCCCAATCATACCCGCACGTACATTTGGCGCACCACACACGATTTGTAATTCGTGATGCGTGCCATCGTCCACGGTCAATATATGCAGGTTTTCACGTGTTGGGTGGTCGCGCACCGCAACAATTTTCGCCACAACCGGCACAATTTTGTTTTCGTTGCGTGGTGCATATTTTTCGGTCAGTTCTGTTACTGTTTCATCATCAATACGCGCAAACAGATTTTCAGGTACGACAAATTCTGCGCCATCGGCGATACGGGATTCAAACGCGTCTGGCCACGTCATATCATGTTTATCTGCAAATATACCCTGCATTTTTTCCGCGGCATTTGGTATAAATGGCGCAGATACGCGCGCATACAGGTCAATCAACTGGAAACATTGATTCAACACTGCGGCGGCCCCAGCCATGTCGCCATTTTTTACCAGTGTCCATGGTTCGCATCGTGTCATATATTCGTTGCCAATCGCATACAGACCACGCAACGCAACAACGGCCGCACGAAATTCGCATGCGTCAAGTGCCGTGGTCAATTCTGTAATTTTTTCGTTTATTTGATTTTTCAAATCTGCATCAACTGTGCCAGCCACCGGTACGTTTGTGCCAAAATTCTTGGCGGTCAATTTGCAAACGCGTGAAACAAAGTTCCCCAACATACCGTTCAAGTCCTTGTTCACAATGTCGGCAAAGCGCGTAAATGTGAAATCTGTATCGTCTGTTTCTGGGGCGGACGCAATCAGTGCATAACGCCACGCGTCGGCAGGGGCGATTTCAATCGCACTGTCCAGAAAGATGCCACGATGCTGGGACTTGGAAAACTTGCCACCCTCGAAATTCAGGAAATTCATGGACTTTAACATATCGACAGTTTTCCAATTATCGTTCATTGCCAACTGTTGTTCTGGGAAAAATACCGCATGGAATTTCACGTTATCTTTGCCCATAAATTGCGCATAGTGCGCATCTGGATTTTTCCACCAATCGGCCCAGTTTTCGCGTGCGGCCTGTGATATAGAAACATAACCCCATGGCGCATCAAACCAAACATAGAACACCTTGTTTTCATACCCTGGCTTGTTGACGGGAATCCCCCACGGCAGGTCGCGCGTAATTGATGTGTCGCGCAATTCGTCCGATGCCCAGCCATTTGCAATCGCACTGGCGGTCTTTGACCATTTTGGTGCATGCGATTTTAACCATTCGCGCCAGACGCCTTGGACGCGCGACGCCATAAAGAACAAATTCTTGGTCGGACGCATTTCAACGTCACACGCCCCAGAAATCGCACTGCGCGGATTTTTTAATTCGTCCACTTCGTATGTGGCGCCACATTTGTCGCACTGGTCGCCACGTGCGTTTTCATAGCCACACTTTGGACACGTTCCCAGCAACTGGCGATCGGCCAAAAACATATTATCGGTTGCCGAATATGGTTGCAGTGTTTCGCGTTCCTCAATCAATCCTTGGGCGTCCAAGCGCGCGAACAATTCGTGAATCAGTTTTTCTTGGCGTTCGGTATGCGTGCGCCCATACAGGTCAAACGACAGGTTGAAATCTCGCACCGCGCGCAAGTGTTTTTCATACCACTTGTTCGCATAATCTGTAATTGACATACCGGCCGCCGCCGCGCCAACAATAACCGGTGTGCCGTGTTCGTCCGCCCCACAAACGTACAATACATCGCGCCCGCGTGCGCGGCAAAAACGTGCATAAATGTCCGATGGCAGATAGCAGCCAATCAAGTGCCCCAGATGCAACTCACCATTTACGTATGGTAATGCAGATGTAATTAAATATTTATTGCTTTTGTTTGTCATAATTGTGCCCTGTTGTATTTTAATAAAAATGCGACGCCCAACGGGGCGTCGCACAGAATCCCGTCAGAAAATTTTATTCAAGATTAGTTCTGCATTCGCATTGTTTAATTTCCTAATAAATTTATTTATACGCTGTGTTCACACTGTGGTGAAAATTTGTGGTGGGTGGTATTGGACTCGAACCAACGACCTTTACGATGTCAACGTAACGCTCTAACCAACTGAGCTAACCACCCAATGCACCGCGCATTATAACAGAGTTTTTCCTGATTGCAACCATTTTATCGCGGCGCAGCCGCAGCACAGGCGGGCACACTTTCCAAAAAAAACACCGGCATTTGCCGGTGGTTCTTTATTCGTGGCGTAAACTGTCGATTGGGTTCAGTTTCGCGGCCTTTAACGCTGGCACAACACCAGACGCCAGTCCAACAATTACTGCAACCGACACAGACAATATTACCGGCCACATTGAAAACGGCACGTTATAACCTAGCCACAGGCGACCAACCCCTTGGGACAGGCCGACACCGATAATCAGTCCCGCCATTGAACCAATAAATGAAATCAGGATTGATTCAGACAAGAACTGAATAATAATCTGGCGTTCACGTGCACCGATGGCCTTGCGAATACCGATTTCGCGCGTGCGTTCCGCGACCGATACCAACATCATGTTCATAATGCCGATTGCGCCCACCAGCAACGATACCGCCGCAATCGCAATCAACAGCATTTTCATGTATCCAGTGACCGTGTTCATCGTTTCCATAACCTGTTTCATGTCCATAATTTGGAAATCGTCGGCATCGGCGTCTTTCAGTTTATGGCGACTACGTAACAGTGCTGAAATTTGTTCAATAGCCAAATTATTATCGGCATCAGAATATAATTTCAGTGTAATCATTTGAACAGCATTTGGGAAACGGCTGCCTGACAAACGTTTTTTCAGTGTGGTAATAGGAATAATTACTAAATCGTCTTGGCTACCCATGGCAGAATCGCCTTTGGCCTTGGTAACACCAATAACAACAAAAGGCGTATTCTGGACGCGAATTACCGTGCCGATTGGATTGTCTGGCAGACCTAATTCTTCGGCCGTTGTCGGGCCAATTACGGCGTATGTGGACGCATTCCTGACCGCGGTTGCGTCAAAGAATGCACCTTTGTCCATTTCTGTGTTTTGGACGGTTAGATAATCTGGGTATGAACCAACCATTGATGTTGACCAGTTTTTGTTACCGTACACCACCTGTGCCCCCGACATTTGAACGGGACTGACAGCGGCAACATATGGTAATTTGGCAATGTATTCGGCGTCATCGGTTGTCAGTGTTTGGCGATTACCACTGCGCACACCACCGGTTTGCGCCGCCCCAGCACGAATAACAACCGTGCCCGTCCCCAGTGATGAAAACTGGTCTGTAATTTGTTTCTGTACCGTTTCACCAACGGCCACCATAATCACCACCGCCATAACACCAATAACAATACCCAATACGGTCAGAAAAGAACGAATTTTGTTCCCGCTGATTGACAGCCAAGATTCTTTGAAAATATCGTTAAATGTCATTTTTGCCCCCACAATTACAATTTGTCATCCGTCTTGGGCATTTTGCCATCATAATTGATATGTCCGTCACGAATGTGTATCAGGCGACTTGCATATTTTGCAATATCAAATTCATGCGTAATCATAACGATGGTGATTCCCAATTCGCGATTTAATTTTGTAAAGAACTTCAAAATCTCGTTCCCCATTTTACTGTCCAGTGCGCCGGTTGGTTCGTCCGCCAGAATCAGTTTCGGGTCGCCAGCCAATGCGCGCGCAATCGCGACACGTTGTTTCATACCGCCCGACAATTGTGTTGGTAAATAAGATTCGAATTTTTCCAATCCCACACGTGCCAACATTTCGCGTGCACGCCGCACACGTTCCGCCATGGGCAGCCCACGATACATCAGTGGCAACATCACATTGTCCAGTACGCTGCGTTTAGACAATAAATTAAATTGCTGGAACACAAAACCAATGTATTCGTTTCTGATTTTTGCCAATTCATCAGGCGTCATATTTGTAATGTCGCGCCCATACAGTTCATATGTACCAGACGTAGGCGTATCCAACGCACCTATAATATTCATACATGTTGATTTACCAGACCCCGATGGCCCCATAATTGCGACAAATTCACCGACATGCACATCAAAATTTATATCAAACAAAACCTGTTGTTCGCCGCCCAATTCCACAGGAAAACTTTTACAAATATCCTGCATAGAAATAACAATTTCGGACGACTTTTGTGTTTTTTTCATAACATTTCCCCTCGGGCGAATATTATACACTGAATTTTTGAATTGGCACAGAAAAAACGCACGCAAACGCGTGCGTTTTTTATCCTTACATTGGTCTGCCGCCGCCAGGGCCACCCATTCTGTTGGTGGTATTTGCGGTCTTTTGTCCTGTGCGACCAATAACCACACGGTCACCGTCACGCAATTCGTCAGATATAATTTCTGTTTCGGTTGCTGTGACCAGACCTTTGGTATACGGAATTAAAATAACCTTGCCGTCACGCTGAATTGCCAAGTGGTCATTTGGTGTCGCATCGCCTGCATTGTCAACAATGCCATCAAATTTACGCAACACTAATGCGGCATTTTGAACCTTGAACACATCGTGCTTTTCAGTTACGACGATTGTCACGAATGCGGTCATTCCTGGCATCAGACGCAGGTCAGAATTATCAACATCAATCACAACGGTATAAACAACAACGTTTGATGTGGTGGTTGGCGATAAACGAATCTGGCGCACTGTTCCATCAAATGTCTGATTTGGATATGCATCAACCGTAAATGTGACGGCCTGCCCTTCTTTGATAACACCTATGTCTGCCTCTGATACAGATGTTTCAATTTGCATCTGGGACAGGTCTTCGGCAATTTTGAACAAATTTGGTGTTTGGAACGATGCCGCAACAGTTTGGCCAACATCAACCTCGCGCGCGATGACTGTGCCATCAACCGGCGATGTAATCGTTGCATACCCCAGATTTGTCACCGCACGGTCATATTGCGATTGCATACGTTTAACCGATTGTTCGGCCTGTTCATATGTGGTCTGGGATTGTTCCATTTCTGCGCGGGAAATAAATCCTTCGTTGTACAGTGTCTTGTTGCGCTGATATTCGCTCTTTGCATAATTGCGCTGGGACTGGGCACTGACCAATGATGCCTTGGCTTCGTCCACAGATGCCTGTAATACAGACGGTTCAATTTCCAACAGGACGTCACCTTTCTTCACCTTGGAATTAAAATCAACGTACAGTTTTTCAATTGTGCCCGATACCTGTGAACCAACACTGACGGTGTTCAGCGGTTGAATTTCGCCGGTTGCGGTTACAACCTGACGCATCTCGCCACGTGTGATTTCCATGGTGGCCAATGGTTCAACCTTTTGCGTGCCACCACCGAACAATGCGAAAATTCCCCACACAATGGCGGCCAATATCATAATCCACCATTTTTTACGCCAAACCCATTTGCCAGCACGACGAATAAACGTCAGCCGTGGTTTTGTGACAACAGCATTATTCTTGCGCTGTGTTTTCTTCATTTTTTCCCTCCAATCCTACTTTAATTTCACCAATCGCCAATGCGACCGCCGCGCGTTTTGTAAACAGGTCATATTTTGCGGCATTGTTTTGTTTTTGTGCATCAACCAGTTCTGACTGGGCCGTTTGCCAATCCAACATGGTTGCGCGTCCAACCTTGTACATACCGGCGGTGACGCGTTCGCTTTCCGTTGCGGACTTTAACAGCGTTTCTGTCTGGGTCAACACGGTCTGGGCGGTCTTGTAATTCTGGTACACGGTAAATATGTCCAACGTCGCATTATCAGCGGTGGCACGTTCCTGTTCCAATGCCGCGTCATAGTTCGCCTGTGCCTGACGTACACCGTACATATTTGCAAACCCCGCAAATATTGGCATAGACGCGCGGATACCAATGCTGCCACTGATTTTATCAGAACCACTGTTGAAACTTTCCGACGGGGTGTCATTCCATGCAACCGATCCCGATGCAGAAATGCTGGGCAGATTTTTCAAAAACGACGCATTGCGACGATGCCACGCGGCGTCTTTGTTTGCCGCGGCTTTTAATAAATCAGGCCGTGATTTTTGTGCCATTTCTATCAATTCTTCGACACTCTGGATTTCAGATGCGCGACCAAATTCAGATGGCATATCGGCAATTTCGATGTCCTGTGTGGCTGGGAAAGACAATTTTGCCAGCAATGCACCCTTGGCAATTTCGCGATTGTTTTTCGCGCGTTCCAAATCCAAATTACGGCTGGCCAATGTGGTGTCGGCTTTCAGTACGTCGGCCTTGGCGACCGAACCGGCCTTGAATTTCTTGGCGGCGGTATCACGTGCGGTTTGTGCCACGGTGCGTAAACTGTCGGCACTCTTGACGTCGGCGTCGGCATTCAACAAATTATAGTACGCGCCAATAATACCATAGATATAATTCTGGACATTTTCGTCATAGTCAAAACCCGCGGCGCGCCACGATGCCGTCAACTGGTTTACGTCCGCCAAACGTTTTCCAAAATCAAACAGTAAATATGATGCGGACAGCGATGCCCCATATGACCAATCGCCCCATTCTTTGTTACGATATGGCAATGATGCCGATGCAGATGCCGACACATTTGGCAGATAATTCGCATAACCAGCGTTTTTTGCAAAACGTGCGGACTGTAACGCATAGTAAGACGCCGTTGTTGTTGGATTGCGACACAGGCCCAAATCCACCACCTGGGGCAGGTTCAGACGCCCCGCCGGCACGGTTGTCCGCGTGGCGCAATTATCATCTGCGCCATATGCCAGCGTCGGCAGCAGGCATAAAAACAGTGCTATTTTCCTCATGTACTCTCTCTTTCCCCTAATAAACATACGTATAATATAATTTTTCTGTTGAATTACAATTTTTTTTTGCTTAGTATGTCTTCACACGATTGGCCTGGTGGCAGAGTGGTTATGCAGAGGACTGCAAATCCTTGTATGCCGGTTCGATTCCGACCCAGGCCTCCAAAATTAAATTCCCGCTTGTCGGGAATTTTATTTTGGACATTGGTGCTATCGAACCGGCGCGGTTCGCATTTTTTTATGTTTGAACTTTTACCTATAATGCCGTACAATCGCCGCATGATTGAAACGATAACATTGACTGATTTCAGAAACCATAAAACCGCGCGCATAACAACGTGCGGGCATCGCAATGTTATCATTACCGGCCCAAATGGCGCGGGCAAAACCGCGGTACTGGAGGCCGTGTCAATGCTGTCCGGTGATCGTGGTATGCGTGGCGCGCCATGGGGCGAAATTGCGCGCTTTGGGGGATCTGGCGGTTTTTCAGTATTTGCGGTATTATCAGATGATACCGAAATATCGGTCTATTTTAACGCGGGCGACACAAATCGTCGCGCACGCGTTGATGGTGATGCGGCAACACTGTCAGAATTGGCGGCGCACTTGCGTATGGTGTGGTTGACCCCCCGCGAAGACAGGTTATTTGTCGACAGTGCCGCTGATCGTCGCGCATTCTTTGACCGACTGGTGGCCAGTTTTGATTCCGCACACAGTGGCCGCGTCCAGCGATTGGGAAAATTATTATCAGAACGCGCATTTGCACTGAAAAGTGGTCGCGATGCACATTGGTTGGACGCCATTGATGCCCAGATTGCGGCAACATCGGTTGCCATTGCCGATGCGCGTATAAAGTACGCCGGCGAATTGAATTATTTCCTGACCGGTGCGGCGGTGTCTGTTGCTGGTATTGTTGAAAAAATGTTGCTGTCGGGCGCGCCCGCGGCGGCCGCGGAACGCGAATACATGGAATATCTGGGTAATAATCGCGAATTGGTTGGCGATAAAATGGTGCTGGACGGGGCGCACAAATCGGATTTTGGCGTGTTTAATACTGCGCTGGGTTTGCCGGCGAATTTGACCAGCACGGGCCAGCAAAAGACCGCACTGTTAAATATTATTTTGGCGCACGCGAAATTGATTCACACAAAAACAGGTGCACGTCCATTGATTTTGTTGGACGAGGCCGCTGCCCATCTGGACGCCGTGGCGCGTGCGAATTTGTTTGCCGAACTGGGGCGTGCCGATGCACAGGTTTGGGCAACGGGTCTGGATATGAATGTTTTTTCCGATGTGCCGGACGCCGCATTTGTTGCTTGCGCTGATGGCGAAATAAATAATATACTGGCGGCGGAGAATTAAAAGACATGGCAAAAATTGATTATCAAACATTGTTGGATAACGCACTGAAATCCGTGGTCAAAGACGCACTGATTCATGCACAGGTCAACGGTCTGGGCGATGGAACACATTTCTTTATCACGTTCAAAACGCGCGCGGCGGGCGTTGTGTTGCCGGATTTCCTGCGTATACGATATCCAGACATTATGACGATTGTATTACAGTACTCGTATAATAACCTGCACGTGTCTGACAAAGAATTTGGTGTGCAACTGACGTTTGATGGGCGGCCTTTCTTCATTCGCGTGCCATTTTCCGCGTTGGTGGAGTTCAAAGATCCGTCGGTTGATTTTATTTTAACATTTCACCCAAAGGGTGGCATTGCCGCCGCGGACAATGATATGGAATTACCATTGGACGAACGCCCCGACACTGTTCCAGACCCCGGTCGCGTTGTGTCATTGGACGATTTCAGAAAGAATCGTAAATAAAATGCCCCATGTGGGGCATTTTTATTTAGAGAGCAAAGAGTAATGAATGTGTCCGCCGTCGGCGGACAGGTTTAATTTACTGGATTGCTTCACTACGTTCGCAATGACAAAAGAGCTAGAATCTCTGTCATTGCGAGCGAGCGCAAGCGACGCGTGGCAATCCAGTTTAGTTTATGTTGCGCGCAGCGCACAAAATTTGCTCTCTGCGCTTTGCTCTCTGTCGGAGTGTCAGCGGCGACGAATGAACTTTGAACTTTAATAAAAACGGGGCATTGCCCCGTTTTTATTCTTGTTTTTCTTTCTGTTCTTTTTCACTGTTCAGGTAATTTTCCAACCAGTGGTTATCGAACTTTAATGTTTGAACATCGCGGTTCTTTAACAGTTTCTGTTGCAATGGGATTGTTGTTTTTACCCCTTCGATAACAAATTCGTCCAACGCGCGGGTCGCACGCATAATGCACGCCGTACGCGATTGCGCATGAACAATCAATTTTGCAATCATCGAATCATAGGTTGGTGGAATCGTGTAACCGGTATAGACCGCACTGTCCACGCGCACGCCCAGACCACCCGATGGCGCATACAATGTGATTTTCCCAGGGTTTGGAATAAACGTTTCGGGATCTTCGGCATTGATACGAAATTCAATCGCGTGACCGTGTGGGACAATACTGGATTGTGCATAGCCCAACTTTTCACCGGCGGCAACGCGAATCTGTTCGCGCACCAAATCGATACCATATACCATTTCGGTCACAGGGTGTTCAACCTGCAATCTGGTATTCATTTCCAAGAAATAGAATTTGCCATCTTGGAACATAAATTCGAATGTGCCCGCGTTGGTATAACCCATCTTCTTGGCTGCGGTCTTGCAGACCTCTATCATATCGTCACGCTGTTTCTGGGTCAGGGCCGCCGCAGGGCATTCTTCCATCACCTTTTGATTTTTGCGTTGCAACGAACAATCACGTTCGCCAAAAATCACAACGTTACCATGCGTGTCGCCCAATACCTGAAATTCAATATGACGTGGGTGCAACAACAACTTTTCCATATACAGCGTGTCGTCACCGAAACCACTGCGGGCCTCGTTCTTGGTAATCTGGAATGCGGCCGCCATTTCGTCGGCACTGTGCACCGCGCGCATACCACGACCACCGCCACCCGCCGATGCCTTTAACATAACGGGGTAACCGATCTTTTCAGCCCATTTTAATGCATCTTCGACCGTGTCAACCGCGCCATCAGACCCCGGTACAACCGGCAGACCACATTCAATCGCGGTATGTTTGGCATTTACCTTGTCACCCATTTTGGTAATCATTTCAGGCGATGGGCCAATCCAAATCATTCCGTGCTGAATAACCTTTTGTGCGAAATCCGCGCGTTCAGACAAGAAACCATACCCTGGGTGAATTGCATCAGAATTGGTCAATAATGCCGCCGTCAAAATTGCGGATTCATTCAAATAAGAATCCTTGGACGGCCCTGGCCCAATACATACAGATTCGTCTGCCAGTTGTACATGCATTGCGTTTTTATCAACCGTTGAATATACCGCAACGGTGCGAATGCCCATATCGCGACATGCACGAATAATACGCAGTGCGATTTCACCGCGATTGGCAATCAATACTTTTTTTATTTGTGACATGATTATTCAATAACAATTATTGGTTGATCAAATTCAACGGCCGCGCCGTCAGTCACCAAGATTTCTTTGACCGTGCCATCACGATCGGACTTGATTGGGTTAAATGTTTTCATCGCCTCTATCAATGCGACGGTATCGCCGGCCTTGATTTGTGCGCCAACGGTTGTGAATGGCTTTGCACCTGGTTCTGGGGCCAAGTACGCAACACCAACCATCGGGGATTTCAGTGCATAGCCCGACGCCGCGGCCGCGGTTGCGGCGGCCTTGGTTTCGCCCGATACCGGCAAACTGGGCATCGCGACCGCAGTGGCCTGTTGTTTTGATAAATGAATATGTTTGCGATAAACGCCAAACAAGAACTGACGTTCCAAATCCAATTCTGTGATACCCATTTCGTCCATTATTTTAGACATGGATTCAACAGTTGCACGAAAAGACATCTTTATAAACCTTTGTTTTTTATTCGCATATTTGTCCAAATTCTAGCACATTCATACCGCTTGTCAAGGGACAGGGTCATACCCATACCCACCAAACGGGTTGCAACGCAATATTCGTCGCAATGCCATCAGACCCCCACGCAACGCACCATATTTGGCAATCGCGGTGGCGGCATATTGGCTGCACGTTGGGGTGAAACGACACGCGGCGCGCCCACCAATGACGGGTGAAATCGCGCGCTGGTATGCCCGCACCAATCCCAATGCCACACGTTGCAGTGGCGAATAATTATTTTGCTGATTTTTTACCTTGCTTGCCATATTCATGCGCCAGATAGTTCAACGCACGCGTCATTGCCGCGCGGCCATCGTCACGCGCCGCACCCAGAATTGCCCGACGTGCAATGAATACATAGTCCATTGTGTCCAGCATCTTGTCATCGGTGGCACGAATCCAATCCCGCAATTTCCGTTTTGCCAAATTACGCTGGACAGCAAATTTGAATGTTCGTTTGGTCACCACCAGACCAAAACGTGGGTCATTTATATCTTTGGCTGGTTTGGCGCGAATAATAAAAAATGCACTGCGCGCCGTTGGGTCATCGTCCGCCATCAGAAAGTCATTATGATTTTTTATCGTGTTTCTCATGCCGGCTATAATAGCAGAATCTGGTAATAATCAAATAAAAAAGCATATTTTTTAATTTGGCGACCTTGATTTTTGTCATTACAGGTTTTATAGTGCAAAAAAATAGTTCATACCCAAGGATTTTGAAAAATGTATAACTGGTTGATGAAATTCTTTTCCGCAGATATGGCGATTGATTTGGGCACGGCAAACACCCTGATTTATGTCAAGGGACGCGGAATTGTTCTGAATGAACCATCGGTTGTTGCGGTGGCTGAAAACCGCCTGTTGGGGCGCAAAGAAATTCTGGCCGTCGGGGCCGAGGCAAAGCAGATGTTGGGTCGTACCCCTGGGACAATTACCGCCGTACGTCCACTGCGCGATGGTGTTATCGCAGATTTTGAGGTTGCCGAAGAAATGATTAAATACTTCATTCGCAAGGTTCACCGTAAAAACCCGCTGGCCGCGCCACTGATTATTATTTGCGTGCCATCATGTGCAACACAGGTGGAACGTCGTGCTATACAAGAGGCCGCCGATGCCGCCGGTGCGCGCAAGGTTTACATTGTCGAAGAATCAACCGCGGCCGCGATTGGTGCGGGCCTGCCGGTGGAAAAGCCAGTTGGTTCTATGGTTCTGGATATTGGTGGTGGCACGACAGAGGTTGCAATTATGTCTCTGGGCGGAATCGTGTATTCGCATGCCGTACGTACCGCCGGTGACCAGATGGATTTGGACATCATCGAATTTGTGCGCAAAAATAAAAACCTGTTGATTGGTGAAAATGCCGCCGAAGAAATCAAGAAACGTATCGGCACCGCCATTATGCCCAAGGACAAGGCAAACGAACTGACCATGAAAATCAAGGGACGTGATTTGTTGTCGGGGACACCACGCGAAACGGTTATCACCGAATCCCAAATTGCGGCCGCATTGGCCCAGACCGTTACCAAGATTGTTGATACTGTGCGTCAGGCATTGGAATTGACGCCACCTGAATTGTCCGCTGATATTGCCGATTTGGGTATCGCAATGACTGGTGGGGGTTCGCTGTTGCGTGGGCTGGACGCGGCGATACGTGCTGCGACGGGTCTGCCGGCGTTCTTGGTCGATAACCCATTGGCGTGCGTTGCATGCGGTTCGGGCAAAATGCTGTCCAGTTTGGACAAGAACAAGCACATCTTGCAAACAATGTATTAAAAAAAACGCCGGCATTTGCCGGTGTTTTTTATAGAGAGCAAAGAGTAGAGCGCAGAGAGCAATGGATTGCTTCACTCCGTTCGCAATGACACCGCAGGTGCTGTGAAACAAAACCGAGCGGTACGCGAATGTTGCGGCAAGGACGAAGTCCGCAGGCGACACATTTTTAAGTTTTGTATTCTAAAACTATATCACTGAATCACTTTGTCACTTTATCACTAATAAAAATGCCCCATCGGGGCATTTTTATTTCTTGGTTGCTGGTGCAATGATAATTGATTTGGTTCTCTCGTCTGGCTTGGATTTAGATTCCAGTGTGCCATTTTCACCAACCAATTCCATAATATGCGCAAACAATTCTGGTACGGCGTCCTTGCCACGTGCCAAAACCTTTTTTGAACCACGGGTCATAACGGCAACTTTGACCTTGTTGCCCTGCCCCAGAAATTCAAAGACCTTTTTCATTTTGATATTCAGGTCGTTTTCTTCGATAAAAGGTTTTACCCAAACCTCTTTCATTTCGATTGTTTTCTGGTTCTTTTTCGCCTCGGACGCGCGCTTTTTCTGTTCATACTTGAATTTGCCATAGTCCATAATTTTGACAATAGGCACAGCACCATTGGCGTTGATTTCGACCAAATCCAATCCATCGTCCATTGCCATCTGTAATGCTGCCGATGTCTGCATAACGCCCAGATTCTGGCCGTTGCTGCTGATTACTTGCACGGTCTTGGCAAAGATACGATTGTTCATACGTGGGCCCATATCCCGACGGTTATCACGGTTAAATGCAGGTTTAATTGTAAACTCCTTTTTATGTTTATGCGGAAATTATTTACTATTTATCGGCACTTTTCAACAAATTTTGAATTTGTTGCAGTGCGTTCCATGCGTCACGCTTTGCCGTTGGCTTTAATAACAGGTAATTTGGGTGGAAAATCGGCATGCATTTTACGCCGATTTTAGTGTCCGCCACCACACCGTGTGCACGTGCCAAATTTACGTCTGCGATTTCTGTTGCAGGCAATGTCCCCAGTGTCAGAATCAGCCGTGGTGACAAAAATTCCAACGCGCGGTCAACAAATGGTCGCGCCAAATCCAGTTCGTTGCGCGATGGCGTGCGGCCCCCTGGGGTGCGCCAGAATACCATTGGCAAGATTGATACGCATTCGCGTGACATTCCAATCGCCGCCAACATTTTGTCCAGCAATTCGCCCGCCGCACCCGTCAATATTTCGCCGCGCGCATCATCATTTGCGCTGGGGATATCAGTAATAATAACCAAACCATTTGGATTTGGCGCAATATGCGGCAATACGACGTTTGTCGCCGCGCTGCGCAACGGGTGACCAAATTCGGCAATCATACGTGCCAGTGCCGCAATATCAGTCGGTCGCGCCGCCATGGCACGGGCGGTTTGAATGGTAACACCAACCTCTGGCGCGATGGGGGGAACAATGGCGGTTGCCGCGCGCAGTGGTGCGGGACTGTCCGGTACAACATCGGGCACAACGGCATCAGTCACCACAGGGGCGGGGCGCGATGCGCGATTTGCCGCCGCGACAGCCGCACTCTGTGCCATGGCGAACGGTACATCGGACAATTCCCACCGCACGCCCGACAAAACTAAATCCTGCAACTGATTACACTGCATTTTTTGTTTTCCCTTGATTTTTCAAACATTTCATTATAAGATAGAACACGAGCAACAGAAACTCAAGGGAGTATTTTCATGAAAATTAAAAACTTTGCTATGTTGGCTGGTGTTGCTGGCTTGTTGGCCGCTTGCGGCGGTTCCAGCATTGTTGAACCTGCTGACTTGAACGATCAACGCGTATTCTTTGCGTTCAATTCTTCGGACATTTCCGACGAAGCACGCGACAACCTGTTGGGCCAGTCGCTGTACATGAAGAACCACGCAGATACAAAGATCCAGATTGCTGGTAACTGCGACGAACGCGGTTCTACAGAATACAACTTGGCATTGGGTGCACGTCGTGCAAACGCGGCCAAGGCAGTTCTGGTCAAAGACGGCATTGAATCAAAACGTATTTCTACCATTTCTTATGGTAAAGAACGTCCATTGGTCAAGGGCACAGGCGAAAAGGTCTGGAAGTTCAACCGTAACGCAACAACAACCGTTAAATAATAGTTGTTTAATTGCATAAAAAACACCGGCATTTGCCGGTGTTTTTTTATAAAGAGCAATGAGCAGAGAGCAATGGGGTGCGCCATTTGGCGCACATGTTATTTGAACTTTTATTTCAGTCCCATCTTTTCCTGCATCTGGGTCAGTGTTGGTGTTTCAACGTCCAATGCGGCCGCACGGCGAATCAGACCCGACAGTGCAAAAATCCCTTCGACTGTGCCGACGACCTCTTCGCCCTTGGCAATCGCCATACCGCCTGCGAAATTACGGCTGGTGGCCGATGTGGCAGACAAGAACAAGTCCCCTATTCCGCACAAGTCCAAGAATGTTTCTGTTTTTGCGCCCATGGCGATACCGATTTTTGCGACCTCGTCCCAGACACGGGTAAATATCAGCGCACGTTCGTTTTCGCCGGTCGCCGCCACTGAATTATAACCAGCAATCAGTGCCACGGCATTCTTGCCCACGCCACATATTTCTGTGCCGATAATATCATCGGTGGGGTTGATATATAATTGGTTGAATATTTCCCTGCCCGTCTGCAATGCAATTATGCTGCGTGTGGCCAGTGTTGAGCCAGTCGGGACGCCACGTGCAACCTCGGCCGCGAATTGTGGCCCAGACAGCACCGCCAAATCACGCGCCGCGGGTAATTCGGCGGCCATAATTTCAGACATAAATTCACCAGTTGCGGGCTCGGCCCCCTTGGTGCAAATTACAACGGGTTGACCACAATAATACTGTGCCGCATTGCGTACAGTTTCGCGAAAAAATGCCGCCGGCGTTACAATCAGCCACGCGTCGCATTCGCCCATATCGGCCATATTTGTCGTGACACGCAAATTTGCAGGCGACACAACACCGTCAAAATCTTTCTTGGCCCCATCATAAGACCACAGAACCGCGTCCGCGCCCCCACGTGCAACAATCGTGCCCAATGCGGTGCCCCATGCGCCCGCGCCAATAATCCCTACCTTCATTTCAATTTCCTCAGTTTCTTTTGCAACGCAGGCATACTTGTCCAACCATCATTTGATAAATCAATCGCCGCCTGATACGCCTTGCGCGCTTGTTCTTTTTCGCCCGACGCCGCGTACATATCACCCAAATGCATATATAACAACGAACATTCGTGTGTACGTTCGGTGACCTCTTCCATAATCTTGATGCCTTCGGCTGTGCCTTCGCGGGCGGCAACCGTAACACCAACCGCGTCCCACGCACGCACATTACGCACATCGCGCATCAAAACCTTCATCGCATAATCGTATGCGCTGTCCAGTTCTTCGTTCTGGGCCGCCCATACCAATGCCTGTATAATCATACCGTCGCCGTCCATGGCCAGAACCTCGGTCGCGGAATTTATATCACGCTGGGCATCGTCATATTTGCCAAATACATAGTGCACATATGCCCGATTGCGCAAGAAACGCGCACGTCCGCCCTCGGTCAAATTTGGATTGTCCAACGCCCGCTTTATCGTGCGTAATGCCGCGCGATAGTTGCCCTGATGCACGTGGTGACCGGCCAACTGTTCCACCGCCGGCACAAACAGCGGATTTATTTTCACAATGCGTTCCAATGCCGCGGCGTTTTCGCCCCGCTCTGCCTTGCGCAGGACACCAAACAGGTAATATGGGCTGGACGGGTCAATGCGGTCAAAATACGTCTGGTAATCACCACCATTGTTAAAGAAAAACTGGCCCAGATAATAGTTTATTGCATCATTATTATCGCCAAAATTCGGGCCGGTAATTTCCGCAAATCGCAACATCAGCAACGACAAATCAGAATACATCATAATCTGGGTGTGCGATACGGTCTGAACCAAACTGAACGCCATTGCGTTCTTTGTTCCCGCAAAGTTTTCCCACGCTGGAATGTCCGTATATTCCAACATATACATGCCACCCAAATGCGACGTAAAATCACGGCGCAATGCGTCCGCCGCATCGTTCATATCATTGTGAATATAGAACGACATGATGTATCTGTAATCGTTTATATTCATAAAATCACAGCGTACGCGTGCAAATTCTTCGGCGGCACGTTTCGCGTTACCGGTTTCAGCGTAAATTTGCCCACGCATAAACGATTTCCATGCGTCATTGGTTGGTGTGCTGTCGACAAACTTTAATGCCTCTGTCCGGCGATTATTGCCAATCATTGACCAAATTTTGAACGACGCCATCAATGCAGATTTATCGTTTTTATGCCGTTTATAGAACGCGTCCCAATCGTCATTTGTAACCAGATATGCGTCATAAATCAATTTGGCCGCTGGCGCGGTTGCCTTTTTCAAATCACCGGCATTTTCCGGCATTTTCCCAGATAAAAATTCAGACAAATAGCGCGCGTTCTGTACCGCGTCAAACTGCACGTCACGGGTGACGTTTGAAAATTCAACGGCGCGGTCAAAATCATTCACGTATATCGCGTGGCGCGCGGCCAGATACGCCCCATGTGGCGTAACTGGAAATTCGTGCGACAATGCCGCGTGTGGCGTACTTTCGTGATTCCAAATTGCGACGCCTGCCCCCAATACAGTGGCCAAACACGCCGCCCCAATAAATAAACTTTCTATTTTTCTCATAACTGTGCTAGAATACCGCGTATGGATAATAAAGTCAAATTTGAACAGTACGCAGACACGTTACGCGAATGGTCGGCCAAGATGAATTTGGTCGCGCCCAGTACGCTGTCTGATATTGAAAATCGTCATTTTGCCGATTCGGCGCAACTGGCGGACGTTTTGCCACAGGACGCACAAATTATCGATTTGGGCAGTGGGGCTGGATTCCCTGGGGTTGTGTTGGCTATTTTGGGCTGGCACGTGACATGTATCGAATCGATTGGTAAAAAGGTCGCGTTTCTGAACGCGGTCAAAGAACGTCTGGATTTACAGAATTTGAACATTTATCACGGTCGGGTCGAAGATTTTGTTAAAAAAATGCCGGCAAATACCGGCAATATTGTATTTACGGCACGTGCGTTTGCGCCACTGATTAAAATTTTGGACTATGTTGCCAAAACAAAATGCCGGCTTTTTTTACTAAAAGGTCGGGAAATATCGGCTGAAATTGCAACCGCCCAGACCAAATATAAATTCGATTATGAATTGGTAAAATCACGCACCGGTGATGGGTATATTATAATTATCAAAAATTGCCGGTAATTTCATATGAAATAAACAATAATTTATTGAAATCAGCGCATTTTTGCATTTATTAAAAAAGGTGGTTTTTGACCGGTAACATTGCTGGCTGTTTCAACGCATTTTTCCACATTGCTCAGTAATTTTTTGCGCATATCAATATCAGCAAACATCCACGGGTTTACACGCCCACGCAGTGAATTAAATGACCACATTGGTGCCCACATATCTGATTCGGGACAGAATAACATGTCTTGATATGGAAAACCGCATTGGTCGTTTGGCGTGTATTTTTTATCTGATACCGATTCGGTTGCCCGACGTATTGTTGTACGATAAACGCCGCGATTAAATTCAATTTGGAATTTTTGCAACGCATATTTCATGACCAGTGTTGCAATTTCTGGTCTGTTAAAATCCAACGGCCATGTCATTTTTAATGTGTCTGCCATGCGTGTTATATCGCGGTCGGCACGTGCCAGACAATTTGATAGTGTTGGGAAACGGCTGCCATGCTTTGCGCGCCAATCCAGTGCCTCTATAATTTCGGCCGCTGGTGCGATAATTTCATTCATTGCGGCAATTTGCCCGCGCACATATGGCGAATGCAATTCGTCTTGGTGGGTAAATATCGCCTTGCGTGCATGTTCAACCTCGTGCCGCTGAACCAGTGGTTTCATTTGGTTGTTCATATCACAGAAATGCACAACACGCGCAGTGGTGTCCATTGGTTTGAAATGATATACAACAACCTTGTTCTCGTACGGGAAAAATAATCCAGCCGCCGCAGTTTTAGAAACATGATTAAAATTCGAATCGGTTACGCGGATCGTATCACTGGTAATTTCAAGCGTCTGGACGGTTGAAAATTTACCGGCATTTACCGGTGTTTTTTGATGTTTTTTCACCCCGCCCCAGCACAACATTGCGCTGGCGACAACAGATGTTGATAAAGTAAACAGTGTCTTGAACCGCATATTATAAATTGTATAACAAAATATGCACATGTCAAATGTGGTTTATTTCACATGAAATAAATTTTATTAAACTGTAATTACTATGTTTTTTGTTTGTAAAATATAATTGCCTTGACCGATTTAGACCTTTTTATAATACTTGCAGCATCAGAAAGGAATGGTGAAAAACTAATGGCAACAGTAATCGCATTTGCAAATCAAAAGGGTGGTGTCGGAAAAACAACAACCGCAATCAATATTGGCGCATCATTGGCGGCAATTAAAAAGCGTGTCTTGTTGGTTGATCTTGATCCACAGGGTAATGCTGGCACGGGTTTGGGTTTTGTGCGCAGCGCGCATCGCCAAAGCGTTTATGGTGTTATTATGGGCACGGCCGCGGCTGCCGACAATATTTTGACAACCGCCGTACCAAATATGCACATTATGCCGTCCAGTATGGCGTTGGCGGGTGCAGAAATTGATTTGCTGGACGCTGATAACCGCGAATTTCGCCTGCGCGATGCGTTGGCAACGGTTGCGTCACACTATGATTATATATTATTGGATTGTCCACCAACATTGGGGTATCTGACTATAAATGCATTGGTTGCGTCTGATTGGGTTGTTGTCCCGATGCAGTGTGAATTTTATTCGTTAGAGGGTGTACAGCAATTACTGATGACAATTCGTGCCGTGCATGACAAGATAAATCCAAAATTGGCGGTGCTGGGGTTCTTGCTGACCATGTATGATCGTCGCTATGGCGTGACACGTGCGGTTGACGATGATGTGCGCAAAACATTTGGCGACCAAGTGTTCAAGACCGTTGTTCCGCGCAATGTCCGTGTATCCGAAGCACCCAGTTTCGGTAAACCGGCGTTATTCTATGATTTTAATTCAAGTGGCGCACAGGCGTATCTGCGCGTTGCAACCGAAATAATTCAAAAACTGGAAGGGGGCGAAAATGGCAACTAAGTTTGGATTGGGGCGTGGCTTGGCCGATTTGCAAAATGAAATCGGCATATCTGTGCCAGATATCACCGCATTGACCGGTGGTGATCGCGTGGTGGTCAAACAAATACCGTTGGCGCAAATTGGCGCAAACCCTGACCAGCCGCGCAAGACGTTTACAGATGCCGAATTGGCGGATTTGGCGGCGTCTATAAAGGAGAAGGGCGTATTACAACCAATCTTGTTGCGTGCGGTCACAAATCGCCCGTATATGTATGAAATTGTGGCGGGCGAACGTCGTTATCGCGCCAGCAAGATGGCGGGTCTGGCGGAAATTCCCGCATTGGTTAAATCATTGGACGATGGCAATGCAATGGAAATCGCGCTGATTGAAAATGTCCAGCGTGAAAACCTGAACCCAATAGAAGAGGCCGCCGCATACAAAAACATAATGGAAAAGTGTGGCTATTCCATGGACGACGTATCGCGCCTGATTGGCAAATCAGAGAGTCATATTCGCAACATGTTGCGTATTTGCACATTGCCAGACAGTGTCAAAGAAATGGTAAAATCGGGCGAATTGTCGGCATCGCATGCACGTACAATCGCGGTTGCGGAAAATCCAGCTGAATTGGCACGTGAAATTGTTCAAAACGGCCTGTCGGTGGCGGACGCGGCCACACGTGTAAAGCAGGGCGCACGTCGCAGCACCAGTCGTGCATACACAAATAAAACGATTGATGACAACGTCCGTCGTGATATGGAACGCCGCATTTCCGATGCCGTTGGTGCAAAGGCCAAGATATCAGAACGTCGTGGTGGTGCGGGCCAGATTGTTATATCATTTGCCACCCGCGTGCAACTGAACGAACTGGTTGAAAAACTGACTAAATAAAAACACCGGCATTTGCCGGTGTTTTTTAGTTAGAATAGTGGCAGTCACCTTCATAGGTATAAAAGCCACGACTGTCTTCGCCCCATTGGGTATTGCCGGCAATGCTGCACGACGTTATGTCACCTGTGTTATTTGCCGATGTTGTACCATATGTATTGCCAATGGCGGGGCAACGTGTACATACCCCACCCGACAGGTAATATCCCGCCGCGCACGATGTATATTTCTTGCCGGATTGCACGCATGCGGCAATGGCGGCGTGCACCATTGTTGCCATACAAATGGCGAAAATAAATATGCGTTTCATTTATTTCACCTTTTTACATATTGCACATACAGTTTTCATCGCGGCCTATTGATGATTGCAGTCGCGTGCTGAAACAATCTATGGTTGATACCGTTGCGTCGCATGTTCCGTATGATATTACATATGTTCCGGTTTCGTCGCTGCCAGTGGTATCTTCGCGGGTGCATGTTGTCCCAACCGCAGTATAGCCAGATGGACACCCCACCACAGTTTTTGTTTGTCCATTTGCACAACAACAATATCCGCTGGCCGCGTTTTCCAGACATTCTACAACGTCCATGCACGTGGCGCGCGCCAGATTTGGCATGACAATAATTGCCAGTGCGATACTTGTGATTATTTTTGCTTTCATTGTTTTACCTCCTGTTGTTTTTCGTACGAAAAAACCACCAAGTTATTTGGTGGTCAGGAGGCTGATAACAATTTCGTGAATTGTGTGCTTATTCAATATATTCGCAACCCTCCTGACCGGTTGGTTCAGGAGTATATTTTTCGTCGTAATAAAAAATGCGCGTGTGCGCATTCGGAACTTATTCCGACGCACGAAACGGGCTATCAGACCCCATCATGGCAACACACCATGACACTACTACTATAAAAGAATCTTTTCTGCTTTGCAACTGTTTAAGAGCAGGGCGAATTATAAAAACTGACCCTTTACAATCGGCATTTTATCTTGTACATTTAGACCAACAAAACAAAGGCACAGAAATGGACGACAAAAAATTATCATTTGAAGATGCGTACAAGCAACTGACCGAATTGGTCAAGAAAATGGAATCTGGTGAATTGCCGTTGGCGGATTCTGTGGCGGCGTACGAACAGGGTATCAAGTTAAAGGCATATTGCGAACAGTTGCTGAAAGAAGCAGAACTGAAAATCGAAACGTTAAAGGTTGAAACGCAAGCATAGGCGCGTCGCAAAATGGAAAAACCAAAACTGACCCCAGTTATGCAACAGTACATGGATATGAAATCCGAAAATCCAGATGCACTGTTGATGTTTCGTTTGGGGGATTTTTACGAATCTTTTTTCGAAGATGCAAAAATAATCAGCCAAAATTTGGGGCTGGTTTTGACGGCGCGTGGCACGGACGGCGACGGCGCGGACATTCCGATGTGTGGGATTCCATGGCATGCGGCGGACAATTATTTTGGCCGCTTGGTTCGCGCAGGGTTCAAGGTTGCGCTGGTTGAACAAATGGAAACCCCCGCACAGGCCAAGGCGCGTGGTCATAAATACATAGAACGCAAAATCATTCGTGTTTTGACATCGGGAACATTGACCGATGAAAATTTACTGACACCAAAAAATTCTAATTTCTTGGTTGCGGTTGTACCAAATGCCGATGCGTTTGATATCGCAGGGTGTGATATTTCAACGGGTGAATTTTTTGTTGGTCGCACCGCTGACGTATTGGATGATTTGGTTCGCATAAATCCAGCAGAGGTTATTTATCCTGAACGCGACGCAGAAACAGAAACCATTCAACACCTGCGCGATGTGTTCAAGACAACGCCAGTGTATGAAAAACTGTATCACCGTGCAGACATTGACCAGATTGTATCACGTATATTTTCGGGCGCGATTGATGGCGCAACAGATGTGCCGGCAATGTCTGCAATTCAAATTCTGGCGGGATATTTGTTTAATACCCAGCGGGACGCCACAACAACATTTCGTGCACCGTATGTATTCAAGTCGGGTGCACAATTATTGGTCGATTCTGCCACATGGCGCAGTTTGGAAATAGATGCCCCAATATCAGATGGTGGCGCGTGTTTGATTGATGTTTTGGACACGACAAAAACCGCGGCGGGCGCGCGTAAATTGCGCGGCTATTTGCGTACATTGTCGGGCGATGCGACGGAAATTCGCAATCGTCAGGAACACATTGGTCATATGATTTTGAACAGTGATGTTATGGCGACCGTTGCGGCATCACTGTCATCTGTGCCGGACGTCGGGCGCAGTTTGACGCGCCTGTTGTCGGGGCGCGGAACGCCGCGCGATATGCGTCATGTTGCGGATTTCTTGATTGAATTGCCGAATTTCAAAATGATGGGGCCACGTCTGGACGCGGGGTTGGCGGCGCAATTTGCAAATATAAACACGCACAGTGATTTGGCAATAAAACTGTCACATGCGTTGGCCGATGAATTGCCGACATTTTTCCGTGATGGCGGGGTTATACGTGACGGGTTTGATGTTGCACTGGACAATATGCGCGCATTGGCACACGGGGCCAAAGAAACAATCGCGGGCCTGCAATCACAGTATGCAACCCAGACCGGTGTGCACACACTGAAAATCAAATACAATAATGTCTTGGGGTATTTTATTGAAGTGCCATCGGCACGTGCCGACGCACTGATGATGCCAGAATCAGGATTTATACATCGCCAGACATTGGCGGGCAATATGCGTTTCACCACCGCACAACTGATTGATTTAGACAATAATGTGCGCAGTGCGGCCGAACGCGCAACAGGTATCGAAAATGATATTATTGCAAATCTGATTGCGGACATTCGCGCGATATCTGATGATTTGCTGTCTGTGGCGGACTTGCTGGCGGATTTGGACGTGTGGTATGCGTTGGCCACGGTGGCGCGTGACTATGGCTGGGTGCGGCCAACAATTACCGACGATGGCGCGTTTGACATCGTGGGTGGTCGTCACCCCGTAATTGAATCAGTATTGCGCACACGTGGCGATAATTTTGTTAAAAACGATTGTAATTTGAACGTGCGCCCGATTGCATTGCTGACCGGCCCAAATATGGCTGGTAAATCAACATATCTGCGCCAGAATGCATTGATTGTGGTGTTGGCGCATTTGGGTTCGTTTGTGCCGGCATCGCGCGCGACGATTGGTATTTGTGACCAGTTATTCAGCCGCGTTGGCGCATCAGACAATCTGGCCGCGGGACAATCAACATTCATGGTAGAAATGAGCGAGACCGCCAACATCTTGCGTCGGTGCACAAAAAAATCATTTATCATATTTGATGAAATTGGTCGCGGTACGGCAACATATGATGGTATGGCGATTGCACAGGCGGTGCTGGAATATCTGGACGAATTGTCGCCACGCACATTGTTTGCCACGCACTATCATGAACTGACGACATTGGTGGGTGACAATGCGGGGCGGTTGCGTAATGTATCGTGTCTGACCATTGATGTGCGCGAACATAATAACGATATTGTCTTTATGCATAAAATTGTGGCGGGTGTTGCCAATCGTTCATATGGTATACACGTCGCTAAAATGGCGGGTATGCCGGCATCGGTTGTTGCACGTGCAGAATCTGTTTTGGCCGGATTGGAGGGGGCGCGTGCCACAACAGAAAATATCACACCTGTACCCGCTGCTGCCACAACGCCTGCGCCGAAAAAGCCGTCGCGTGTGATGCAGCCGAATGATACAACGCAACTGACGCTGTTCGGGTAAAGAACCAAAGGACACCCCCACATGAAGACCAGAGTAAAAATCGCATTCAAAACACCGTTTTATGAACCAAATTATGCCGAGTTTTACAATCCACTGGTTCTGACGGAATTTTTGCGCCATCTGGATTTTATGAAATCGCATGTTGCAACGCATTTGACGGTTGGTATGCCTGAAATACAGTTGGGATTGCGAACAGTTGTGCACGATGGTGGCAATGAATATATTTCAAAGGTTGCGTGGTCTGCGCGTGTACTGGTTGGGCGCGATGTCCGCATTGATGGTGCGCGGGTGTTTGCAACCGTCCCGATGGACGCGCCACTGCGTTTAGACAACGGTGACGTTGCGCGCCAGTGGCGTGAAATATTGGTCGACACGGCGAAATACAGCGCGGTTATTGATAATGCGACAATGAAACAACTGTGGCCACGTTGTCGCAAAGATAAAACAGAATTTGCGCGGTTTATGACCGAATTTGCCCGCGCACAGAGCAAGACAAAGCATCGTTAAAAATGGCATGTGGTTGGATTATTTTGGACAAAGAAAGTGGCCTGTTCAGTCGCACGGCCAGCACGCGTGTCGCGCGCCTGTTTGGGGCGCGTACGTCGGGGCATATTGGCACGCTTGACCCAATGGCGTCGGGTGTGTTGCCGATTGCAGTTGGCGCGGCAACCAAAATGATACCATTTGTCGAAGATGCGCATGAAAATATCAAAGAATACCTGTTTTCTATGCGGTTTGGCATTGCAACGGACACGCTGGACATAACGGGACGCGAAACCGCACGTAATGATTTTACGCCAACGGTTGATGCTGTTTTGGACGTGCTGCCACAATTCATAGGGGAAATTTCCCAAATTCCGCCGGCATACAGTGCAGTGCATATTGCGGGTCGGCGTGCATACGAATTGGCGCGTGGGGGCATTGATGCCGCGCCCGCGGTGCGTACGGTGCATGTCTATGCGCTGGAATTTCTGGGGCGCGACGCATCTGATTGGAATTTTCGCCTGCGGTGCAGTCGTGGGACATATGTCCGCGCATTGGTGCGTGATATTGCGCGGGCGGTTGGGGCTGTCGCCACAACAACGATGATACGCCGCGTACAGTCAGGCGGTTTTGATATAAAAAATGCTGTGACACTTGATTTTCTGGAAAAACTGGTCAATAATGGCACAGATATCAAGGAATTCTTGAAATCACCAGACCATGGACTGGGGGACATTCCGGTTGTGTGTCTGGACGATAAATCAGCCGCGCTGTATCAGAACGGCGGGTTTATTCTGGTGGGTGGTGCGTCTGGTCTGCGTCGCGTTTATTCTGGTGATGTGTTCATTGGAATAGGGCGAATTGACGATACCGGAATGCTGCGCCCAAAACGAACAATTTAACGACAAACAAAGGAAAACATAATGTCCGTTACAAAAGAAAAAAAGAGCGAATTAATCGCCGCTTTCAAAACAACTGAAAAAGACAATGGTGGCTCTGCTGCCTCTCAGGTTGCTGTTTTGACAGAACGTATTCGCAATTTGACCCAGCACATGAAAGAAAACCACAAAGACGAACACTCTAAACGTGGTTTGTTGTTGATGGTAAACCGTCGCAAAAAATTGTTGGCGTACATCAAAAAGAACAGTGCTGCTGAATACGAAGAACTGATTAAAAAATTAGGTCTGCGTAAATAATAGATCCCGCCATGTGGCGGGATTTTTATTGCATTGACATAAATATCATTTATAATCAAATGGTGCGAAGGGGAAATTGTTCTTTTTTGTGCTTTTGCCAGAGTGCAAAAACGAATAATTTTTCTTCGCATCTAACGAAACATAAAATGGAGAAAAATAATGTTGTTTGGTTTATTTGATAAAGGTGAACACGCACATTTGAATAATCCTGTTGTGGTCGAAGTGCCATATGGTGACGAAGTGTTGCGTCTGGAAACAGGCCGCATGGCGAAACAGGCAAACGGTGCTGTTTTGGCGACAATGGGCGGCACAATGGTGCTGGCAACTGTTTGCGCAGAAAAGACAGCGGTCGAAGGTCAGGATTTCTTTCCACTGACTGTTGATTATCAGGAAAAATTTGCATCTGCGGGCCGTATCCCAGGGTCGCGTGACAGACGTGAAGGCAAGGCATCAACCGCTGAAACATTGATTGCGCGCTTGATTGACCGCCCAATTCGTCCACTGTTCCCAGAAACATTCAAGAACAAGGTTCAGATTATCGCACAAACATTTTCATATGATAAAAAGAACCAGCCAGATATCTTGGCGATGATTGCATCGTCTGCGGCGTTGGCATTGTCGGGCGTTCCATTCGCGGGCCCAATCGGTGCGGCACGTGTTGGCTATATGGACGGCAAATATATCTTGAACCCATCGAAAAAGGTTACCGAAGATTCCGAAATGGATTTGGTCGTTGCAGCAACCAAAGACGGTGTTCTGATGGTTGAATCCGAAATCGGTGAATTGGACGAAAAAACAACGTTGGGTGCGGTGAAATTTGGTTTCGACGCGCAACAGGTTGTGATTCAGGCAATCAACGAATTGACCGAAAAGTGTGGTAAACAGCGTTGGGCAACACCTGAAAAGTCCGCTGAATATATCGCAATGGAATCCGATTTTGAACGCTTTGCGGGCGACATTGAAAGTGCGCTGCAAATCAAAGAAAAATTGGTTCGTTTGGACACATTGGCGGGCATTCATTCTGCGGCCAAGGCACGCATTCCAGAATTGTTCCCAGATACAACAACGGCAACATCTACGCTGGAATCGTTTGCTGATGAAATTGTTGAAAACATTACTGCACGTATTATGCGCAGCAACATCTTGGCGGGCAAACCACGTATCGATGGTCGTGATACAAAAACCGTACGTCCAATCGAAATTGAACTGGGCGTGTTGCCACGCGCACACGGTTCTGCATTGTTCACACGTGGTGAAACACAGGCATTGGTGTCATTGACACTGGGTGGCGGCAAAGATGCATTGCCACTGGAATCATTGGACGGTGCCGAAGAACGCGACTTTATCTTGAACTATAATTTCCCAGGGTATTCCGTGGGCGAGGCCAAGGGTCTGAAATCCCCAGGGCGTCGTGAATTGGGTCATGGTAATTTGGCATGGCGCGCGTTGCACCCAATGGTGCCCAGCCGTGAAAAGTTCGACTATGTAATCCGCGTTGTATCCGATATTTTGGAATCCAACGGTTCATCGTCAATGGCGACAACATGTGGCGCAACATTGGCAATGATGGACGGCGGCGTTCCATTGACACGTCCGGTTGCGGGTATCGCCATGGGCTTGATCAAAGAGGGCGATGATTACGCAATCTTGACCGATATTTTGGGCGACGAAGATCACTTGGGCGACATGGACTTCAAGGTAACAGGTACTGATCGTGGTATTACTGCGTTGCAGATGGATATCAAAATCACATCTATTACATTTGAAATCATGGAAAAGGCATTGGCACAGGCAAAAGATGGCCGTATGCACATCTTGGGCAAGATTGAAAAAGCAATCAAAGCCCCACGCGACCACGTGTCTGAATATGCCCCACAGGCATACACCATGAAAATCAACCCAGACAAGGTTCGTGATGTTATCGGCAAGGGCGGCAGTGTGATTCAGGCACTGACACGCGAAACAAACACCCAGATTGATTTGGCCGACGATGGTACAATCAAAATCATGGCCACAACCAAGGAAGAGGCCGACGATGCCATCGCGCGTATCAAAGAAATCGTTGCCGAACCAGAGGTTGGCATGATTTACGAAGGCACAGTATCAGGGGTCAAAGATTTCGGTCTGTTCGTAAAAATCTTGAACGGCTTTGAATCTATGGTTCACATTTCTGAAATCACAGGCGAACGCATTGCCAAGATTGAAGATACCAAGATTCACGAAGGCGACAAGGTTTACGTCCGTTACTTGGGCGCGGACAAACGTGGCAAAACACGTATGTCCATGGTCGGTATTGACCAGAAAACAGGTCGCGAAATCGCTGACTAGTATATGATTGGTTGCGCCCCTGAAATACGGGGCGCATTCAGTACATGGGGGGATTTACACATGGATATGGAAAATTTGATGGCACAGGCCGCCGAATTGCAAAACAAGGTATCGGCCGCACAGGAAAAATTGGGCTCTATGCGCATTGGCGGAATTGCTGAAAACGGCGCATGCGTGGTCACATTGTCTGGCAAATATGATATGCTGGGGATTTCTATTCGTCCCGATATGGTATCGCGTGGTGCAGATGGAATTGCCCGCTTGGTTATGACGGCGTACGCTGATGCCAAGGCCAAGGCAGACGCTGTAATTGACGAAGTTATGGGCGAAGCCACCGCTGGAATGCCGATGCCAGAATAAAAAACTGGACAAACGCAAAAAAATCATTTATGATTTGCCGGCTTTGGATGTTTAGCTCAGTTGATTAGAGCATCTCGTTTACACCGAGAGGGTCGGGGGTTTGAGTCCCTCAACATCCACCATCTATTCCCCTCCACCGGAGGGGTGTTTTTATGCTGTGCATAAAAACGGGGAGGGTTGGTGCTCCGACAGAGAGAGCAAAGCGCAGAGAGCAGAGAGCAAATTTTGTGCGCTACGCGCAACATAACATAAACTGGATTGCCACGCGTCGCTTGCGCTCGCTCGCAATGACGTTGTTTTTTGCTTGTGTCGCCTGCGGACTAGCGTCCTTGCCGCATCCTGCGCTTCGCTTGGATTCATTGCGAGTGAAACGAAGCAATCCAGTAAACAAAGCTGTCCGCCATCGGCGGACACATTCATTGCTCTTTGCTCTCTGCGCTTTGCTCTCTTTCTTTACGTTCTTGCACACTTGATTTTTTATGCTACAATGTTCCCCGAACAAGGAGAAATTATAATGAAGAAATATGCAATTTTAGCGGCACTGGCAACCGTTTTGTCAGGATGCGCAACCACAAACCCCTACACGGGCGAGGCCCAAACGTCCAAGGCCGTATGGGGCACTGCAATTGGTGCAGCAACGGGTGCGGCGACCGGCGCATTGGTATCTGGTAATCGTGGCAAGGGCGCATTGGTTGGCGGTTTGGCTGGTGCGGCAGTTGGTGGTGGCGTTGGTTACTATCTGGACGTGCAAGAGGCCGAATTACGCCAAGAATTGGCATCAACCGGCGTCAGCGTCGTCCGCGACAGCGACAGCATTCGTTTGGTAATGCCGGGCAACATCACATTCAAAACAGATTCTGCGGACATCAACGCGGGATTCTATGCAACATTGAACTCGGTCGCCAAGGTTTTGAATAAATACAGCAATTCAACCGTTATGGTATCGGGCTTTACCGACAGCACAGGCAGCGCGGAATACAACCAGACCCTGTCGCGTAACCGTGCAAACGCGGTTGCCGCATATTTGCAAGGGCAGGGCGTCAAGGCATCACGCTTTGAGATTCTGGGTATGGGCGCGTCCAACCCAATCGCGTCAAATGCAGATGCAGCTGGCCGTCAGCAAAACAGACGTGTTGAAATCAAAATCATTCCAAATAAATAAAAAAACGGGGCATTTGCCCCGTTTTTTAGTGATAGTGTGATACAGTTATAAATACAACGCGTGCACCTTTGTCATTGCGAGTGTAACGAAGCAATCCAGTAAATTAAACTTGTCCGCCAACGGCGGACACTAATTTTACCTCATAAACTGAACTTAAAAATGTTCAGGTTCGGGATTTCGCTGTCTGGTTGCAAGATGTTTTCAATCGTTGGTGTGCCCCCGTCCAGAATTGTGGCCAGTGTTCTGATAAAATGACCATGTGAAAACGCCACAATAAAACATTCATCGCGCCCGCGCAGGCGTTCGATAAACGCGCGTGCACGCCCCACCATTTCGTTAAATGTTTCGGTGTTTTCCCCGTCGCGCCAATCGGCATCGCCGCGCGCAATAAACACATCACGCATCGCACGGCGTTCTTCGACCGTTTTGCCCAAACATTTCTGGTTGTCCAGATAGTTAAATTCCTGTATCGGCCAAATTTCCACCGGCACATCATTATATTTTGCAATAAAGGGTGCGGCGGTCTGGCGTGTGCGCAAATATGGCGACACGATAATCAGGTCAGGGCGTCTGTCAAACGCATCGGCAAATGCGGCCGCCGCATTCGCGCCATCGGGTGACAGTGGAATTTCACTGTGCAGTGTTGTTGACACATCACCACGGTTCGCAACGCTTTGTGCGTGGCGCACAATCCATATTTCATTCGGCATGTTTTTTATTCCCCAGTCGCAGTTGCCCACACGCAGAACCAATATCGCTGCCGCGTTCGCGACGGATACGCGCATGAATCCCATTTTTAATCAGTATGTCTTGGAATCTGTGCACGGCGTTACCCGATGGCGACGCAAAATCGCGTTCATCAACCGCGTTCCACGGTATCAAATTCACCATGCAATTTTTCCCGCGCAACAGTTCAGATAACTTTTCGGCGTATTCCGGCGTACAGTTAAACAGTTCCACATCGCCATTTGCATTTTTGCGTGCCAACAAGATGTATTCAATCATCAACTGGCGATTATGCAGTGCGGTAAATTCGTCTGCGGCGGCCAAAACCTCTGCCAATTTATATTTATTATTTATCGGCATAATTTGCCCGCGCAATTCGTCGGTCGGCGCGTGCAAGGATATTGCCAAATTGATTGGACGGCCCCACGCAATCAGTTCGCGAATCCCCGGCACAATTCCGCATGTCGAAATCGTAATACGACGCCAGCCAATCCCCATATCGCGATTCGCACGCTCACAGAATCCAATAACATTTTCAGTATTCTGTAATGGTTCGCCCGTGCCCATCACGACAATATGCGACACGTCACCATTGTTTGCATCGCCATTTGCGCGAATAGGGCGTTCGCGCACCGCATCACGGTCACAGCGCAATTCCCACTGTGCGACCAAGATTTGTGAAAATATTTCATTCACCGTTAAATTGCGTTTCAGACCCAACAACGTACTGGCGCAAAACTTGCAGCCCATTGCGCAACCGGCCTGTGAACTGACACAGACGCTGTTGCCATACGTTGTACGCATCAATACGCATTCAATCTGTTCGCAATCGTTCAATTCCAGCAAGAATTTTGTTGTTTCGCCATCAGACGATTGTAACTTTTTAACGATTTTTACCGGCAATGTTTGTGCCACCGCGTCCAAATCATGACGCAGCGCATCGGGCAGGTTTTTCATCACAGAAAAATCAGGCGCACCACGATTTAACCATTCGCGAATTTGCTTTGCACGAAAACATGGTTGACCCATATCGGTTATGAACTTTTCCAGTTCGCCATCGGTAAAATTAAATAAAATCGGTTTCATAATTTATATCTGTCGTCGTTTATAACAACCACCGCTTTGCGGCGCAGTTGTTTCAGTTGCTGGTCTGCGATAAACATCGCCTGTTTGTATGTGGCGTTTTGCTTTATCATTTCGTCCAGTTTTCCGTATTCTTTGGTCTTTTTGGTGCTGCATACCAACAAAACACTGCGGTCAACAACCGGTGACCACGTGAGTGTCGGCAGCGTTGCCACACGCGCCCGAATATCAGATGACAATTCGTATTGCAGCGCGGTGAACTTTTGCGGCGCACCACCCAAATTTTCCGCCATTGTAACCGCATCGTCGCATGATTTTGGTCGTGTCAGTTTTGCCGCAACATCGGCGGGAATATCAACCAATCGCACGATTGTCATTTCCACCGGCAGGCCGTTTTCACGTGCAATTTCGGCGCGTTCGGCATCGATTTCTTCGCGGGATACGTCAACCGTTGGAATAATTGTACGGCCAACAATAATTTGCCATGCAATTTCTGCGCGTAATGCGCTGCGCGCCATCGTGCGTTCGGATTCAGACATATCACCCAAATTCATTTTTTTCAGTTCTTTGTCCACAACATCATCTTCGGGGACGGCGTGAAAGTTTTGCGCATATGCGATTTTGACATTATCATCAATGATATTCTGTAATGCAACGCGACGATTATCGGTTGGATTTTTACCCTGACGCGACATCAATTTAACGCGTGCGGTAATGTCGGTATCGGTAATCGGTGTACCATTTACCGATGCGATGACGCTGGCGGCATATGCCGGCGCGGCCATCATCATAAATGCACCCGCCAAAATCAGATTTAATTGTTTCATCTGTCCTTTCCCCGTTTCATATATTAGTACTGTTGGCCATTGATACTCATACCAATGCGGAACTGGAATGTCGTTGTCCCGACATAGTCCCCCTTGACCGCGTTATCACGACGGTATTCCATCGACATGTAATAACATGGGTGTGTATAGAACACGCCGCCGGTATGACGCTGGAATGCACCGGTCGTCATATTATAAATTGAATTAAAGCGCACCGCCCAACGTGGTGTCAACTGGATACCAAACCCACCCATAATTTCATTGATGGAATCATTTTTGGTGTATGTATCAATAAACTGTTGTGACCAAATGTGCCCAATGTTCAGGTATGTTCCCGCACTGTGGGTCAGGTACGCCGATGTTTCAATATGACGCAATGCCAAATCATTACGCGCCAAACGGAATCGACTGGTCAATTCCAACCATTTCATATTGTTAAAACCAACACGCCCGACATAGTCCGATGCGCCATTCAAAAATCCACTGTTGGGGTCAATGGTATCGCGATCTTGGAAATCATATGTTTGTCCCAAGAATACTTCGAATGAACGCCCGTCTGGGTTAAATGCCGCCCAACGAACACCGTAATCGGCATAGTTGCTGTTTTCCCACAAATCCAGACCCGCAAAACGCTTGTTTGAAAACAATGTCGCGTCCGACAGCAATGCACCCGCCGAATCATTGTTCGCCGCAAAAGACGCATCGTCAATATGGCGCATTATGGTCAACCGTGCACGTGGTTCAATAACCTGTGTCCACGTGTCAGACGGACGAAACAATGGCAATCCCCATTCAACATACCCACTGGGCAAGAAACGATTTTTCAGTCCTGAAAACTTTTGCCCATCAAACAAATCGGTGTTATCAAAATTATACACATCATATCGGGCGTCCATACTCAGCGTCAAACGATTGCCACCCCACAGTGTCCACGGCGATGTAATACGCGCATCGCCAATCATACGTTGCGATGCCGTACCCGAACCAGAAATACCCAAAATGTCCGCGCCAAATGTTGCGTATGTTTCGGCAAACAATGGCGACGTCTGGTGCGTGGCACGAATGTTTGGCAAAATGTCACCTGATGGTGTTGCCACCCATGTGTTGTACGTACGCAATTCTTGGAATATATGCGCGTCGGCAACGACATAACTGCTCTGTCCAAACAGTTCCAGTTTTGCCCCCGAATCCAAATACGGTTGGTCGCCATAGAATCCATATTTCTGCAAATACGTTTTATCAGATGCGCGTTCCAAGAATATTTTGGCGCGTGCATTATCGCCTAATTCAATTATATCGTTGTTAAATATGTGCCAACGATTTTCGCCCGCGCGGTTATGCGTAAACGACCCGCGCGTCAATGATTCTGAATGCGCCGTATTCAGACGATGTTCAATTTGCACCAACGGGTTTTCTTGGGTCAGATACGACGCCGTAACCGTCATATCATGCGTATCCGACAGGTATATGTACAACGGAATATTGACCTGTGTCCCCATCTGGTTGGTGGATTTCAAATCAGGCATCAAAAATCCGGTCTTGTGCTTTACCCCTGGGTCTGGCATCGAAAAGTATGGCAACCACAACGCCGGCACACCATAAATCCACATGACTGGATTATGGAAACTGAGCATACGTGTTTCCATATCGTGTACGGTACGTGTTGTCGAAATCTGCCACGCATCGCCAATATCATCACAGTCATCACACGCTGTGAATGTCGCATCATATGCAACCGTGTCATCACCATTGCGCACAATATTATCTGATTCAATGTACACATGTTCGCCCAGCCAGATTTTTATATCGTCCCCCGACAGGTTTTTCCCATCACGCGACAGATACGAATCCGTCAGTGTTAAACGCTGGCCCGATGCATTGGTGATTTCGGTATTGCCGGTTGTTTTAATTGATTCTGCGCGCACATCGTATTCAATTTTGTCTGACTTGATGGTCTTGGGCACATTGGGGTCAATGGCCATCGCCATGGCAGACACAGCAGAAAACATCGGCAGAAAAATCGGAATCAGTCGTTTCATTTCTTACACAACGCAATCAGTATACCACCCAGAACCAACATCTGAACCCCAGCCAGCACGACAAAGTCCGTAAAACTGGTCACCATATTTGATGCCGACATAAATCCCGCCATTGTAATTGCCATGGCCAACACCGCCATTGCGGGCGCAAAACTGGCGCGACGACGCAACAGTGACGAACGCAGCAACACCAACGTGCACAACGCCGCCAATACCAGATTCATAATCGGACTTAAAAAACGTGTGCACAGTTCGGACAAAACCTGCTTGTGCTGTTTTTCGGTTGGGGCGTTTAATACTGTCTTGACCAATTCCAGTGTTGGCACACGGCGAACCTTGAACCCGATATCGTCACCGCGGTCGGTCAAATTCAGATCCATATCAAATGCATCAAATGTACCGGTGGTCATCGCGCCATTATTACGTGCCTGTAACGCGCCATTGTTCATAACGATGGACAGCCCACGTGCCGTTGATACCAATTTACCTTTTTCTGCAAAAATCGTCAGTGGTGATTTCTTGTCCCGCATATCAGACAACATAACCTGTGACAGGTCGTGACCAGACACCTTGTCCACATAGACGACCAAACCGTCCGCCAGTGGGGTAAATGCCCCCTCTTGCAGTTTCATATGTGCCAAACCATAACGCAGATTCCATTGAGTGCTGTAAAAACGCGCCTGTGACACCGGCACGGCCCAAATATTTAATGCAAAATGCAACACCGTCAGCACCGCCGCCAATTTTAACGCCGGCCGTGCCAGTTGGCGCGGCGACAACCCAACCGACGCCATAACGGTAATTTCATTGTCGGCAATCAGTTTGTTATACACAAATATCACCGCGATAAATGTCACAAATGGAATAATAATAGACACAATAAACGGCAACATCAATACCGTCAAGCCCAAGAAATTGCTGAGTGCGACACCATAACTGAGCAAGAATTTCAGCATGGACATAATCTGTACCATCCACGCCAATCCGGTCAGCACCAGTAACAGCATGACAAAAATTGCGACCAACTGGCGCGAAAAATATTTGTTCAGTATCCTCATACCCCGCAGTATAAAGCGCAAAAGCAGAGCCGTCAAATATATATTGCTAATTTTCCTTGCTTTCTGGCGATTCGGTGGTAATAATACGAATGTTCTTAAAAAGTTTTTTTAGGGGCGGGGTTGAAAAACCCCGCCCTTATAAGTAAAGACATATTACAAACGAAGGAGAAAAATAAATGTCTTTTGTTTCTATGCCCCGTCAGGACTTGCTGTTGGCCATTGAATCATTGGCCCAGGACAAGCAGATTGATCGCGAAATTGTGATTGAATCATTAGAGGCGGCAATCGCCAAAATTGCCAAACACAAATATGGCGAAGAATTTAACATCACGGCGACCATTGACCGTAAAAATGGGGCAATATATGTCAAACGTTTGTTCAATGTTATTGCGTCCCCAGAATCCATGGGCGATGAATACGATGCCAACACTATGTTGACGGTTGCACAGGCGAAAAAATACGCCCAAAACCCAATGGTTGGTGACGTTGTCGAAGATCCACTGCCAGAACCAGAATTTGGCCGCATGGCATTCCAGACCGCAAAACAGATTATGACAACCCGCGTCCGTGACGCAGAAAAGGGCCGTCAGTACGAAGAATTCAAAGACAATATCGGCGACATTGTGTCTGGCATTGTTAAACGTATTGAATTTGGCAACGTTTTCGTTGACATCAATGGCAAGGCCGAAGGTTACATCAAGGGCAGCGAACTGATCCCAGGCGAACGCTTGGCGGTGGGTGATCGCGTGCGCGCATTGATTATGGACGTTGCGCGTTCTAATTCCGGCCCACAGATTTTCTTGACCCGTACGCACCCAATGTTCATGGAAAAATTGTTTGTCCAAGAAGTACCTGAAATCTATGAAGGTGTTATTAAAATTAAATCTGTGTCACGTGCACCAGGGTCACACGCGAAAATCGCTGTTGAAACCCAAGATCCATCGATTGACGCTGTTGGTATGACTGTCGGTATCAAGGGTACACGTATCCAGCCGGTTATCAACGAATGCCATGGCGAAAAGATTGACGTCATTCTGTATTCCGATGACCCTGCGGTATTTATCGTCAATGCGATGCAGCCGGCCAAGGTTGCCAAGATTATCGTTGACGAAGACACACGCAGCGCGGCCGTCGTCGTTACCGAAGATCAACAGTCATTGGCAATCGGTCGCCGTGGCCAGAACGTCCGTTTGGCATCACAGTTGACGGGCTGGAACATCGACGTTATGAACGAGGCCGAAGAACAAGAACGTCGCGCCAAAGAATTTAAGGAAAAGACAGAACTGTTTATCCGTGCGCTGGACGTTGATGAAATGATTGCACACCTGCTGATTACCGAAGGTTTCCGTACCGTCGAAGAAATCGCATTCGTTGATGCATCTGAATTGGAATCTATCGAAGGGTTCAATCCAGAATTGGCGGCAGAATTGCAGAATCGTGCCAAGGCATATTTGACCAAGGTTGAACAAGAATACATCGACAATGGCCATGCAATGGGTATGTCTGACGATTTGTTGAAATTCGATTTCGTGAAACGTCCAATCATTATGAAACTGGGCGAAAACGGTATCAAATCATTGTCTGATCTGGCTGATTTGGCAACCGACGAATTGGTCGAAATCTTGGGCGAAGACACAATGTCTGCGCGTTTGGCGGGCCGCGTTATTATGAAGGCACGCGAACTGGCGTATGGCATAACCCAAGGGGACGCTGAATAATAAAAACCCGCGGTGCGCATTGCATCGTGGGTATTTATGTAACTAATACGGGGGTAAAAATATATGGCAACACTGACATTGGGAAAATCTGTAACCATTGATGCGGTGCAAAGTAAAAAGGGCGATGCGGTACGCGTTGAACGTCGTCGTCGCGTTGTTGCACCTGGAACGCGCGAATTGCGTGATGAACCGGTCGCACCGGCCGCAACCAAAAACGCAGCCGATGAAAAATTGCGCGCTGTATTAGAGGCCGCCCGTGCCCGCGAAGAACAACGTCGCGCCCGCGAAGCCGAAGAAGAGGCCGCCCGCGTTGCACGCGAAGCAGAAATCGCGCGCGAGGCCGCAGAATACGAACAGGTGAAATCGCAACTGGCCGCGCGTGAAAGTGTTGCCGCGCCCGCACCAGAAAAACCTGTTGCATCGCAACCACAGCCCACGAAAAAGTCCGCCCCCACACAACCACAATCGCAAATGTCTGCGCAACAGACGCAACAGCATCATGCATTCCGTGGTGGTATGCGCGATGACGAAGAAGACAATGCCCGCCCGTATGGCAATCGTCACAATTCGTCCAAGAAAGATTTCAAAAAATCAGGAAAAATTTCCCTGCATGACATTGTTATTGGCGATGGCGACGACGATGATGAAATCGGCATTCGTGGCGCAAATCGCCGCCGCAGCGAAGCGTCATTGAAACGTTTCCGTGAAAAGGCGCGCGCAATCTTTACCGCGCCCCAGAAAATCGAACACGTGGTTCAACTGGGCGAAACAATCACCGTCAAAGATTTGGCGGCCGCTATGGCGGAAAAGGTTGGCAATGTTATCAAAAAATTGATGGAAATGGGCATGATGGCGTCCCAGAACCAATCAATTGATGCCGATACGGCTGAATTGGTTGCAACTGAATTTGGTGCAACGGTTAAACGTGTTGTGACAAAACCATATGCCGACCAACTGGAACGCGAACCTGATCCCGCGCACCTGCAACCACGTGCACCGGTTGTCACCGTTGTGGGTCACGTTGACCATGGTAAAACATCGCTGCTGGACGCGATGCGTAATGCGCACGTTGCCGCGGGCGAGGCCGGCGGTATCACCCAGCACGTTTCCGCGTACGAGGTTAAAACAAAATCAGGCGCAGAAATCACATTCTTGGATACCCCAGGACACGAAACATTTACCGCAATGCGTGCACGTGGTGCGCAAATGGCGGACATTGTTGTATTGGTTGTTGCGGCAAACGATTCCATCATGCCCCAGACCATAGAAGCGATAAATCACATTCGTGCGGCCAAAGTTCCGTTTATTGTCGCAATCAATAAAATCGATTTGCCAGAGGCCAATCCAACCCGCGTAAAAACCGACCTGTTACAGCAAGAGGTTCAGGTCGAAGATATGGGTGGCGATGTCCAGTGTGTTGAAATTTCTGCAACCAAGCACATCGGTTTGGATAAATTAGAAGAAGCGATTCTGTTACAGGCCGATATGATGGAATTAAAGGCCGATCCAGATATGCCCGCCGTCGCATATGTGGTAGAGGCGAAAATGGAAAAAGGTCTGGGCGCAACAGCAACCGTTCTGATGCGTCAGGGCACATTAAAGATTGGCGATGTGTTCGTTGTTGGCGAAACATTTGGTCGCGTGCGTGGTCTGATAAATTCGGCCGGCGAACGTGTGAAGTCCGTACGCCCTGGGCAACCAGCGGTTGTTTTGGGACTGGACAGCGTTCCAAACGCAGGTGATGAATTGCATGTAATGGAAACCGAGGCACAGACCCGCGAAGTTGCCGCATATCGCGTACAACAGGCCAAGGACAAAGCCAACGCTGTCAAACGTTCATCACTGGAAGAACTGTTTGCGCGTCGCGATGAATCCAAAAAATTGGTATTGCCAATTATCTTGCGCGCCGATGTTCAGGGCAGTGTAGAGGCCATTACCGACATGTTGCGCGATATTCACACCGACAAGGCGTCTGTTGAAATCCTGTCGTCTGGCGTTGGCCAGATTACAGAGGGCGACATTCGTCTGGCCACGGCATCTGGGGCGGTAATCATCGCGTTTAACGTTCGTGCCGACGCCGCGGTTCGCGATATGGCGCGTGCGGGCAACGTAGATATTCGCTATCACAGTGTTGTGTACCGTATTACCGACGAAATCAAAGAAATCTTGTCCGGTAAATTGGCCCCAGAAAAGAAAGAAAACTTTATTGGTTATGCCGATGTTATCGCATTGTTCACGGTGGGCAAGGGCGTCCGTGTTGCGGGTTGTCGCCTGACCGAAGGTGTGATAAAGAAAGACGCGTTTGTTCGCTTGCTGCGTAACAATGTTGTTATCTATGATGGCAAGATTGGCGAAATGCGCCGTGAAAAGAACGAGGTCAAAGAAGTATCTGTTGCCGGCGTTGAATTTGGTATGTCTTTTGACAAGTACAATGACTTGAAAGAAGGCGACCGCGTCGAATGTTACGAGGTTCAAGAAGTTCGCGCACAACTGTAAAAAAAACGGGGCATCGCCCCGTTTTTAATTATAGAGAGCAAAGAGCAGAGAGCAAAGAGCAATGAATGTGTCCGCCAATGGCGGACAAGTTTAATTTACTGGATTGCTTCGTTTCACTCGCAATGATAGTCGTTCTAGAATCTCTGTCATTGCGAGCAAGCGCAGCGATGCGTGGCAATCCAGTGATTAGGTGTTGCGCACAGCGCACAAAATTTTTATCGCAGTGGAGCGCCAGCGAAGACGGATGAACTTTGAACTTTATAACAAATGCCCCAAACGGGGCATTTATTATTTTGTTTGTCCTGTGGCGGCATCAAATTTTTGTCGCCCAACGGTAATCGTACCATCGGCGTATGTCGGTGCGGATTGCGCGTTCAATTTTGCGCGCCAGTAAATTGCGCCATCACGCATGCGCACGGCGTACAAATTGTCGTCCGTACCAACAACAAATGCCGCCGCGTCCGTGATAATAAATGGGTGCGCTGTGCCGATGTATGCACACCATTTCTTTACGCCTGATGTCGCATTTATTGCACAGAATGCATCACCCAAACCGCCGGCATAAATCGTGCCGTTGTGCAGCATAATTGGCGCAACAATGTCAACAACCGATGCACCACCGGTCATATTGCTGGGGCGAAAAACGTCCGCAATCCACGCAATGTTACGGGTTTTGGCGTCAACCTTGATAACCTCGCCCGTGGTCAGACCGGCATAGACGTATTTCCCGCTGCATATGGGTTTCATATCGCTGTGCACGGAATTAGGGGTTGGAAAACCGCTGAATATTTTGCGGTCGCCATTTTTGATAACGTTTGACGCATCTTGGGTATATGGGCAATTCGCATCTGCGTCGCCAGCGACCGTTGTTGCCGGCAAATCTGTGATGGATTGGTTCAGCACCACTGGCGCGTTTGTCGCAAATATTGCACTGCGCGTCCCTGGTAAAATCGGGTCATGCTTTGCACAGCCGCACAGCACCGCCATCATACCTGTCAAAAATATCGCAGATTTACGCATCATTCCCTTCCTGTGAATCGTGTTTTAACGCAATGTCTGGGCATTGGCGGAAACGACCGCTGGTGCGTCCGCGTCGTTGATAATAACGTCCAACCATTTATTCGCCGCGTCGCGATCGCCCGATGCCAGATATTTCTGGGCAACGACCAAACGCGATGTGTAATAGAAAGGCGATTTTTTAGTGTTCAAATCAGACAAATATTTTTCAACGTCTGCCGCCGTCATATCATCGCCACGCAGTGCAACAATATGCATTTTTGCCAAATCGCGGAAATCACGTGTTGCACCATTTTTTGCCAAATTTTCCAGTTTAGCAATGTCGTTATCCAACACATACGCCTGAAACAGTGCCAAATCAGCATTTGCGCCCGACGCATTTTTCGCAATGCCCGCCAACGCATTCGCGTCCATATTCAGAACCGCGGATTCATAATTTTCGGCCATGGCCATTTTGTTTGCACGGTGCGTGCGAACACCAATCTGAATCGCCGTCACAATAATCAGCAACGACAGCGCGCCCGCAACCATATATTTGGAATATTTCTTGATAAAAGCCAACGTTTTGTCATTGTTGACTTCTTCCCAAACCTCGCGATACAGGGCGTCTTCGGCGTAATCTTCACGTGTTTTCTTTGGGGCTTTGACCTTGTTCTTTCTTTCCAAAATAGATGCCATTGAAAAATCTCCTGTTTGAATGGTGTCCTTGATAAATCTTATTTTATTGATATACTATAAAAGTTATGAAAAAGCAAATCAAGAACACGTTACCAGCAGCAAAAAATACCAGTTTGGTTGCCGCCCGTGGGGTCAGCGACGAAACGGGGCTGGCCCAGTATATTCAAACGGTTCAGAAAATTCCGATTCTGTCCGCCGAAGAAGAATACGAATGTGCCAACCAGTGGGTAAAAAATCAGGACAAGGCCGCGGCCGAACGCTTGGTGGCCAGTCACCTGCGTCTGGTGGTGTCGGTTGCATATGATTTCAAGAATTATGGCATACCCGTTGGCGAATTGATTGCCAGTGGTAATATGGGGCTGATGCAGGCATTGCAGAAATTTGACCCAGAAAAAGGATTCCGATTTTCCACATACGCTATGTTCTGGATTCGTGCAGAAATTTACGAAACGATTTTGAATAATTGGTCAATCGTCAAAATCGGTACATCAGCGAACCAGAAACGTGTGTTCTTTAATCTGGCGCGTGCCAAACGTGCATTGGGCATTATGGACAACAATCTGTCTGATGACCAAACAAAACAGATTGCAGATTACCTGTCCGTACCGGAAAACGATGTTCGTCGCATGTCAACACGCGTGTCCGCGCGCGACGTATCACTGAATGCGCCGGCGCATTCTGATGATGATGCGCGCGACGTCCTGTCTAATATGCCCGATGATAAAACCGATATTCAAAATACTATCGAAGATTTAGAATTCAAGCGTCGTGGATACGATTTATTGCGCCGTCATTTGGCAGAATTGCCAGAACGCGACCGCGAAATCTTGCGCGCGCGCCGTTTGACCGATCCTGCGTTAACACTGGAATCGCTGTCCCAGAAATATGGTATATCGCGTGAACGTGTTCGCCAAATCGAAGAACGTGCATTCAATAAATTACGTAATGCTATTTTACAAGAAGCCCAAGGGAACAAATAAATGACAAAACAACCACTGCGCGTGGCGTATATTGCACTGGCGATGATTGCGTTGACCGCATCAGCGCGTGCGATTGAATATAATTATGATGGCGCAACATTCAAATTGACGGGTTACGGCACTGCTGGATTGATAGAGCCCGATTTTAACCAGCCAGAATTTGTTGGCGATTGGCGTGTGCGCGGGCAAATGAATTACGCGGTCGGCACGGGACAATCGTTGGGGGCGGTATATGCTATTGATGCTGCCGCCATTGACGAAGACAAGTTTATGCGCGAGGCATTTTTATTCACCGAAGATCGCAGTATTGGTCGTATTGAATTTGGTTTTACCGATTCTATTGCGCGCAAATTGGCGGTGGGGTTGCCCGATGTTGGTGGGTTGCGCGTGAATGACAAACCGTTGTTTTATAAACGCATTCACCCAGACGGCGCGGTGATATCTGATACATCACTGACCACGGGACGCAGCGCACTGCGTGCTAATATCGCGTCCGCCCCAAAAAGTGGTGCACAATACGGTCTGTCGGTGGCGGGTGTGACCGATGATTACGATTATGCTGTTGATGCGGGATTAAAAATCCGTCGTCCACACGGCAAGACCAAGGCCGCATATGCATTTGGTGCGTCATTTATGTCAAAACCAAATGGATTCAGCCAAGATTCATACACGCCTGACGTCTATGCTGATTGGCGCGCACAGGTGTCCGCCGGAATGAACCTGCAATACAACAGTTGGATTTGGGGGCTGACCGCGCGTGTGGTTTATGATGAAAATCCAATTGGCACGGTGTCCGATGGTCTGGCCGCGGGTACGGGTATCAGTTATGATTTGTTAAAGTACACCGTGTCGTTGACCTATATATTCTCGGACACGGGAATTTGGCAACATGATGTACGCGATTATAACGATCACACGATTGTTGGTTCATTTCGATATAAATACAGCGAAAATGTTGATGGCTGGGTGTCGTTGGGCTGGACAACAGAAACCCCATTTGTGTCCGCTGGCATGCGCCTGACATTTTAACGGTAAAAAATCAGTGCGCCACGCGCAACATACAATAAACTGGATTGCCACGCGTCGCTGCGCTTGCTCGCAATGAAACCGAGCGGTACGCGAAGGTTGCGGCAAGGACGAAGTCCGCAGGCGACACATGCACAAAAAAACGACTGTCATTGCGAACGTAGTGAAGCAATCCAGTAAATAAAGCAGTGCGCCGAATGGCGCACTATCTATTATCTATGTTCTAAAAAAAAACGGGGCAACGCCCCGTTTTTTATTCCTGTGGCAATTCGGCCAGTAACTGACCCAACCGTTCCATCGTTGCCGTGTCATTCAACGCGGCGGCGATTGTATTCGCAGAATTTAAGTCGCTGCGCGCTGCATTCACATCACCATTTTGCAGGTTCAGTGCCGCGGACTTTTCAAAGTACGACATTGCACGGCTGGACAACGCTTCGCGTTCTTCGGCGGTGGTTACACCCTGAATCTGTTCAGAAATCACGCGCACGGCCGATGTGTAATCTGCGATTGCGCTGGCATAATCGCCGATTGCTGTGTATGCCTCGGCACGGTCGGCGTATACGGTTGGGCTGACCGCCCCAGATTCATGTGACAACGAATTTGTATAATCGGCAATCGCACCCTGCCAATTCTTTAACCACAAATTCAACTGGCCGCGTTTTGCATACAAATCACGCATAGACAGAATCTTGTTCGGTTGTGCGGTTTGTGCCGCCAATGCATTGTTGATATCGTTCAATGCAGCATTGTAATCTTCCAAACGGGCATTCAGCAACGCACGGTCATAATACGCAACCGCGTTCACAGAATCTGCATCAACCGCGGCGTTGAAATCGTCCAACGCATTGCGATAGTTGCCGGTCTGCATGTACGCTTCGCCACGCAAGATATATGTATCAACCGATGCATTGCCCGCATCAATGGCTGTGGTCAAATCCGCGATTGCGGCGTCAATATCACCCGCCAGCAATTTCGTTTTACCCTGTTCATAGTAATCAGATGCCTGCATCAATGCTTCTTCGGTGATTTCAACATTTGTTTTTGGTGCGTTCAGGACATCGTGGCTGCGTCCCAGAATATAGAACGTTGCAGCAATAAAGAACAAAATGATAAACCAGTAAATATAAATAGACAGCGACCAAGGATTAAAGCACGCCTTTTGATTCTGCACAATGGGCGTAACCTTGATAGGTGCATTGTTTGCGCGACGTGTGGTCGTGGCGCGTGATTTCGTGCTCTTGGGTGCGGATTGTTTTTTCATTGTAAAATCTCCCTTCCTGTTTCAATCAGAATATTAGAAAGAATTTAACAACGCGTCAATTGTTTTCTGTGGAATAATGTGAATTTTACCAACGGGTAATTTACCCAATTCAATATTGCCAAATGATATGCGGTGCAATTTGCGCACCGGCGCGCCACACGCCCGCAGTACAATGCGCACTTCGTTCTTTTTCCCTTCGGTCACGGTGACGCGCAGTTCGCCGTTTTTCAAAACGTCAATTTGCATCGGCCGATACGACACGCCATCAACGGTCATGCCACGTCGCGCCGCATCTAATCCTGAAAAGTCATTTGTATTCACCGTTGCCAAATACGTGCGTGGAATATGCGACGACGGCAATGTCAGTTTTCGTGCCAGCGCGCCATCATTGGTCATCAATAACAAACCTGTTGTCTTGTAATCCAAACGCCCGACATATTTCAAATTTTTGTATTCGTCTGGCAACACGTCATATATAGTTTTGCGCCCGCGTGGGTCGTGCGTGGTTGTCATGGCGTTCAGTGGTTTGTGAAACGCGTACAGTTTTGTTTCGGTGCGCGCAGAAATCGGTGTCCCATCAATCGCAACGACGTCATTATCGGATACAAAGAATACAGGACTGTCAATAACAGTGCCATTTACCGTAACGCGCCGCGATGCAATTAAATCTTCGGCTGTGCGGCGTGATGCCGCACCGGTGTCTGCGATAAATTTTGCAATGCGAACCGTCATTCAGTTATGCGCCCCACCGCGATTGCCGCCGCCAATTCGGCGCGCAGAATTGTTTTGCCCAGCGATATACCAATCGCACCCGCCGCGTCCAACGCCGCAAATTCAGCGTCTGAAAATCCCCCTTCGGGCCCGACCAAGATTTTATCTGTTTTTGCCGCCGCTGGGATTTGTTTGCCATATGCCGCACGTTCATCGGCAAATACCATATGCGATAAATCCAAATCTGAAAATTTTATTTCTGGTAAAATTACAGGCACGCTGTTGCGGTTAGATTGCTCGGCGGCCTCGGTCGCAATCTTTTCCATACGATTCCAGTTTGTATGGTGTGCGGTTGTGCGTTCGGTGATAACCGGCTGAAACGCCGCAACACCCATCTGGGTTGCCATATTGATTAAATCGTCCACACGCTTTATCGGGGCAAAATATAACACGACATTACCCGATGGGTCATCGTGTGATGTTTGCGCGCCAACGGCCAAGGATTTGCCATCATCCGACAGGGTTGCCATAAATTCGCGCCCGCCACCAAACACAATGCAATCGTGGCGACGCATTACGCGCATCAGGTAATGTGCCACGTCCGCCGTCGCAGGTACGCGCGCCCCCGTTGCAACATCATTTCCGACAAAGATTCGTGGAATATTTTTCATTTCCCCGCAATTCCTGATTTATAATCGGTTAAAAATATGATACAATCATAACACAATGGTTGCTAAGTTCAAGATTTTATCGGCTGGTGGTTCGTCCAAGGGGCTGAATATATTCAAGTCCAGTGCGTACAATGAACACCAGCGTACCCCCATGGCGCAGATATTCTGGTCGCTGCGCTGGGCGGTTGGTATTTGGTTGGTCTGTGCGGCGGCGTTCAGTTTGTCCTTTGTTATTGAGCATATTTGGCGGTATGGGTGGTCGCCCGCGTCGGCAACGTGGACACGTGTCTATTTGACGAATTTGTTTACCAGTGGTGGTATGTCTGCAATCGCTGAAATTCCTGCGTGGCTGTCACGGTCGCTGATGCGTACAGATATTATGTGCATTACGCCACTGTTGCCGATAATCGCATATTACCTGATGGCGGACAACACATTGGTTGACGAATTTAACCCATATGGCAAGGACAAGTTTGCCGAAAAATCGTCAAACAAGGCGTCCAAGGAAGATATCGAGAAAATGGGCCTGCTGGGCGGGTTCATGATGGTTTTGGGATATTTCAAGAAAAAACCATTGATGATGAACGAATGTCTGTCGGCATTGTGCGTCGCGCCCCCGGGAACCGGTAAAACCCAAGGGGTGGTTTTCCCAACAATTTTTGAATGTAATAACGTGTCTATGATTATCAACGACCCGAAACCCGAATTGTACCAGAAATCGTCGGGTTATCGTTCGACGATTGGACCGGTATTCATTATGAACTGGGCGGGTCAGGACGATCCCGCGCGTGGCGTATATTACCCATCGTGGAACCCATTGTCACCGGATCACGTGCCGGCAAACATGGAACAACGCGACCTGTATGTTGATTCTATGTGCAAGGTTTTGATTCAAGAAAACACCCAAGACCCGCATTGGAGTAACACCGGTCGTGCCGGTCTGGCTGGTCTGGTGCACTTTATCGTGTCCAAGGTTGAACGTGCCAAGGCCGACGATTATTTCTATGCGCGCCTGACGTCGGGTACGTTTGATGCCGATGATGCGGCGGTGCTGTCGGATTATTACCTGTCGATGATGAATGATACCAATGCGTATGCGGCACAGGCGGCATTACAGCGTGGTGAATTAAACGCAATGAACTATGTACATGTCGGCACGTGGGAAAATATTCCCCCTGCATGGATTGGGCGCGAGGCATCTTTTTCCATGATTCTGGATTGGCTGAACGCATCGCAAATCGCAATGGCCGCGGACTTAGAAGAACGCCGTCGCGGTGGCGACCAAATGGTTATGATGGCAGATCCTATGCACGACCTGTTTATGGCCGCCGTGGACGAGGCCAGACACTATTCCTACGCCCACCGCAGTGTTTTGGAATTGACCCAGTTGGCAAACACACCGGACAAGGAACGTGGATCTATCTTGTCCACAATTCTGGCGGGGTTGTCGATATTCCGTAATTCGGCGGTTCGTAACCGTACCAGCCATTCTGACTTTCATTTTTCGGACTTGCGTGGTCTGGTTGACCCGCGTGATGGCAAAATTAAACCTGTGACGGTGTATTTGTCCATCAATATGGTCGATGCACAGGCATTGAATCCAATTACGGCAATCTTTATTGAATTGATGACGAATTTCTTGCTGGCAAACGCACCAAAGCAGGTGCGTGATGGCCGCGAACTGGGCCCGTATCCGGTACTGTTCGTATTGGACGAAATGCCAAAAATGCAAAAACTGGACGCCGTTATCCAAGGGCCGGATTTGGGTCGTGGTCAACAGGTGTCATACCTGATTATCGGTCAGGACTTGCACCAGATTCAGGAAAAGTACGGCGCAGATGCCGCCGCCACCATCATTTCCACCACCGCGGCCAAGGTTGTGTTACGTCAAAACGACCCCGACACCGCCAAACGTTTTTCGGACATGATGGGTTACAAGATGAAAATCAAGACCGACAAAGACGGCAAAGAATCCACCAGCGAAGAATTACTGTACACACCAATGGACATCATGCGTTTGGCTGATAATAAACAACTGGTGATATTCCAAGGGTGGTATCATCGCCCGATTGAGGCCGACAAGCAACCTGCATGGAAAGACCCGCGCCTGTCTGGGTTTATGAAAATGGGCGCGTCCAGTCCGCTGCCTGAATTTTTGGTTCCATCGCACCATGCGGCATTGGGCTATGCCGGTGCGCCGCGGTTTTATGACCCAATGACGGGCGAAACCAAAACATTATAAACGGTCAGCCGTATGCGCCGAATAATTGTATTATCTTTGTCATTTTTATTGTGCGCATGTGCGGCTACGATGGAATCACAACTGGACGCGGTACGCGCCGGTTACGTTGACGGTAACTATGTTGCAACAGCAACCGAGTTTTCATCAGGAAATGCCCCAGAATCCCAGAATAATTTGGAATTATTGATTACCGCAGACAGTTTGTTTCATGCAAATGAATTTGCCGCATCAGACGCCGCATACGAAGAATTTAATCATCGTAACATTGATTTGACCTCTGGCGATTTAGGACGCGAGGTTGGCGCACTGTTGGCCGGTAATCTGGCGAACGATTATCGTCCGTATATGTCGGACGCACTGTTTGTGTCATATTACCAGTTGTGGAATGCGCTGGCACTGGGGAATCACGATGATGCGCGCGTGATTATAAATCAATCATATGCCCGCCAACAGGACATGTCGCGTGAATACGACGCGTTGGTGCAACAAATTCAATCAGAACGCGCTGATAATACAGATTTGGCAGAACGACTGGATTCTGAAAATTCGCAGTGGCGTGCGTTTCGCGATATTATGAATCCTGCATTGATGTATTTGTCGGGGCTGTATTTTTTGAATGTGGGCGATTATGCAAATGCAAAAATATATCTGCGGCGCGCAGATGGTATGGCGGGCAACAATAAATATGTAAAATCGGACTTGCGTGCCGCCAATGCCCGCACCACCCCAAAAAACACCGTCTGGGTATTTGTCGAAGACGGCTTTGCCCCAAAATTACGCGAAGACAGAATGGATACCTTTGTTGTATTTCCAACAGGGCCTGCGACATTATCTGTGGCTGTATCAGAACCATTATTTGCCGCCCCAATGCCAATGGTTGATGGCGCAGAAATTGTTGCCGATGTTGACGCATTATTTATGACAGAATATACACAGTATCGTGTGAACGAGGCCTTGCGTGCCTTTGCGTCTGCTGTGTCCAAGGCGGCATTACAATCCGCATTATACAATTCAGACAGTGATTCTGCACCGCTGATGGGTTTGCTGGCCACAATGTACACATTGTCCACCACAAATGCAGAGGTTCGCACCTGGGCGACTTTGCCCCAGCGGATATCGGTGTGGCGCACGACAAATGATAAAACCGGCTTGCTAGAAATAAAATCCGGTGGTAATCTGGTGGTAACAGCTGAAATTCCATCGGCGGGGAACTATCTGGTCTATGTTCGTTTGACAGGTGGCACGCCCGATGTAAAAACCATAAAGATAAAATAACAAAACCAAAAGGAAAACGTATGAAAAAACTGATGCCTGTTGCGTTGTGTGCCGCGCTGTGCGCATGTGGCGAAACACGCGTTGTCGACTTGAATGACGCGCGCGATGTTGCAACAATGCAAAACGTTATGGAATTGGAATATCGCGATTGGACAAATGCTGCGGAACGCATGACCAAATCAATGATAGACAGTGGTGCATTCGCCCGCGTTAAAAATCCTGTCATCGCGATTGCGGATGTTGAAAACGACACAATGCAGCGTTTTGATACCGATATCTTGGTCAAAAAGATTCGTACAACATTGGTAAATTCTGGCACAGCACAGGTTACAACCGGCTTCCAAAATAAAAAGAAAACAGAAATCGGCTATGTGCCGGTAACCGCAGAATTGAAAACCGCGCAAGTTGATGCATTGGGTGCGTCTGCCGCATCGGTCAAGGCCCGTGGCGTCGCGGCGGTTGAATATGAACGCAACGCCGCCGAAGATGAAACAACGCATCAGGTACGCGCCACCCGTGGCAACGATGAATACGATGCGTCCACCATTGCAAAAAAGGGCACATTGGTTGCACCAAATCTGTCACTGTCGGGTAAAATGTTACAGCGTAATATGAAACTGAAATCGGGTTGGTTCTCGAACGTTGATACGCGTGTGGAATATTACCTGCAACTGACATTGACCGATGTGAATACCGGCCTGTCCGTATGGGAAGATGAACAACCCATCGTCAAAGAAGGTGACCATGCCCCCACATGGTAAAGAAATAAAAAACGCGCCAATGGCGCGTTTTTTATATTGTTTATTTATTACATTACACATGCCAATGTTGCACTGGCATTCTTTAACATAAACCAGCCGATACGGTAATCGGTTGCGTACACTGTGGCCAAAAACATTGCCAACACCGCAATAACAAATATCACACTGGCTTTTTTCCCGTGCATGCAATACAACGCGATATTATAGAACAAGAACAGTACATACAAATCAATCAGCAAACTGATAATCAAAATTGATGTGCAATTAAACGCCAATGCGTTCAACACCAAAATCACCGGATACATAAAGAATATCGACGACAGCCCCTTGATTGCGATTTCCCAATCGCGTTCGCCACCGGTAATTTCCGATACCAGCATCATCAGACCGCCCATCACAAACAGCAGTGCCACCGCCAGCACGGGCACAATCACCACGGCGGTAAATACCGCGCCCAATGTCACCGTCGCGCCCCCAATCAGACGCAGGCACAGCACCAAAATGCCACCCATCAGGCCATAAATAAATGCCTTTAACATGGATTCGTCCATATTACCGTCGGCAACAATTTTGGTAAAATAACGCTTTGGCTTTATAACAATATCACGCAGGTGCGTCAGGAATTTTTTAAGTTTTTGTTTCATTTTTCACCCCCGATTTGATTATTTATATTTTTGCTTTATAATTATAAAAAATCAATGGAAAAAGTTATGATTAAAATTACTATCGCAGGTCGCCCAAACACAGGCAAATCAACACTGTTCAACGGTTTGACCGGCACACGTGATGCGCTGGTTCATGACCGTCCGGGGGTCACCCGCGACAGTTTGACGGGCACTATGCGCGACCGCACATACCAGATTACAGATACCGCGGGTCTGGAAAATGCCAAGACCGGCATCGCCGCGGATTCAACAAATATGGCATTGGACGCAATCGCGGCATCAGATGCGGTACTGTTCGTCGTTGATGGTCGCACGGGAATTACAGGCGCGGATTTGGATTGGGCGCGCTTGGTTCGTCGTAAAACGCGCGCACCGGTATTGTTGCTGGCAAATAAATGTGAATCATCACGTCGTATGGCCGATGTGAATGATTTCTATAAATTGGGCTTTGGCGCGCCAACGGCGATTTCGGCGGAACATAAAATGGGCTTTGATGCAATTTATGAATTTGTTGATAAAATTGCCGCCGCCCGTGATGCCGCTGACACCGCGGTGGCCGATGATAAACCCGCCACTGAAAAATTAAAGATTGCAATTTTGGGGCAACCAAACGTTGGCAAATCAACATTTGTAAATCGTGTCTTGGGTGAAAAGCGTCAAATTGTGCGCGATGCCCCCGGCATTACACGCGATACGGTTAAAATACCAACACGCTTTTATGGGCGCGATATTATTTTGATGGATACCGCCGGCCTGCGTCGCAAGGCGGGCGTGACCGATGACGTTGAAACATTGTCGGCATTGAAATCATTGGACGCGATTGACAAGGCGGACGTGGTAATCCTGATGGTGGACGCCACCCGCAATATTGAAAATCAGGCACTGGGGATTGCCGCACGCGTATATGACGCGGGCAAGATTTTATGTGTCGCCCTGAATAAATGGGATTTGGTTGAACCAGAAATTCGTGATGAAAAATTGCTGAAATTGAAACATCAATTTGCAAATTCATTTCACCAGATTATCAAACCAATGATTTTGGCGGTGTCTGCGGAAACCGGTATGGGGGTTCAGAATATGTTCCGCAGAATTTATGAACAGTGGGACATTTCGTCGTCCCAGGTTCCAACCAGTTTGATAAATCGTATTATTGAAAAATTAGTCGCCACGCGCCAGCCGCCTATGTCGCGTCTGAAACGCCCGATGAAAATCAAATTTGCGCGTCAAACGGGTCGCCACCCGATGAAAATTACAATCAATGTTGGTGGTGCGTCTGATATTCCAGAATCATACACACGTTACCTGCGCCGCGGGATTGCCACAGAATTAAAGTGGGAACACCTGCCGGTGGTGATTGAATATCACAAGGACGAAAACCCATTCGAAGATAAATAAAAAAACAGGACACGATTTTGTGTCCTGTTTTTATTAGTTGTCGTTGTGTTGCAGGATTGCTGTAAATGTCGCATCGGCAACCGGTACGCCATCAACATAGGCCGTACCGTGGAATTTATGCAGTGACATTTTCTGCATCAATAATTCAACGTGCAATTCCAATACGTCGCCTGGGCGCACCATATGTGTGAACTTGATGCGTTCCATTGTTGTAAAGTACCCAACCGATTTCCCATCATTATACCCTTGACGTGCCATAACGATAAAGCACGCGGTTTGGGCCAACGCTTCGACCTGTAAAACCCCTGGCATAATTGGATTGCCTGGGAAATGCCCCGCACACCAAAATTCATCATCGCGTACATAGTGAATGCCAACGCCGCTGTGTTCATCATATTGGCGGATTTCATCAATCATACGCATGTTACCGCGATGCGGAATAACCTTTTCTATACCCTTGGCGTCAATAACCATTTTTTTCCTCTCCCAACAAAGTTTAACTTTTGCTCTGTTTTTTTAACCATGCATATTGACGGAAAAATTCCATGCCCGGAACCGCAGGATAGCCCATCGCCCGTGTGCCGTCATCAACCGTGCGGAATACACCACTGTGTGCGCCAACCTCTGCATCATTGCCGATATGAACGCCGTTTGCCAATCCAACCTGACCGGCCAACAATGCGCGGTCGCCAATTACGCAACCGCCCGCCATACCGGTCTGACCCGCGATAAAGCATTCCTTGCCAATTACACAACCGTGTGCAATCTGGCACAGATTATCAATCTTTGTCCCGTCGCCAACGACAGTGTCTGTCATTGCGCCACGGTCAATGCATGTATTAGAACCAACCGACACGCGGTCGCCCAGAACAACGCGCCCAACGTGCGGAATGAAAATGTTATGCCCATTTTGACGGGTATAACCAAATCCATCTTTGCCGATAACCGCGCCAGAATTGATAACGCATTCTGCCCCGATGGTGGCATTTTCAATGTGTGCACCGGTCTGGACAATCGTTCCGCGACCAATTGTAACATTGCGCCCGATGTATGCATAGGGGTATATTTTCACATCTGGTTCAATGACCGCGCCACGTTCAATCGTTGCAAATTGCCCGACATACGTGCTGCGCCGATTGCGGAAAAACACACCGCGTTCAACAATGGCATCACGGCTGATACCAAATCGTGGCTTTTCACGATAAATCTCGCCCAAGATTTTTACGATATTTCCACGTGGCGATGGTGTCACCAACAGTGTCGCACCCGCAGGGGCAAATTCCGCCTGTTCTGGCTGAACCAGAATAACGGTTGCGCGCGTGTTTTTTAATACCTCAATCGGTAATATTTTGAATGCCGCGCTGTTGCGTTCTGTGGAATAGAACGCCAACTGGCCCGCACGCGCATCAGCGATTGGTGCAACACCGCGTACGACGGTGTTCGGATCACCACGTAATTCCAAGCCGAATTTTTCGGCCAACTGACCGGCTGTTGTTTTGTTTGCCGCCGGTGTCAGCAAAGATCTGATTAAATTTAACATACCGCGATTATACGGAAAATATGGCAAAGTGCAATCTTAAAATAACAGAGTTCAAAGTTCATCCGTCTCCGCTGCGCTTCGCCGCGATAAAAATAATGTGTGCGCCAAATGGCGCACTGGTTTATTTACTGGATTGCTTCGTTACACTCGCAATGACAAGGGTGCTAGTAGTTGGTAAAAACGGATTGTTTTTTATAACGAGTATTCTAGCTCTTTTGTCATTGCGAGCAAGCGTAAGCGACGCGTGGCAATCCAGTTTATTTTATGTTGCGCGCAGCGCACAAAATTTGCACTTTGAACTCTGAACTTTCCAAAAAAACACCGGCATTTGCCGGCGTTTTTTTAGAACCCTTTTGGGGTTTCCATTTTTATCTTGGACACTTTCTTGTCCAGTGCCTTGATAACTTCGTCTGTGATGTCCAGATTTGTGACATCTTTGCCTGTGCGGGCAAAACGACCGTCAATTACCAATGACAGATTCTTTTTTGCAATAATCGCGTCAACAACTGGATCAAGGTGTTTGTTCTGGATTTCGTTCAACGCTTTCTGATATGCAACTTCGATGCTCTGTGCACGTTCGGACAAATCACGCTGCAATTTCGCAACGCGGTTTTGATAGTCAACGACGCGACGTTGCAATGCCTCGCGCGACAGAATATCCTGTGACTTTTCAATTTCTGTCTTTTCTTTTTCCAGTGCTTTCTGGTCTTTGGTCAATTCATCGCGCAACTTGGATTCATATGATTCTTTCTGTTCACGCAATGCTTTCAGTGCCTTGGCATCTGTCTGGATTGCGTCCATACGAATGATTGCAATGCGCAAGTCGGCCCCACGTGCGGCATCTGTGCTGACAGATTCAACTGATTCTGCAACGGACGCGCCGCTGATTTCTGTGGCGTCGCCTGTTTTATGCAGGGCGCGCAGGCCAAATGCCCCCAGTACCGCAACGACAATAACGATTGCCGCGATGATACCAGTACGTGCGTATTTTTTTGCCGATGGATTCACCGGTGTCTTAGGTGTGTTTGCCATGATAGCCTTCCTTTGTTTAATTGTTCTGGTCGCAGTATAGCAACAAAATTTTCAAATGAAAAGGGAAACTTGTCCGATAATTTATCGTGCCGGAACAATACGAATTTCGACACGGCGATTTGTCAGGCGGCCGATGTCATCTTGGGCGGCAATCGGACGCGATGCACCGCGCGCAACAATAAACATGCGCGCGGTATTTATATCATGCTGGGCCAAATGCACACCAACGCGTTGTGCCATATCCATTGACAGCGCATGCGCAGATGTTGCGTCCATTGCATCGGTATAGCCCGCAATTTCAATAAATGTTGCGTCATATTTATTCAATATTTTTGCAATCGTGCGCAGTGTGTCATCACCCGTTGCCGATATTTCTGGGGCGTCCAGTTCCATAATTGCATCACGCACCAGAATTACAACAACGTCTGTGCCCGCACGCTGAACCGAAATGCCGGATTTACGCAACGCGTCATACAATGTGTATTCAACATTTGCCATATATTGCACCGCGGCGGCATTGTCGTTTGCAACCTTGTCCCCGTATTCGGCACTGTTTGGTAATGTTTCGTTTGAAATCAGTTTGCCCCCCGACCCCAAATACACAGGGCGTTTGGCAATGCGTGCGGGTTCGGTCATGTCGGTAAAACTGGCCCCGCGCAGGTACAGTGGCCACTGGCTGCGATTCGGACTGTGATACGTCATGCAACCGCACAGAGTTATTATGGACAGCCCCGCAAAGATTTTTGTTACACTATTCAACGATAAATGAAACCTGATTTGTTGATGATGAAAAACATCTGGTGTCTGGGTCATATGTTGAACCATTTACCATAATTGATGTTGCCCACGATGGCGCAGACGTTGAAAAATATTCGCATTCCGATTGCGTCAGTTCAACCAGATTGATTGAAAACGATGTTCCGTCCGCCGACGATGTAACCGACCACGCGTCCCCGCCAATCGGTGCGGCATTATTCTTTAATGCACCTTCTTTTATCAAATAGTCAACCGATACACCGGTATAGTCCCCGCGCATTTGCAACAATAATTTTGTGTCGCTGGCAATCTGTTGCAGAACCTGATTTGCGGTTGTGCGACGCATATTATTGCGCAGTACATTGGCCAACTGCCATGTGGCGGCGGTCATAATACCGGCGATGGCCAGTACCCCGATAACCTCTATCAATGAACGTCCAGATTCTGTTTTCATGTATTCCCCCCGAATTACGTGATTTATTTTGAACCAACGATTTGTGCGCCTTCGAACAAGTCCATTGCGCTGGCCACCAACGGGTCGGATTCCAACGCCACTTGATTTTGTTCAGCGGCCGTTTGAACATGATGGGATTCTGTTTCGCGCGAAAGTGTCCACGCGTGTCCCGTTTTATCTTGCAACCACATGGCCAGTTTTGATGCAAATGTTTCGTCGTTGCCACGGTCAAAATACTTGATTGCTCCGTCGGTAAAATCAACAACCTCTATATTATTATCAAAATACGCATGCAACATAATTTCCTTGGATTTCTTTAATTCGTCACGCAGCGTATCCGCCGATGTGATTTTCAGAAACTTTGGCGTGTCTGCCACGGGTGCGGGCGTGGCAACCGGTGTGGTGGCGGGTGCACTGGCGCGTTCCATCTGTTGACGTTTCAGAATTTCATTCACAGATGGCATATCGGCAATATGCATCAAACGTACAATCAGCATATCAAAACATTGCTTTTGATTATCAGACGCCTGTAATTCAGATACGGCCGCAACCATAACCTGCCATATGCGTGACAGGGTATTTAATGAAATGCGTTCATTGATTTTTTGAATCTGTTCGCGCTGATCCATCGTGTATGGCGATGTCGTGACGTCACCCGCGTGCAGGGCGGGGTGCATACGTGTTGCCCAATGTGTCCATTCCATCATGTCGGTCAACAGCATAGACAGGTCTGCGCCATTGGTGTAAATCTGGTCAACCTTTTCCAATGCGGCGGCGGTATCGCCTGACAACACTGTATTCATCAGGTCAACAACAACCCCACTGTCTGCGCGTTTCAGCATTGCCAACACGGCCGCTTCGTCAACGTGCCCGCCGGTTTGGGCAATCGCCTGATCCAGCAATGACAATCCATCACGAACCGACCCATCGGCGGCGCGCGCCAACAATTCGTTTGCCGCATCAGATAATTCAATTTTTTCTTGTGATGCAATCCACGCAAAATGTTTTTTTAATGTTTCAACCGGCACGCGCGCCAAATCAAAACGCTGGCATCGTGACAGAATGGTCACAGGTACTTTGCGAATTTCGGTTGTTGCCAAAATAAAGATAACGTGTGCAGGTGGTTCTTCCAGTGTTTTGAGCAGTGCGTTAAACGCCGATGTCGACAGCATATGAACTTCGTCGATAATATAAACCTTGTACCGACCATTGGTTGGACGATACTGTGCCGCGTCCAAGATGTCGCGCATATTGTCAACGCCTGTGTGTGATGCCGCGTCGATTTCCATAACGTCAATGTGTTGCCCCGCGGCAATCGCGCGACAGTTTTCGCATACACCGCATGGTGTTGCGGTCGGCCCATCTGATGACAGACAGTTTAATGCCTTGGCCAAAATACGCGCTGTACTGGTTTTCCCAGTCCCACGAATGCCAGTAAAAATATACGCATGTGCAATGCGTCCGGTATTGATTGCGGTGGTCAGTGTTTTTACCAAAACATCTTGGCCAATCAGTGATTGAAAATCTTGACTGCGGTATTTGCGTGCTAAAACTGTGTAATTGCTGTCCATGCCAAACTTCCTTTTGTTCGCAGGATAGCAAAACACAGTCAAATTTCAACAAAATTTAGAACACGATTCTGTGTCAGTTTAATATGAAATCGGGCAATGGGGCCTCGACCTCGTCCGATGCGGTTGTGTCATCAGATTCTGTATCAATTTCTGGTACTGAAACCTTGTCCGCAGGGGTGCGTGTGGAATCAATTTTGCCTTGCTCTGCGGCGACAATGCGGCCATAGTGTTCGGCGGCCTGTAACAGGCGTTCGCGTTCAATTTCATCGGCGGTTTGACGTGCCTGATCGATGTACTGTTTTCTTTTCTGACGCCATTTATGACAACGCTGAATCATCAGCCCGACAGACGATTGGTTTTTCTTGTTTTGCATTTTGTTTCTGTTGTTTCAAAAGGAAATTATTTCCGGCGATTTTTGTCGCCAACTCTCTAAACGAAACTGATGTTAAATCATCTTAAAACTGATTGCAATATTTTTTTTCAGTTGCTATTCTGTTCGGTATGTAGGAGGGGGCATATTCACTTGCCACGAAATCAAAGCGGAAATTTTTTATTACAGGCATTGTTGGCGTTGACGTGTATCTTTGCGTTCATGCCGTTTTTCGCATCGCGTTTGGCATCACGTGATATGGCCGCCCAGATGTATTCCACCACGCGCCAAATTGATAATGCCGCGGCGGCGGCGCGCATATTTATTCGCGAAAATGCGTCCGCATTGCCGTACAACGAAACAGTTGTGTCGGGCACACAATTCACAGATTTGCTTGAACCATATGGTTTGCCGTTGGGATTCAGACCGCAAACCGCACTGGGGCAAAATATCGCACTGGTTATTGACAAGGATTCCACGCAGGTATCGGCATACCTGAAAATGACGGGCGGAAATCTGTCGGGGATTCAGATGGCGGAATTGGTGCGTCGCATTGGGTTCTATGCGGCGACGGACAATGATGCACTGGTGGTGGCGATTGCATTGGACGATGCGTATTCAGACGTTGTGCGTCGTAATGATACGGATTTGGACGCGGGCGCATTCTTGGCCAATTTGGAAATGAATGGCAATTCGCTGAATAATGTGGGCAGTATTGTTGCCAACCGCGCGGGTTTTGATACGGGCGAAATTACAACATTGTCGTTGACGGGGACGGAAAACGGACGCAAATCTAAAAATTCTATTAAAAACGCCACCGCGGACAGGGCGGTATTCCAAAGTCCGGACGGTGAATCTGCGCTGTCGCTGACGCGTGGCGCACTGTCGGTTGATTCTGTTGATGCGCGCACGGTTGCGGCGTTTGGTGATGCGGGAACATTTAACGCAAATACTGCATCGGTATATGATTTTGCAATGACGGCGGGCCGCACCAGTTTTACCGGCCCTGCGAATTGGTATGTGCGTGGCAATGTGGTCAGTGATAAAATAAATTTCAGTGTAGAGCGGTTAGAAATCAATTCATTCTTGAATGCCGCCCGCGGCCAAGATGTGTATATTGACGAAGATTCGTTAAGTTATTCGGCATACAGTGGCATCAGTGTCGCATCAATCGCCACATCAAATATCACAATGCGTGACCAAACATCCGACGCATTGTCTGACGGTGAATCGGGGGCGGTAATATTGGATATTCGTCCCGCCGGCACGTCTGTATTGCCAGATGTATTTGTCGGCACACTGAACAATGACACGATTGCGCCATTGAAATCACCGTCTGAATCAAATAACACGACGGTCGCGTGCAAGACATTGATTGGTGATTTGGACGGATCTTATAATGCAAAATCATTGTCGCAGTATATAATTTGCCAATATTATTTTTGGCAACGCTTGGAACAGCGTATTGATATCAAACAATGTATGTTAAACGGGGGCAGTAACTGTGATTAAATCGCGTATATTTTCATCGCCCGCCGCCCGCGGCACCAGTTTGACAGAGGTTATTTTGTCCATGGCAATCGTTGCGATTGCCGCGCCTGTGCTGTATTCCCAAATCACGGAAACAACGTCGAACCTGCGTGATATGGCGATTGCCCGCCAGATTATGGAATTACGCGATATTACGTTAAATTATGTTCGTGCGAACCAAAATCATTGGCCTGATACGGCCCAGATTAAATTATCAGACGATGAATTGGCGCAAATATCACCGTCAATTGCGGCGGGATTTATTGACAAGTATTCTGTTCGTGGTGCAACAATTACCGATGTGTATTTGGCGTTTGATATTGCAGACAATAAACTGGACGCAAATCGTATTGCCCGCCATGTTGGCGCAGATGCCGCGATTGTGTCGCCCGATGGTGTGGCGTATGGCGCAAATTGGGCGGTGTCCGCACCGGACTTTCACGAAGGGTTGCTGGTGTATCGTGTGTCGCGCGATGTTGCGGGATTGGATACAACAAAATACTTGCATCGTACGGCATCAGACGAAGAAAACCTGAACACCATGTTGCGCGATTTGAATATGGGCGGCAACAATATATACAATGTTGATGCACTGTCGGGCGTGTCCGCGCGGGTTAAAAACATGTCGGCGGTATTTGCTGGCATTGATGATATGACGGCAAACACCGCGTATTTCCGTCGTGGCGCAAATGTCGATGGCGCGGGTGTAAAAATCAATTCTATGCGTGTGACGGGTGATATTTCCGGATTCAGAACAATCAACGCGGACAGTATGAATGGTGCGGCGTACACAACCAATGGGCGCATTGTGACCGATCGCGCAAAAATTACCAAGTCCGTAAATGTTGCGCGTGATTTGGTTTTGAAATCAGACACCACACGAACAATCAGTGGCTTTACGGGTATCAGCGCAAATTCCGTCAAAACCCCATATGTTTCCGCCGAAGAAATTGTGTTTTATGAAAGTTTTGGCCTGACAGTTTCTGGTGAATTGTTGATGTCAACAAACGCGCCATTAAAATTGGGTAATTGGACATTCCCAAATACCAAAGCACCAACGTTTTCTAAATTGACATTGACGCGTGCAGCATTGCCCGCCGCACCAAAAGCATCGGAATTTGGTGCGATAATGCAAAGCAGTTGGAAATCCGCAACACCCCAAGAGGTATTGAAGTAATGAAAACACCATTGCGTATCTTTTCTGCGTCAAATGCGTCGCGTGGCGGCATGATGGTTGAATTACTGTTGTCGGTTGCGCTGGCCACATTGATAATTCCGTTTTTATTCCAGTATCAGACGCGTGCGGTTCGTCGCGCTGAAAATATCGTTATCGCCCGCGAAATGGAAAACATTCAGGACGCATTGGAACGCTATATTGTCGATAATCGTGAAAAGTTACTGGAAACAGTTGGGAAAAATATCACGCGTCTGGAAATGGCGGATTTGGCGGATTATGGTCTGAATACAAATTTGATGGAAAATGGTCGTGATTACCAACTGCGTGTTTTGAAATCAAACGACGTGCGTGGCAAATCCACTTTGCAGGGCGTTGTGGTTATGTCTGATGCCGATATCACGCCACTACGTACACGTGAAATTGTGGCAACGGGGGCGGGGCAACTGGGCTTTGTGGATAACGCGCGTACATATGGCGCATTTGGCACATCGCGCGCCGATAATATTGATATGGGAATTGTTGCAACAAACGGAATTGTTGCAACGACATCGGTGAATCTGGACAACGCATTATACCTGTGGCGCGTGCCATCGGACGATGCGCGTGATGCAACGATGCAGGCGGGACTGAATCTGGGTGGGCATAATATTACCGATATGGCATTCTTGGACGCGTCGTCGGTTGCACTGTCTGGCAATTTAACATTGGGACGCGCGGCGGTTTCCAGTTTGATATACCAAACGCGTCCAACATTGGACGGTGCGTTCGGTATAAAAAACGCAACGGTGTCCGGCACTATGTCGGCGGATTCGCGTACATTGAACGTCGCGGGCGCATTCAAATTAGCGGACGTGGGCAAGTTTTCCAGTTTTAATGTCGGTGACCTGTGGGTGTCTAATTTGACATTGGGGGGGCTGTCCATCAGTGACAGCGAAAAAATCGCATTACTGCGTGTCACGGATTCGGTGGACATGACATCGGGGCGTATTACTGCGGTGTATGTGACGGTTGGTTTTACCGGTTCAATTACGCCCAAATTGGTCGTCAGCAAAATGATAGAAGATTCTGTGAACCCCGCATACTATTGGAATGTAAAAAGTGGTGTGGCCAATATGTCAGATATGACATTGTTGGATTTGAATCGTATGGCATCAGCCGCGGCGCGTGATACTCGTGGCGACACGGTATCGTATCAATTATTTGCAACAGTTGCCACAAACCAGAACGCAACGGTCGCAGATTTTATGAACGCATTGTCTGAAATCCAGACGCGCGTTCGTGCGAAATATCGCCTGTTGAATTTGGAATAATATGTGGTATAAGTGGAATCATGAAAATAAAATGTGATTTTTGTCAGACAGAATATTCCGTACCGTCACTGCGCGCGGGCGCGGTAAAGTGTGCGGTGTGTGGTCACACGTGGACGCCGGCGCGCAGTAATGGTCGCGGTGCAGCAATGATGTTCTTTGCGGCATTGTGTGCGTTGCTGTCGGCGATTGTGTTCACGGTTGCTGTTATCACACGCCAGAAAATAGAAAACGCCAACGCTGCCCCATTGGTTGCGCACGTTACATCGGTGCGTACGGCCGCAGATGCGGACGGTATGCCACGATTGGTGGTTGCTGGTACGGTGCAAAATGTGTCTGATGAAATATACGGTGTGCCTGATTTGATTATCACGGCGCGTGACGCCAATGGCAACATAGTAATACAACAGAAATTTATGCCATCGGCAACATTGCTGGACGCGGGAACTCAGGTTCAGTTTTCGCACACATTGTCTGGTTCGGCAATGGGGGTTAAACGCGTATCTGTGGAATTGGCAAACATGGGGACAAAGAAATGAAAAAATTTGCGCTGGCGGTGATGTCTGCAATTATGTTGATGGGTGCGTCGTACGCCGATGACCAGCCGGTCGTTAAACGTGTCAGCGTTTTTTCCACCAGCGCAGATTGGGAGGCGTTGACCGGTCTGACCCTGCGCCAGTACACAGGTCGGTTCAAAATTGATAAATCGTTGGTTGGGCGTTCAGGATTGGTTTTGTATTACTTGGACGGTTTCCCTTGCTATGGATTGGGGTATGGTGTGCGCGTATGGCTGGGGGCAAACGGTGCAACCGATGGCACATTGCAGATTGCATGCGTGTATCCACCAACAGAAATAAAATTCACATATCGTAATGCCGCGCGCGACGCCGACCAATCGGTCAGTACTGGTATGTTAACGTGCCCAGTCACCGCCGATGCACGCGAATTGTCTATTGATTTATCGCGTTGTACGCGTGGTCGTGATTGGTCAGAATATAAATAGGTTTGTAATGTCTGATATTCGTTCATTTACAGTTTCCGATGACGGTGTGGGGTTGCGCTTGGACAAATTCTTGGCCGACCAGATGCCAGAATTTTCGCGCAGTGAAATTCAGCGTTTCAAGATTTTATTAAATGGTGGCGATGCCCGTACGGCAACGCGTCTGCGTGCAGGGGACACTATAACGGTTGACGTTCCTGCACCAAAATCAGACATTGCCGCCGACAATATATCGTCGGACTTTGATTTAGGTATTATTTACGAGGACGACGACATAATCGTCATTGATAAGCCACGCGGGGTTGTTATGTACCCATCGGCGGGGAATAAGACCGGCACATTGGTTCAAAACATATTGGCACATTGTCATTTGTCGACATTGGGCGGGGATACGCGCCCTGGGGTTGTGCACCGTTTGGACAAAGATACCAGTGGCGTCATGGTCTTTGCAAAATCAGATGCGGCGTTTCGTGCGTTGGTAAAAACATTTTCTGCCCACGATTTGGTGCGTCGCTATGTTGCATTTGTTTGGGGCATTCCAAATTGGGAGGGGGCAGACATCACTGGCAACATCGCCCGTTCATCACGCAACCGCCAGAAAATGACAATGGTCAAATCTGGGGGCAAGCCCGCCCATACACAGGTAAACGTTATGTCCGTATGGCCACGCGCGGGCGTGTCGGCATTTCGTTGTAATTTGTTGACCGGCCGCACACACCAGATACGTGTCCACCTGTCGGCGCACGGATTTCCGGTCTTGTGTGATCCGGTCTATGGTCGCGCGTCGGGTCGGCTGGCCAGCACCCGTGACCCAGATTTGCTGGAATTTTTGCGTGACCATAACGGCCAGATGCTGCATGCCGAATATCTGGAATTCAATCATCCGACCACGGGCGAACGTGTGCATTTCAAATCGCACCTGCCAGACGATATGGAAACGCTGAAATGTATTTTGGACGACATTGGGTAAAAATAAATTCGGGGGCACATCGCCCCCGTGATTTTTGCCTGTGATTTCTTAGTTTTTTCTTTATCAATGTGGGAATTTATGATATACTAAATCATAAATAATGGAGTGGACAGAATGTTTTTACTGAAAAAATCTATCAGTTTTGTGGCGATTTTGGCATGTTTGCCTGCGGCATATGCGGCAACTGCACGCCCCAGTGTGATGGGTAATGCGGCGCGTCGTATGCCGACGATGTCAACGTATGTGACGGGCACAACAACGTCAACGACAACCACGTCGAATTTGTTGGCTAACGCCGAATGTATCGATGCATATACCTCTTGTATCAAGGGGGCTGATGCCTGTGGCAGTGGATTCGAAGAATGCACAACCAAGGTTCTGTTCCACGCGAAAATGCCACAATGCCTGTCCACATTGGCACAATGCAGCGCGTCTGGAATTACCAGCTTGTTCGGTACATCAAACACAACCGCACTGTCCAACGTCGCGTCCAAGAACACGTATGGCGAGGTTACAGATTACACATACCCCACCAACGGCAGTGTATTGGGCCAGTTGATTGATGGGGCAGCAATTTCAAACAGATATGATACATCAAACTGTGTAAAGCGTTATACATCATGTTTGAAGAAAGAAAACGTTTGTGGTGCGGACTTTGAATTGTGCACAACAAATACCGAATTCAAAAAGCAGATGGTGTTCTGCGATTCCACATTGGCGCGTTGCCAATCCGATGGCAAAATCGAATTGTTCGGTTCAACGACAACCACAACGACCCCTGCGGCGACCAGCCGTATAGGTCAAATGATATCAGAGGGGGCGGCATTGGCGGCAATCAACGCCGTGTCCACATGTTACAAGGTCGTTGATCAATGTATCTTGAACGCGTGCGCAACAAACCCATACAAATGTTACGAAAACGCATCAGCCCAGACGATTGCGCAGGTTGATGGTATCAACAGTGGCAATGCCGACGCGACAACGGGCGCATCAACAACTGCTGCCGACCCGGTCAGCAAATCTGCCATTGAGACATACATTAAAAATTCTTGCATGGACACCGTTGGTGCAAATAAATACTGCTATGCCACATTCTTGGGCAATGGCGCAATGCCAACTGCGTCCCAGTTAAAAGATGCCGTCAATCAGGAAAGGGTTTGTGACGAAGCGTATGCTGCACGCATGAACACCGCGATGAAGGCAAAAATCACGGATTTGGTTGAAAAATTTGATACCAGTGCAAAGCAAAAGTGCGCTGATACAATCAAAACATGCGCAATGCGTGTATGTGGTGGCGGTAACGGCGCGGCATGCTATTCTCAGGTGTTTGGTGCAACTGATAAATCCATCAACAATTCGGTCAGTTATAATGACATCAAGACTGTTAAATCCATCAACAATTCGGTCAGTTATGATGAAATCAAGACCGGTTGTGCGGCGGTTGTGAATACTGACCTGTATTGCAAGTATGCGGCGGCAAATCCAAATACAACCGGCACATATTCATATGCATACATCAATACTGATGCATTTGATACGCTGTTCCCAAAATATCAGGCGGGCGGTACCGACCCAATCGGCGTGATTGCGTCCCTGAATGCGACATTGGCAAACACGTACAGCGATGCGGCCATTGCCCAAATGAGAAAGCAGTGCCAGTCCGTCGCGACCAGTTGTGTCAAGGCAATGTGTGGCCCAGATTACGTAAATTGCTATCGTTATCGTACAGATATCTATTCCAACCTGACCAACACCAACGACCCTTCATTTGATAACTTAATGAACAAGGTTAGTGGTGTCTTGGATTACACGGTTGTGTTGGGATTGTGCTTAGATACGGTCAAAAACGCATCTGTGTGCGAACAGCATTTGGCAATCGAACAGAGTAAATTAAAGATTCAGAACAAATCTGGCACGGGCGCATGGTCTGATGCAACATCCGTACGTGGTGGCTGGCTTGATGCGGGCAGTGCAACATCGGTGACCGCGGATAAGAAAAGCGTCCCGTCATACGATGAAAACGGCAATGCCATCTGCACGGCCGAAAACGGCGACCAAGGCGTTTGCAACACCGTTGATGAAAACGGCAATGTGTACGACACACCAGTTATGGTTTCTTACACAACGTATCTGCAAACACAGGCGGCATCGTCTTTGTTCAAAGATTTGATTTATGACATCGAAAAAGAAGCACAGGCAAAATACAACGCCAAATTGACCAAGGAACAGAACATGTGTCTGTCCAGCAATCAGGGCGGCGTCATGGGGGCCAAGGACACAGGTGGCACATATATGTGGGTTAAATTGAAATCCACCAAAGTGCCCAAGACATACACTGTCAATGGTCTGAAAGCAAACCAGTTTGTGGCCAGCAACGATTTGTATGGCTCGTTCTGCCGCGTGCGTGTAACGCTGCAATCTGATGACAAACGCATTCAGGAAAAATTGCAGAACGGCACAAATTGGTCAACCGCATATTTTGCCGTCGGCGACAGTTTCACATGCGGCAGTTGGATTCCAAATTCTGAATTGGAAGAAATCGCCAACGCCGTTGCTGATGACGCAACCGCAGACAAAGAAGCGTCCCAGAAACGTACCCGCACATGGATGACTGTGCTGGGCGCATTGGGCGGCACGGTTGGTGGCGCATATCTGGGCGCAAGTTTGCAAGATGGTTCTGCATTCGGCAAACTGACCGGCCTGAACAAGGTTTCAGACAATCAGAACACATCTGAAAAGGCGCTCAAATTGTGCCAAGGGTACGCGAAAGATGCCAAGGTAAAGACAACAGACGCTGAATTTGACAAATCGACATACCAAATTAAGGCAGAAGCAGCAATCAGTTTTGCATCACAGTTAAATGTTGCATTGAAGACACGGAACTCGGTTTCGTCGGCATTCTCAGTGCTGGGCAATAGTTGTACTGGTAAAGATGAGTCAGGTAACGAAAACAAGAAGAAATGTGAGGATTACAACACTGCGTTGGATCAGTTGAGTGCTGCATGCGAAACTCAGGCGGATTTGGCCAGCACATCTGGTAACAAGTCCGGCGCACAGAGCAAGACATGGATTGGTTCAACCGTTGGTGCGGTGGCTGTTGGTACGGCGGGTGCATTCCTGTTGAATCGCGCAACACGCGACATTCAGGATTCGAATATGGACGCCGCGCAAAAGGCCGCGTACAATGAATGGATGAACAGCGTTGGTAAACATATCAGTTGCTATGTTGGCGGGGACGAAGCCGGCACATACGGTGATATCATTACCACCAGCATTGAATAACAAAAACGCCCCACACGGGGCGTTTTTAATTTTGTTGTGTTACTTTACATGCTGTGACAAAAACTGTAATTTACGACAGATTTCATCGCGTTTTATGGTGCTTGGGGTCATACGGGCGTTCATAAACTCAACCGCCGTGCGAATTTGTTCGGCGTTATATTTTTTCTGAATCATATTCAGTTCATTAAATGGTCGATACAGAACCGTATTGATAATCTTGCGCATATATGGGCGGGTTTGGAAATTTGGCAAAACCTCCAACGCGCCACAGTCCACCAATGTATTGCCAATGCAATTATCAGAATGATCACGCAGGTTATACCACTTGAAATGTTCGTATGGTGCATCGGGCACCGCATTATGTGGCCCTTCGGCCAGTTTGCATATCAGATATCGTTCGCCACGTTGAATACTGATGCCTGCGGTTTCAATCTGACGCCAATGCACATCGCCATGATACTTGCGTCCCGACAGCAAGAAAGAATTTTGTAATTCTGTATCGTGTGCCCATGCGGTAAAAAATCCGTGTTCGCAATCGCTGTGATATGTTTTCAGAATGTGCGCCGGCGCATTGCCAACAAAAATCATATGCGTTTTACCAAAACATCCGCCCCCGACATACATAATTTCAACCGGCTGTTTCAGCACGCGCGACATTTTCTGTTCCAAATCGTCCATTGCGGGCATCATGCGATTGCATGCGTCAGGTGTGTCGGCGCAGTACGATTTTATTGCGGCGTTTTTGAATATCTTGTGCAGACGCGCGGTTGCTGCCCCACGTTTATCGCGCGGAATCTGTTGCAACCATTCGTATGGAAATGCCCCTGGGTTTTGATATCCCGCCAACGCCATTGCGTCCATTTCGTCGGCATCAACTGGTGCGTGCTTTAACCGGCGGGTCGCAGATTTTTTCATCGCGCCATGTGCTATCGGTGCAACAATTTGCATCATTTTATCAAAATTTATTCCCTGTAATTCATACAGGTCGTGCCGCAAAGGGTATTTTTTTATAAATGCCATAATATCGGCGGACATCTGCGGAATGCGGTCGGCCCACCCGCGCATCATGGCGCGCGTGGCGGCATTGACGCGTGACTGGCCATGCAAAGTTCTGTACGCCGCCCCCAGAATTACGTCGTCAATATCTTCGTCAAATTTGGTCTTTTTTGTGCGTTGAACCCTGTTTTTCCATAATGCATATTGAAATTCATTCATAATTTTCTTGCGTCGTGCGTCGTCAATCGCCGCGTCCAGCGTTGGTTCGATAAATGTGCTGCGTCCGGTGTGCACCGCCACGCGCGCCGCGCCAGATATACCGTTGTCGTCAAACCGTGGCAATAACAAATTATATATTGTGATTCCGCAAATATCGCGCCGTGATTGTTCATAAAAAAATCTGTCCCCGTGTCGAAACAGCGGAAATGTTTGCAGCGTGTCATTACCCATATCGCGCACAACGGTGCATTTGTCTGCCAACAGGTGTTCAACCGTATTGTCCAGGTTCGTCCACGTGCGGGGTATCGTAATCGTGCGCAAAAAACTGCCCCCGACCAGCGCGCCATTGGGAATTTTTTTGACGCCTGCGCCAAATTTTATCGATTCCAAATTGTGGTTGTAACAAAACGCCCCGTTGCCAATTTTTACCAATGTGTCAGGTAATGACAGTGCGCGCATACGTGGCATATTGCACCCCACGCGCGCACCAATGCGGCGAACGCCGTCGGGCACGCATAATGCGCCATCGGCGGTTAAATCATCATTTGCCACCGATAAAAGAATCCCGTTTGAAATAATCATGTCTTGCATCATATACAAAATAATTATTTTGTCAACAATGTTTAGGTCGCACCAAAAATTGCGCGCAAATGTGTTTTTTATCTTTCCAGTGCGTGGTTTTTATGTTAAAATTATGCATAACAGAGAGAGTATGAAACCCATAGCAAGATTTTTGTTGGTGGCCTTGTCGCTGGTGTCTGCGGACGCGGCGTTGGCCGTTGTTGCATCAACCCGTGGTAATAATTTGACCGCGTATAACGGCAATTCTGGGGCGGTGAACAATAACACTTGGAATACATTGATGAACAGCCGTGCGGCCACGTCGGGCGATGCGGCCCCTGCGGATTTCGGTAATTGCAACGCGATTGTTTTGCGCTGTGCCCAGCCGAAATGTGCATCGGGCGGTTGTACCGATATGAATGTCGCAACGTCTATTGTCGATGGCTGTGTTCGATCGAACGAGGCATGCCAGCAATACGGCAGCGATTTGGTTTCTTATATTGCGGCGCAACTGGTCGCCAATTCCACGGCCAAGGTAAATGCCCAAAACGCGGCGGCACAAACGGCCGCAGCAAATGCGGCGGCACAACAAAACGCCCAACAATTACAGGCGATGCAGGCCCAGATGCAACAGATGCAGCAAACAATGGCGCAGCAAAACGCCGAAACAGTCGCACAATTACAGAGTGCGCTGGCCCAGCAACAGGAACAATTTGCAGCGGCACAGGCGGCATCGCAAACCGCGACAACATCGTCCGTGTCTGACACGGTTGCTGCGCCCGATAATGGCCTGACGGCGGCGCAAAATGCGGCGGCCGCGGCGGGCGTGTCGGCGGATACATTGGCGCGCGAACAAATCACGGGTCAGATTTACGAAAAAATTGAAAATTCTGAAACCCAGATGAAGGCGTTAGAGAAAACAATGCAAGATGCCTTTACATACGCTGGGTGCGATACATCGGGCAATAATTGCACCGGCCCGCATCGGGTCAAGGCGTTCAAGCAACGCGCAATGAATTTCTTTGAACCGTATAATGCTGTCTTGGACGAGGTTTATGATGCCTTGATTCTGGCACAATCGGTTGGTGTTGATATTTCCGATATTTACATGATGCTGAACGGCACGTGTAATGCGTGGGCACAATATATGTGCAGTGCAGGTCAGGTTATGCACTATACCGCAGATAATTGCGTGAATGGTGTGTCTGTCGCGACAATAGATACTGGTATCATAGATGATGGGGCATGTGTCAGATATGATACAAAATTAGATAAGCAAGTGCCTTGTACAAAAACAATTTCAACAGGTGTTCTGGGGAATAATAAATCTTGCCGTGTGGGTCAGGTTGTGCCTATGTCCGACGGTGGGTGCCAGTTGGTGCGAATGCTGACCAATACCGAAGATGTTCGTCGTGAATGGCTGAATATTGCCGAAGGTGACGAAAGTCAATCAATCCGCGTTGGTTGTGCGTCCGAGGCCTTGGATAACTCCACCTTGTTCCGTAATCGCAAAAAACAGGCAACGATTGATATTGAAACACTGGAACGCATTATTGAGCAAGATGCGCCCGCCGCATTCACTGGCGACAAAACACCAGAAAATAATGGCGTAATCTTTTGTCAGGTTGGCGATAATTTACAGGATTTGCAGAAACACGCAACCCTGAAAACAATTCCGGCCAAGATGTGCGCGAAACTAGACGCAACCGGCACGTCGCTGTCTGCGGATGCAAACGCCACAACGTGCGATTATATTCTGCCACAGTACGCAATGTGCACAACGCATGTGTACAATATTGGCAAAACAGAAAATTCATCTGTGGCTGCCGACAAACAGGAAATGAAAGACGTCATTGCGTTAAAAACAACAATTATGACGCAACAGATAAAGGCACAGTATGATTATCTGGACGCGACGATGCGCCGCCTGAAAACCCAACTGGAAAAGGCAATTTTGACCACTAAATTACAGGCCGCGGGGGCTGGCACAACGTCTGATGGTGGCACGTACACGTCTGGCAATACGGGTGATAAAAACATCTATCTGGCGGGCACAAATAATTGCGGCAATATGGACACCACCACAGAGGTATTCACATGCCTGCGCAGAAATTATGACACCATTTACAACTCGTCAAATGGTGGCACAAATATCACAACAGAATTGCGCAAACAGTTGGCGAATGATATCAGTGTCGTGGTCAGTAACTCTTCCATTTCCACTGGTTTGACGGCGAATACCAAGTCCACCCCAGAAAGTGGTTTGCCGTATGTCAAGGTTGATGATCAAATCGCGAATTGCAGCGTGGTGAAAGAGGTTCAGGGTCGCAAGGTATTTCAAGAATGTCTGAGCCGTTTGAATATACAAATTCGACTGGCCTCAGATAATCTGAATGCGCGCCAGCAAAAAACAGAATCAAAATAACCCCAGACAATAAAAAACGCGCCATCGGCGCGTTTTTTAGTGACAAAGTGATATGGTTTTAGAATAACGAGTACGCTCTTTTGTCATTGCGAGCAAGCATAGCGCAGCGCGGCGATCCAGTAAATAAAGCCGCGCCATCGGCGCACTTTTTTATTCACTGGATTGCTTC
>URBZ01000002.1 GCA_900546225.1 uncultured Rickettsiales bacterium | reverse complement strand
GTGTCACCCGCGGACTGTGTATTTTTGTTACTAAGCACCCTTGTCATTGCGAGCGCAGCGTGGCAATCCAGTGGGTAATGCCGCGCCATCGGCGCACTTCATTGCTCTCTGCACTCTGCTCTTTGCTCTCTTTATCTTATTATCTATTCCAAAAAAAACGCCCCGATGGGGCGGTTTTTATTCGTGTTTTGCAACGCGTTGTCTAAATTCATTGCTGGGGCGGAACGATGCCACGCGACGTGCGGAAATAACCGCGGCTTCGCCTGTTTTGGGGTTGCGACCCATACGCTGGGCCTTGGTCAGAATCTTGAAACTGCCGAATCCGGCGAACTTTACCTCTTCGCCATTTACCAATGAATCACGGATTTCGTCAAAGACGATGTCCACCAATTTGTACGCATCTGCTGTGGTCAATCCAAACTTTTCGCGCAGGCGTGCTGCAAAATCACTTCGTGTTATTGTTGCCATTTTTAATACCCTTCCCTTGGTTTATGTCGGGGGTATTATACAAGCGGCGATTACAACTTGCAATATTAAAATCCAAGGAATAAAATAAATCCCGTGTTCCCATAGTTCAACAGGATAGAACAAATTCCTCCTAAGAATTAAATTCAGGTTCGAGTCCTGATGGGAACGCCATGTCAGTAATTTTCTGGGTAATCTATTGCAAACGCATAAAAAAGTTATAAATTGATTCCCAAAAAGGGAAAATAATAAATGAAAAACAAAGCCGTCAAGATTGGAATTATTGCATCGCTGGCACCGCACTTGTTTTGCTGTGTGTTGCCGATTGTGTTATCGGTGGTGTCGCTGTTTGCGCCAGAATTTGCGCATACGTCAATATTGCCCGCGTGGATAGAGCCATGGCTGTTTGTATTTTCGGCATTGATGCTGGGGCTGTCGTGGGTTCTGGTGGTGCGCGATTGTCATTGTGATTGCGACCATTGCCATGACGAGGCCGGCGCATCGCATCACCGCCAGAAAGTCATTCTGGGCGTAATCACGGTACTGTTTATAGTCAGTGTGATATTACACTTGGTTGCCCATAGTTAAAAAGTCCGCCACCGGCGGATTTTTTTAACGGCATGTGGTTGTGATATAAATTTAACTTGCAAACATAATTTTGAATCTGTACGATAAGCAGTGAATCTTATGGGAATAAGGTTCGGGATCTTCAAAAATCCTATATGTGTCGCAGTGCAAAAAAATGTTGCACCGTATCCGCACAATATGCGGTGCGTTTGCGCCATTTATTGTGGTTTGACCCCGTCAATTTGGTCGGGGGGCCACCGGCGTATACCACAGGGGCAACCCAAAGGCCGACGGGGTCATTTCGACATGATGATTTTTGAACCTCCCGACCACCAATGATTTTGGTGGTTTTCTTTTTCCCTTAATTTTCAGCCACGAACATGGGTGGATGCGGATTCTCGCAAGAAATCCGGAACTGCGGAAAACAAAAATCTGTCGGTTGTTTGAACTCCACCCACACAAGGAAAAAGAGACCCGCATGCCCAAAACACGAGTTTTATTCTGTATACCAAACATGGTAATTGGCGGTGTTGAATTTGTTTTTGTTCGCACGTTGACCGAGCTGTTAAAAGACAACGATTTGGAAATTTCTGTAATATTCTCGTCGCCCTTGACTGAACCTGTGTTTGTTGATTGGTTCAATAATCACCCACAGATACAAACCTATATTGCGTTCCCGTTATGTCAATGGTTTGAATCATTCAAAGATAAATGTCGTTGTTTCCCGTTAAAACAAATCAGAAAACTAATTTTCAGTATTTATAAAAATTTCAAAAGAATTCAACTGGCTCACAGTGATTTTATAAAAAAACAGGATGTAATAATTGATTATGCCAGTTTCGGCTTTATCAAGGAAATTCGCCACATACATAAACCAAAAATAACATGGGTGCATTGTTCTATAAACTATTTCAACAATAATAAATTTTATGACAAAACTAAATATTACGATAAAATTGTCGTGTTGAGCGAATCAATAAAACAGGATTTGTCCCAACAATACCCAGATATGGCCGATAAATTGGTGCATATATATAATCCCATCAATTTGAGTGAAATTATGACTAAAAGTGCGCATGCGGCTGTACCATCTGGTTGTTATTTTGCGTGCGTGTCTCGTTTGGATTATGACAAAGATATCGAAACATTATTGTATGCGTTCGAAAAATTTTGGTTATCTGAAAATAAACCCAATGTCAAATTGTATATTATTGGCGGTGGCCCAAAAGAAAATGAATTCAAGGCGTGTGCCGCAACATTAAAATCTGGGAAACACATCGTGTTTACTGGCAAACAGTCCAATCCTTTTGGTTATATGCGTGGCGCGATGGCGCATATTTTATCCAGTTATAACGAAGGGTTGCCAACGGTATTGATTGAAACTGCGGCGGTTGGAACATTGAACATATCGTCAAATTGCAAATCTGGCCCGGCCGAAATATTGATGCACGGGCGCGCGGGGGTGCTGTTTGAACCAGGCAATGCAGACGAATTGGCATGTATAATGTCGGATGTTTATGCGGGGCGGATTGATGCAGATAAATTGATTCGCAATGGTACAACCGGCTTGTCGCGCTTTACCCCAGATTCCATAATTCCACAAATAACAAAATTAATAAGGGATGTGAAATGATTCCGAAAATTATCCATTTTGTTTGGGTTGGTGGTGCGCCAAAACCGGATTTGGTTTTGCAATGTATCAACACATGGCGCCGGTTCTGCCCAGATTACACGATAATGGAATGGGGTAATGATTGTTTGGGTGAAATTGATAACCAATATGTACGTGAAGCATTCCATGAAAAAAAATGGGCATTCGTTTCAGACTATATCCGCCTGTGGGCGTTGAAGAAATATGGTGGTTTTTATTTCGATTCAGACTTGGAAATAACCCAAGACATAGATGAATTTCGAAAGCATAAATTTGTCACAGGATATGAATCAATTGCTGGAATAGTTTGGCCGTTTACCGCCTTTATGGGGGCAGAACCTGGGGCTGTTATTGTGTCTGAATTGTTGGCGCAATATGATGATTTACACTTTGTTAATCCAGATGGATCGTATAATCAACAAACGAACACCGTCCGAGTATCAAATTATTTTGGTGACAAATACGGGGTATTGCCACCATATGATGGCGCGAAAATTACAAAACTAGGACATGATGGTGTTATTTATCCATCTTGGTTTTTTTGTACGCCGGTTGCCGGAAAACCTAATTATTCAATACATTTATTTAATGGTTCTTGGCTGGATGGATGGAACAGAAAAACGAAATTAAAAATCGGTCGTTTGAATATTGTCCGTTTTCGTCGTGTTCATCATACAAAAACAATACCGTTACAACCTGGTGAACGGATTGTATTGAAATTATATGTTTCGTTCAAAAAATTTTATGCAATTGTGTGGGGTAAAAAATGAAAAATGTCATTGTAATTTTGGGCACGCGGCCCGAGGCAATAAAGTTAGCACCGGTTATTTTGGAATTGCGTAAAAAACCAGAATATCGTGTGTTTGTTTGCAATACCGAACAACAGAAAGAATTATCAAATCAAACATTGGGGTTCTTTGGTATTACGGCGGATTTTAATCTGGATGTTATGCGCCCAAACCAGACACTGGCAGGCGTCCAATCGCGTATATTGAATGCATTGTCGGACGTGTATCAAAATAATCATTTTGATGCGACTATTGTCCAGGGTGATACAATGACTGTTTTCTGTGGGGCGTTGGTATCATTTTATAACCGTATCCCGGTTTTTCATGTAGAGGCCGGGTTGCGTTCGTATGATTTGTTTGAACCGTTCCCCGAAGAGGCATTGCGCCAAATGACATCGCGTATAACTGATTTACATTTTGCACCAACGCAATTGGCCTATGATTCATTGATTAAAGAAAATATTTCTGCGAACAAGATTACATTGACAGGAAATACCGTCATTGATGCATTGTCGTGTTTGTCAAATGATACATTGGCAATGGCGCAACAGGCATTGATGGCACGTGGCGTGCGCTTGGATGATAAATTGGTGTTGGTGACGGCACACAGACGCGAAAATCATGGCGAACGTTTGGACAGAATATTGGACGCAATTTCAATATTGGCCGCAGAGTATCCAGACCATCAGTTCGTTTTACCAGTTCATCCGAACCCAAATGTTCACGACAAGGTTTATGCACGTCTGGGTAATATTACAAATGTAATATTGACCGAGCCATTGGATTATCCCGAATTGGTATCAATTATGAAAGACGCAAAATTGGTTTTGACCGATTCTGGCGGTATACAGGAAGAAGCACCGACATTTGGTGCACCTGTATTGGTAATGCGTTATGAAACCGAACGAACCGAGGGTGTGACCGCAGGATTTGCAAAATTAGTTGGTGCGGATGTTGATTTGATTTTGTCATCGGCACGCGCAATTCTGGCACGCCCAAAATCAGAAACTCGTCTGGATGGCACCAAGAATCCATACGGCGATGGTCATGCCGCCCAAAAAATAACACACGCAATGTCGGAGTTTTGGAAATGACAATAATTTTATTAAAGTTATTTTTGCACATAACGCCTGTGAAATCGTTACGACGCTATATAAGGTCTAAAATTGCGGTTTCAGATTTTACGAAACGACAGCAAAGATTGGCGAGAAAATATGCAAAGGCACCAAAATTTTATGGAGACACAGAACAAAACAGTGTGTTATTGGTAGAACCAAATCCATATCATGGTGAAATTATACCTGGGTATGTTAGATATTTTCAAGAACTGGGTTATACCGTAGATGTTATGTGTCGATATGAAAATCTTGAAGAAAATCCGTTTGCAATTTATCCAAATCCACCGCGTATATTTGCTGGGACTGCAGATATGTTGCGTGATTGGTTATTAAAATTAAAAGGTACAGAGTATAAATATATATTTTTGACATCGTCTGCGTTTTGGAATTTGCCAGAATTCTATGGCGCATATTTAGATTTTCTGGGACGTGAACCTTATGCCGAACATGGAATTATTATGGTTGAGCATAATGCGGTGCCATGCCTATTGGAATATAATGAATATAAATATTTGAAAGAAAACAGATTGTTTGCCTTAACGGAAAACAATGGTATCCCGCGTGTAAATCCACATTATTTTGGGCCAGTATCTGTACATAAATTAAACAAGCGAAAAATATTTGTTGCGGTCGGCATCCGAGGCGGTTTATCTAGACAGACAATAATAAATACAGTTATGCAATTACGTGCCCACGGGCATACGGATTTTATCATAGAAATTATAGGCAAAGGCAATTTCAAAGTACCAAATCAGATTAGAACCAATGTGCAATTTTTAGGCCGCTTGAATTATCAAGATATGTATGACCATGTTGCAGGCGCAGATTTTATTTTGGGGCTATTAGATCCAGGTAATCCGATATATGATCGTTTCAAGAACAAAACATCAACATCAGGAAGTTTGCAATTGTCATTGGGGTTTGGCACTCCTATGATAATCGCATCAGAATTTGCAAAACCTGTTGGATTGAATTCGACAAATGCAATAGTTTATACGAACAATGAACTGACTGGCGCGATAGAGACAGCGTTGGTAATACGAGACCATGAGTATAAACAAATGCAATCTGAATTAGCAAAATTAGAGAAGTGTGTACACGATGAATCTTTGAAAAATTTGAAACAGGCATTAATCAGATGAAAACACAGACAAAATTATTTTTAATAAAGTTTATTCCGATTAAACATATACGGCATAAATTGCGAAAGAAACTCGTCCCCGTTGTATTAAATTATACTATGGGAGAACATTCGTATAGTGGTGCGGATTTTATTGCACCTGGTACAATAATTGGAAAATATTGTTCTATTGCCACTGGGGTCAAGATTGGGGCAGATTTTCACCCAACCGATTATATAACAACATCGCCATGCCTAATGTGTGAACACTATGCTAATGGCGATATCCAAAGATTCCCCAAGGTAGAGATTGGTAATGATGTGTGGATTGGGTATAATGTTCTGGTTTTGAAATCTTGTAAAATAGGAACAGGTGCAATAATTGGCGCGGGTGCAGTTATAACACATGATGTGCCGCCTTATGCCGTTGTTGTTGGCGCACCGGGGCGGGTTATACGTTATCGTTATCCAAAAGCGACAATAAAAAGAATGCTAGAGAGCAAATGGTGGGATTTGCCGTATAACCTATTGAAAACAGTAGATTTTTCTACCCCCCCCGGTGATTTTTTGCAAAGTATAGAAAGATTACGTGGTCAGATAAAAAGGAATGTGTCATGAAAATTGCAATAGAAGCAAATGTTTTATGTATGGCGCCAACAGGCGTGGCAAAAAGTTTAATATATTTGATAAATAATGTTCATAAAATATGTCCATCGTTGGAATTTATTTTATTTTCAAATAAACCTGTGTCTTATAGTTTTGATTTTCCAACAACAAACATTGTTTATAAAAACTCAAAACTGGGGCGCATGTTGTTAAAATACAAATTGCGTAATTGTGATTGGGTTCATTACCACTGGAACGGTGGCATTGTTTCAAGTATAAAAAAACACAAAAATATAGTGATGATTCACGATGTTTTGCCATTGGATATTCCTGATTTTTTCCCATCGCAACATGCATTGAAAAAATATAAAGAAAAATTGCAAAAAGATATAAATGAAGCCGATATATTATTAACACCATCAGTATATTCAAAAAATAAAATATGTGATAATTTTCTAATAAATTGCGGGATTTTTGTTTTGAAACATGGACTTACTGCTATGCCAATTTTACAAAACAAAGATAAATCCGATTATTATATTTATGCTGGCGGTTATCACCCCCGCAAGGGTTTGATTCCTTTGTTAGAAGAGTTTGTATATAAGTGCCCACATCGTAAATTGCATTTCGTTGGTGAAATACAGTATTTTTCGTCCGATTTCAAGCGACTTGTCAATATTGCGGAAAAGCAAAATATTCTTGTTCAGCATGGATATGTTGACGAAAAAACATTAGCAAATTTAATATCAAATGCGCGTGCGCTTATTTATCCTTCAAAATATGAAGGGTTTGGATTGCCCCCGTTAGAAGCAATGCAACTGGGCACACCAGTGTTTACGACCAAGTATACATCTATACCAGAGGTCTGTGGTGATGCTGCAATATATTTTGAACCAGATTGTCCGGGTGATTTGACCAGATGTTTGGACGCGTTTGAATCATCAAATTCATCTGATATGATTGAGCGAGGATATGCTGTTGTCAAGAATTTTGACTGGGTAAAAACTGCAAACGACTATCTGGATATACTAAAAAATTATAAATAATATATGGGGGTTACCCCATATATTATTGTTCGCAAAAACCATACGCGCACCATTCGCCAAGAACGGTTCCGCTGTTATTTATCACAAAGCCAGTACAGGTTTTGTTTGTATAACTGAATGAGTTATATTGTGAATTATTGCCTGATGTTGTACTGAATGACAACATGACCATATACGCATTGTTTTGCATTTTTACAGGCAGTATGATTTGCGTGTTCCTTTGGTTATAATTGCCCCCTTGTTCCACCCAGCCGCTTTTATATTTACGATACCATGTGTAATTATTTTCGGCGGTGGGCGTTTGCCATGCGATGACATAATCTGCGCCGTTCAGCGCGCTTTGTCGCGCCAGCATTGTGCCGCCGGCGGTCACGCCATCGTGCACGCGCAGGGTCTTGTTGGTCAGGTCAACGGTTATTTCGCCCTCGGCCCCGGTAAAGTTTTTATGTTCGTCGGCGGTTCCCCGACGAAACTGAATTTGTCTGGACATTTTTATTCCTTTGTTGATTGTTCGTCGGTCGGTTGTTTGAATAAAAAAAGACCGACGCGGTCTGCATCGGCAAGTGCGCATATTATACCACAAATCTCATACAAAATCAATCTGATAATAAATCCTATGCGGTCTTCTGGACGGTGGGGTAAAAATTTGATATAATCAGACCGACAAAAAAACAGAGAGAGGAATCACATGAAAATTGCAATTATTGGTATTGGTACGGTTGGTTCGGCGGTTGCCACCGCGGTAAAGAATACTGGGTTCGTACACGAAATAGTTTTGTTCGACCGTGACGCAATTCGCGCACGCGCCGCCGCCGAAGATTTAGGCCACGCCGCCAGTTTTGGGTTTGACGTTAAAATTTCCGCGGTCAGCAACTATCGCGGCATTCGTGGGTCTGACATCGTGATTATTTCTGCGGGCGCAAACCAGAAACCCGGTGAAACGCGCACAGATTTGTTGAATAAAAACGTTGCGGTAATTTCTGACATTGTGCCGCGTGTTATGGCAAATGTTGACCCAAAGCGCGTTCGTATTATCGTTGTGACAAATCCGTTGGATGTGATGGTTATGTTGGCCCAGAAATTGTCCAAGTTGCCGGCGTCCCGCGTAATTGGTACGGGTACTATGTTGGATTCCGCACGCCTGCGCACAATTTTGTCACGTCAACTGTCGGTGTCGACCCAGTCCATCAATGCATACGTATTGGGCGAACACGGCGATTCCAGTATGATAAATTGGACGTCTGCCACGATTGGTGCGGTTGCACTGGACGATTTCTGTCGCCAGATGAAAACGCCATTGCCCGCGACAACGCGTGCAACGATTGAACATCGCGTGCGTAATGCGGCATATGAAATCATTCAGGGTCGCGGTGCAACATGGGACGGTATCGGTGCGGCGGCGGCGGATTTGCTGCGTTGCATCATCAATAACGAACATCGTATTTTGACCGTCAGTTGTGTAAATGGCGTGGGTGCAAATATGGTCGCAATGTCTTTGCCGCGCGTGGTCGGGGCCGACGGCGCGTCCGCCCCAATTATGCCGAAAATGTCGGCGTCGGAATCTGCGGCGTTGCGCAAGTGCGCAAAAATCATTCGCAAGAATTACGATTCGATTGGCAAATAATCACACGCGGACACGTAACCGCGGCGTTTATGGATTCAATCATATTTAATATCATTACCCCCATTGGTATAATTTGCATACAGATGGGGGATTTTTACATGCCAGATAAAATTATATATACGCTGTATTCAAATGGTCTGGGGTTCAGTGCCGACGTGTCAGGACGGCATATCGGTGAAATTACATTCTTTCGCGTTGGCATTGATAAATTTGTTATCGACCATACCGCGGTTGTGCCCGAATATCGCAATGCACAGGTTGGTCGAAATCTGGTACGTCAGGTATGCAATCTGGCGCGACAACAACATCGCAAGATTATACCCTTGTGCCCCTTTGCCCGCGCGATGTTCGGCCGATACGCGGAATTTGATGACGTGCGTTTAATGAATCACAGCCAGTTGTAAGTCAGATATTTTGAAAAAATGTCTTGCGCCACTTGCGCGGTCTTTCTATAATCACGGCAGGAAAAGGAGAAAAAATGAAAAAATTATCTATTTTGTCGGCTGTATTGTGTATGGCTGTGTTTGGTGCGGCGTCTGCTGCGGATATTGCTATTTATCATTCGCCAACATGTCCACACTGTCATCACGCCCGTGATTTTATCGAGGGCCAGTTGGTCTATGAATATCCAACACTGTCGGTCAGTGAAATCAACGTTATGGTTCCTGAAAATGTTGAAAAATTCCAAGACGCATTGGCAAAATGTGAATATGATTCTGGTGGCGTACCTGTAATCGTTATCGGCGACAAATGCTTCCAAGGATATGCAGATTTCATGCAACAGGATTTGCGTAACGCTGTCGAAGCAGATATGAGCGATGCTGACAAGGCAACCGCCGCTGAAAACCGCAAGGCATATGAACAAGACGCCGAAGGGTTCAAGGCCGCACATGCTGATCGTGCAAATGCGGTTTCTGAATACAGTGCGACCGCGGCATCTGATGAAACCGCGCAAAAAAAAAATGATGTAAAGCACGGCACAACTGCATACTTCTATGGTTTGCTGATTGTACTGGTTGCTGCATTGGGATTTGTTCTGGTTCGCAAGAAAAAATAATCGCGTCACGCATGTAACAGAATCGCTGGGGATACCGTATGTTTGATTTAACAACGCTTGACTATATCTATGTGGGTGTTTTATTGGCATCTACTGTTTGGGCAACAATCCGTGGTGGGGTTTACGAAACAATCGCAACCCTGTCATGGGTTGCGGCGGCGGTGTCTGCGCGATTTGCGTCCCCATTATTGGATTCGTTGTTGCAACGTTGGTTTGACCTGACGGATTCAACGGTCGGAACATTGGTTGCATCGTACTTTATCGTGTTCTTTGCAATTTTGCTGTTGGTTGGTTTCTTTAACCAGAAATTACGCGACAAAATTCAGGCCAGCATGATAAAGGTTACCGACCACACATTGGGCGTAATATTTGGTATTGTGCGCGGTATATTCGTTATGGGTGTCGTGTATTGGATTATGCTGTGGTATTATTCCGATGCACCACAAATGCCCCAGTGGATTGCCGATGCGCGCACGCGTCCGGTTATGCAGTTGACGGCGGTAAAATTGGACGAATGGTTCGTGCCTGGGGCTGAGAACAAGTTGCTGGCGCGCGATATGGCGGGTTCTCGTGAATCGATTGAAATCTATAATAATTTGATAAATCCGGCGGTGTCTGATTCAAAACAGAAAGCAAGCGACGGCACAAAAACAGAAAATGCCGCGGCCCCTGAAACAGGGTATAAATCGTCTGAACGCACCGCATTGGAAAATCAGTTATTACAGATTGAAACCGCCGCCCGTGCCGAAGAGGCGCGCGATGCCGCCAACCCTGATATTGATGCAGAATAGGGCGCATATCAGAAATTATTCACCGCACATTCGTGCGGTGTTTTTTTTATGAAATCGTTCCCGATGACATGATGCGCCACATATGCAAAAATAGTGGTACATAAACCAATGGGGGCGCAGAATGTTTTTCAGATTAAAAATTTGCACAACTGTATTTTTCTTGTATGAAATTATCGCGGTGATATTGCTGCATTTGCCCAATACGTGCGCGACATTGTTTGGCCTGCCGTTTTGTTCAGACGCAGTGTATAAATATTTTATTGTTTGTGCGGCTGTGCCAATGATTGCATTTTTAATTGCAATGTGGATTCGTGAAATTGTGGTGGTGCGCCGCCGGCGTCATTCGGTATTGCGTCGGGCGCGTGGCGCGGTGCGCGCAATCGCCGAAAATGTCCGTGACCATGTTGCGGGCCACATCAGCCAACCAGATATGGAAAAAATGATTGCGGCAGCATTGATGATGGGCGTTAAACGCTATGCGCGCCGTCATGGAAATATTCGTCGCTGGTTGGACGAAATCAATAACCCAAATTATTATGCCGATGCGTCCGACTTTGACGATACGGAATACGATGACGACGAATACGACGATGATGATCGCAACGCCCCACGTCGCAATTATCGCCCGCGTCATGACCGATAATAACGATTTCCTTGGTATCCGGTATGCCCCCACGCGGGGCATATTTTGTTGTGGAAAAAAATATTTGTCAATATATAATAGGTGTGACAAAAGGAAATTAAATTGGCACAGCAGTGTATTTTTTGTGGTAAAAAGCCGGAAAATAAAAACAAGGAACACGTTATTCCCCAGTGGCTCAGTAAACTGGTGGGCAGTTATGATCACGTCTGTAATTTTGGTGCGTTGACCGAAAAGCAGATTACGTTTGGCAAACTGACATTTCCGGCGTGCACCGCGTGCAATACCAAATTTGGGGAATTGGAGGCCGCCGCCAAAATCGTCTTGGAAAAAGTAATGGCGGGCAACGCCATCACCGCAACCGAAATCAACACATTATTGGATTGGTTTGACAAGGTTCGTGTTGGCCTGTGGTTGGGGCAACTGATGCTGGTGGACGAAAAGCGTGACATTGAACCCCAGTTTCATATTGCCGACCGCATTGGCACAAAAGATCGTATGTTGATTGTTGAACGCCTGCACCAGCCAGAGGCCAGAATCGGATTTGCGGGTACAAACACAGAAACATTTATGACATGCCCCAGTGCGTTTCAACTGTGTATTGGCGATTACCTGTTCACAAATGCATCTGAAATGGGATTGGTGGCAAACCGTTTGGGATACCCACAAATATCAAAAATCAGAAAGGACGCGGAAACAACCTGTGACATTACCCCCGGACGCAACAAAACCAAACACCCTGTGGTGGCATCGTTACAGGCATCACCATATCGCACATTGATTTATCAGCCAATGTTCAAATGCTTTGCGCCCACAACGCGCACGGAATATTACAATGTGCCATATGTCCTGTCACATTCATTGGATATGGAAAACGGCGTGGGCGGTGTGTTTTACCAGCGTGGCGATAACACGGTCAGATATCTGGGCGCAAACGACAAAATAAATATCGTACCGCGCAAGTCACCCGAAAACGTATCGCTGTATCAAATGACGGCCAAGGTGTACGATTTACAACACACGGTTTTGAATCTGTTCGATTACGCCGGCCGCACAGAATATTTCAAATCAGTGGCTGATTCATTAAAGAATGAAACAGAACGTTACAAACGCCTGATGCACGAACTGGACAAACATCAACGTTAAAAACACAAACAAAAAACCGCGGGTGACCGCGGTAATTCTGGTGCCAGTTGTCGGACTTGAACCAACGACCCTCTGATTACAAATCAGATGCTCTACCAGCTGAGCTAAACTGGCAACGGGCTTTACTATACATGGTTAAAAAAATAATTTCAAGTGTAAAAATCATAAATCGCTTGATTTTATGCAATAACCGTAAAAAATATACAGCAAAGGGCACGGATTATGATTAAATTACCAGAATTACTTGCACCGGCGGGCACGCTGGACGCATTCAAAACCGCAATTTTATATGGCGCAGACGCAATTTATGCTGGTCTGCCGGGTTTTTCAATGCGTGCGCGTGCAAAAATTACAGTTGACGAGGTAAAGCAGGGCATAGATCTGGCCCATGCTGCGGGCAAACGGGTTTATTTGGCTTTTAATCTGTTTGCACACGAACGCGAATATGCGAATATGCCCCGTGTCAGTGCGGTGATAGATTACCTGCGCCCTGATGCGCTGATTGTCGCCGACCCTGGGGTTATGATGTGGGTGCGCGAACATCATCCTGATATTCCAATTCATGTGTCGACACAGGCGAATATTTGTTCATCGGCGTCGGTAAAGTTCTGGCAAAAAGCGGGCGCAAAATTGTGCGTTTTGGCGCGCGAAGTCCCATTTAACGAATTTTGTGAAATCCGCGCTGCGTGCCCCGATGTTGGTCTGGAAATATTTGTTCATGGCGCAATGTGTATGAGTTATTCGGGCCGTTGCCTGTTATCAAACTTTATCACGGGGCGTCCATCAAACCGCGGGGCGTGCGCGCAACTGTGCCGATGGAAATACGATGTTATTTTGCGCGAGGCCCAGTCCGGCGTTGAAATGCCGATAGAGGAAGATTCCCGTGGCGCATACATCATGAACTCGCGCGATTTGTGCCTGATGCCACGCTTGGCAGAAATTATTGCCGCGCACCCTGATTCATTAAAGATAGAGGGGCGCAATCGCAGCGAATACTATGTCGCCATGGTGACGAATGCATATCGCTGTGCGCTGGACGCGTATGCGGCGGGGCCTGATAATTTTGACCCCGCGCCATTTATGGATTTGCTGAACAAGTTGGAAACGCGCGGATACACCACGGCGTTCTTTGACGGGAACTTGGGGGCAGACGCGCATGATTACGAAACAACGCGTTCAACGTCTGATTGGCATGCGGTGGGCGTGGTAACCGCGGTGGACACGGACAAAATTACACTGGAATTACGCAATGAATTGCGCGCCGATACCGACATTACATTCGTGTTGCCTGGGGTAATCGGTGGCGCAACGGTGCACCTGAATCAAATTATAAATGCAAAAAATGGCGATGCGTTGCCAAAAATGTCGGCGGGCCAGCATAACAGTATTACAATACCGCGCGCGTGGATTTCGGCGGAAAACTGGGAAAAATTTGCGCCGTGCGTTGTCGCATACCAGCATAAATAAATTTTGCAAGAAAAAGATTTCTTTGACTTTATTCCCAAAATAGGTATACCATGATAAACGGTCGTGTCACAAAAACGCACTGTTGCCAATAATGGGCGGTGTGGATATGACCTCCGGTCTTGCCAATAATGGGGGCCGCAGAATTTCATCACAACGAAGGAGTTATTTGATGAAAAAAACAATTACGTTGGCGACAGCAGTGGCTGCGCTGACTGCGCCTGCGATGGCTGCAAACATTCCTGGGCCGTATTCTACGGTTCATAACATGGAAAATCCGTTATATTTGCCAGAACAGAATATGTTCTATTCCAAATTATCCAACGGTATTATGTTAAAGGTCGCCGATAATTCATGGGCGCACCGCGAAAAAAATCACAGCGGCGGATTTGAATTTCCAATCGTCCGCGTCCAAGAAGAAATGGGCTATGGTATTACAGATCGTTGGGCGGCACACTTTATGTTGCAATACACCCACGATAACGACATTGGTCGTACCGGTCTGTCCGGCGGCCGTTTGGGTACAACATATCGTATCTTGAACCTGTACAAGGGTTTTGTGTGGGACGTGTACGGCGATATCCACTTGGGTGGTGTCGGTGAAATGCGCGGCACATACAATGTAAAGGGTGACTTGAATAACCCGAGCACTGTGTACGGCGTGTTTGATTATGATAACTATTCCGACGGTATGTGGGGATTCCACGCGGGAACAAAATTTGGTCACGTATGGGACAAATTTACCGCACAGGCATTTGTTGAAATCCTGCAAACATTCGCAGATGACAACAATATGATACGTGTTGTCGGTGCAAACAAGGGAAACAGATTGGCATTGGCCGCCATTGATGCACCAACCCAGATTTCCGCAAAATTAAAAGGAAATACTGATTTGAGTACCGGTGTCCAAGGGTTCTATGAATTTTCAAACCGTTGGAGCATGGGCGGCTGGTTCAAATTCAATCGTCATTCTGATCATGGCGTTGATAAAATCACAACCGAAATGCCAAATGCGCGCACCAAGGGATTGGCGGCTGCGCTGGAAAAACAGTTGGCTGATATGGAAGACGGTTGGGACGAATACGTTATCGGCGCGTCATTTTCAAACCAGTTGACTGATAACACCCAGATTACGCTTTATGGCGAATATACGCTGGACGACTCGCATCGTAAATCCCAAAACGGGACAGATGTCAAGGCCGAAATGGGCGTTCGCCTGAACTTTACGTTCTAAACATAAAACAACAAAACATATTGGACTAAATCCCGCGTAATGCGGGATTTTTGTTTTGTACTCTTAGGGATTTTTATGATATAATGTACGCAAAAGGAAATGGATTTTACATGAAAAAATCTGCTGTTTTTGCCGTTTTAACGGGTGTTTTGGCGGGCGTATCATTTGACGCGCGTGCCGCGTATCCTGTGTATCAGGCGGCGTATCCAACAACATATCAGGCAACCACCGCCCAGGGTCAGGTTATCGCATTGCCAAATCAAACGTCGGTCACGACCAGTACCAGTTTGCCGGCCAATACCCGTGTCACGGGCGCATTACCACGTGTCGGGTCGTCTGCAACAAATGCAGGACGCCAGTATTACCAGCCAGCGGACTATGACCGTTTGGCGGACAGTGGTCTGTACATCGGTGTTTCCGCGGGGTATTCTGCATCAATCACGGGCAGCATGTCCGCCGACTATGCCGGCGAAGATAAATCGTATGTCGTCCCCGGCGCATTCAAAGATGCAAACTTTTCGTCTGATACCGTGATTCCATTACAGGTATCGGTTGGCGCGGCAATCAATAACGATGTGCGTATTGATTTCTCGTTCTTGCGTTATTCGGGCCTCAGTTACCCAGACACGGTTGAATCCGCCGATGGTAATGGTGGCTATATCACGGGCAAGGTCAGTGGTGGCGCAATCACCGCAAACACGACGATGTTGAACGTGTATTATAATATCGATTCTTATACTGGCTATCTGGCGGGGGGCGCGTTGCGTCCGTACATCGGGGCTGGTGTTGGTATTTCGTTGAACACAATCGCCGACTATGTCGTGTACGATGGCACGTTTTATGACGTGATGGATCCATCGGCGGCGGGTGCGGGTGACCTGACGGGTATCTCGGACGTATATGCATATCACAACGGCGGCACAACAGAACAGTTGGCCTTTTCGGTCGAGGGTGGTTTAACCACCGAACTGGACGGCGGCATTAAATTGGATTTCTTTGTTCGCTATGCCAATTTAGGCAAGGTTAAAACATCGGGCAGTATCGTTGTTTCCCAAACCGAATGGTTGGGCGACGATGCGGGCGGTGAATACCAAGCACCATACGACAGCGTGTTCCACTATACCAACTGGTACGAAAGTGGCCGTCTGGGCATGGTTGATTTGGGTGTCCGCGCGCGTTTGCAGTTTTAGAGCATAGAGCATAGATAATAGAGCATAGATATGACGGCAAATAGCGTAACGGTACAAAAGAGTAAGGATTTCGCTGTTCGTATCTATAAGTTGTGTAAATATTTAACAGGAGAGAAAAACGAAATAATTTTATCTCGTCAGTTGTTGCGGTCGGGAACAAGCATCGGCGCAAATCTATCAGAGGCCAAATGCGCAATATCGGCAGATGATTTTTTAGCCAAAGTTTATATTGCGTACAAGGAGTGTTCAGAAACGTTGTATTGGTTAGATTTGTTAAAGAATGTTGGTTTAATTCCAACAGAATGGTATGAGAGTATAAATTCTGACTGTGAAGAGATAATGAAATTATTGACGGCCACCATCAAGACAAAAAAGCAGGTAAAGAAAAAATGAAATATAACTATTATCTATTATCTATTATCTATGCTCTATTATCTGGCGGCCACGCCGCCGCCGCAGTGCGTGTTGGCAACGCATCGCGCAGTTATGCAGCCGGCTATCAACAGGTAAATGCCCAACGTGAACAGATTGCAGCGGCCGCAGCGGCCGCCGCCACACCAACTGCCACGACCCAGTCGGCGGACGCGGAAACAAACCTGCCGGTGCGGGTGGCAAATCGTGAATTGGCACAAAAGTTATCACGTGGCGAAACGGATTCGCGTGTCAGTATTGCAACACTGGATTCTTGCGCAATGGTATATCCAAATGGCGAATTTGCATGGGATTCGCCGACGGTTGGCAATGGTGCGGGTGGCGCATCAACGTGTGTCGCGGTTGTCGAATTGCGTGGCTATCAAATGGGACTGGACGGTTCTGATGCCGTTTTGGCGCGCGCAAATTTGGCGGCTGGCGATGCGGTCAAATGTAATATCTCTGACTTTCCTGAATTTTCATACACCACCGACGCGGCACAGGTTACATTCCCCGCGGACAACGAACCGACCCGTGCGGACGTGGTTCAGGTATTAAATGCGGAACAGAAACAAAACGCCGGCCTGCGCATCGCGGCGGGCACGGTGATTGGTGGTCTGGCGGGCAATGCCGCCGGCAAAAACGAAATCGGCAGTGACAGTATATTGGGCGGTGGCAAACATAAAACCACCGGCACAATCATCGGCGCACTCAGCGGCGCAGCACTGATGGCGGGCAATGCCTATTCTGGCAAGGTTGCAGGTGACACAATTCTGTCAACTGGTGTCAACGCCGCCGCGGGCAGTATGATTGGCAACATTGCCGCCAGTGGGGAATCTGTCCTGCGTATCGAGGATTGCAAAATACCCAGCATCACCGAAAAACCAAAATCAAATCAGGAAAAGTCAGATACGTCCAATAATACCGGTTCAGCCAGCGCGACTGCGTCCGCGTCCGCCAGTGCCACAACGGACGATAAACCCGCCGAGCCACAGAATAAAAATTCCAAGTGCCTGTGGGGTGTTATCAGAAAGAGTACGGCACTGTCTGGTAAAAACGCTTATTACAACACTGGCGACGAAACAACATTAGTATGTAACTCAGACGATACTGGTTGTAAACAAGAAACCCTGTTGAATATTAAACTAGAGGCATACCCGAACAAAGACATTGAAGCTGTGGCCAAGGAAGGGTTCGAAAAGGTCAAAGCTGATTCAGCAAAACAGTTTTATCTGACCGAAAAAAACGAAATGAAAAATGGTGCAAATCCTGACAGTGCGATGTATGCCAAGATTTCCAGTGCCACCATTGCCACCGGTACACAGATTCCTGCGATGATTGCCGACGTCAATGACAAGGCATTTGGTTACAAGCGTTCTGATTGGGCCAAATTGAAAACAGATTTATCAGGGCATACAATCTTGGGCCGCACGTCCAGTGGTGCTGGATATGCTTTGGACGGCGAATACAGCATCAGCGACTTCTACCCAATAATGGTCGATGCGTCCGATGGTGGTATTATTGACTTTGGTAACAAGGCCAGATTAAAAGGCACATTGATTGGCGCGGGTGCTGGTGGTGCGTTGGGTGCATACGCCGGATACCAAGGGGCGCAATCCGATATTGAAAACCGTTGGGTCACGGCCGTGCGCGAATACAAGGATTCGTTGCAGAAAATATACTGCGCCACCGGAAAACGATTCTTGGGCTATTACAACGACGAAATCGTAATCCCCACAATGATCAACCGATAAAACAAAAACACCCGCCCGCGGGTGTTTTTTGATGTGTTTGCCATAAATAAAAGCCGTCCCCCGTTGGGGGACGGCGCAGGGGATACGTAATCGTAAAACCCCACAGAAAATATTCTTTATTATATAAACGGTTGCTTCTCAAATCGTCCGTCAATAAAGATTTCTTACGTCACTATGCTATGATAGATTATTGCTGACGTCAAGTTTTTTGTTTTTATGGTGTCGGGTTGTAATTTGTGCTTGTTGGGTCTATATTCATAATACAAGGGTAAAAACAAAGAGGAATGCACATGTCTTTGATTTTTGGATTCGATTTGGGTATCGCCAGTATCGGTTGGGCCGCTGTTAGAATGTCAGATCCAACGGCATCAACCACAGATGCGTCCGCGCCCGACAGCCGCCCCGTGGGTGAAATAGTGGGTGCGGGTGTGCGCTGTTTTGATCAGGCACAAAATGCCGCCGATCGTCGCACGGCGCGTGGTGCGCGTCGCAGAATCAGACATCGTGCACAGCGTATGCGCGAAATTCGCGATATTTTACGTCAATACCATCTGATTGATATTCCAGAACCAAAATCTGACGGACAAAATAATTTTTATCTGAACCGTGATACGGATATAAACATCTGGCAACTGCGTGCGGTTGACGCTTTTACGCGAAAACTGACGCCGCGTGAAACAGGACGCATCTTGTACCATTTGGCAAAGCATCGCGGGTACGATGATATAACATACCCTGTGCCAGCTGGTGCAAAATCAGAAAAGGCGGACGACGCAGAGTCCAAAGAGGAATTAAAAGCCATTGGTGCAATCAAAGATAATTTGGCCAAACTGCAACGTGAAAATCCGGATCAAACAATGTGCCAAATGCTGTATGCCACCGAACACGCTCAGATGCGCAACGGCAGAAAAAGCGTTGTCAAAATCGCAAAAGACGGCACGCAAAAAACAGAAGTGCAATCAACGTATTCAAGTTCTATTCCGCGTTCGGAAATCAAGCGCGAAGCAGAAATGATTTTGCACGCGCAACGTGACTTTGGTAATGATTTTTCGGACGCGTTTGAAAAATGGTGGGCTGTTGCGTGTCGCCAACGTAAATTTAATGAATCTGCATCGCCATTGGCCAAATCTATTGCGGAAATGCGTGGCAAATGTCCGTTCACGAATGAACCGGTCGCGCCCAAGGAATCGCCAACGGCGCAAAAGTTTGTCGCATTGACCAAGTGTCGCCAAAATGATTTTACGGTTGCTGAAACCCAGACAGTTATAGATGAGTTATATAAAAAGAAAACGGGGCTGAAATATGCCGACGTGCGTAACCTGTTGAAATGGGACGATGATAAACAGTTCAAAACGTTGAACTATTCCCGTATATATGACAAAGAAAACAAGGTGTGGATTGAACCTGATATCAAGAAAATCGAATGTCAGAAATTCTATGCATTTACGGGTTGGCATAAACTGGCCAAATACACAACCGATATAGACACGATGGACAAGATATTTGATGTCATCGCAACCCAGAAAACGCCGGAAAATATTGAACGCGCTGTGTCTGAAATATTGCCAGAACATGCCGCCGCAATCGCACAAATCACCAGTTCAGAATTTATCAAGTTGTCTATCTCTGCATTGCAAAAAATTATTCCTGAAATGGAGAATGGCAAAAAGTATAACGAAGCGGTTGCATCTGGCCTGAACAAAGATTTCAGGGCACAAAACGTGTCGTATATAAATCGCGACGACGGCGCGCCAGCGGGGCATCTGCACCAGATAAATTGGACTTTGCTGGGTAATCGTATTACATCACCAGTTGCCAAGCGAACCCTTGTCCAATTACGCAAGGTTTATAATGCGATGGTTTATCGGTTTGGCGCGCCCGACAGAATCCATTTGGAAATCGGTCGTGAATTAAAAAATTCGCCCGATGATATTGCGCGCATGAATCGCGAACAGGAACGCAATCGTCAGGCAACCGAAGAAGCCCGCAAAGAGTACGGCAAAAATTACTTTAAGTATAAATTGTATATGGAGCAGGGTGGCAAGTGCCCATACTGTAATGCGGTATTGGCTGCTGGTGATTGGGGGGCGTATGAAATAGACCATATTTTGCCATATTCGCGTTCCCTTGATAATTCGCAGAGCAACAGGGTTTTGGTCTGTCACGAATGTAATCAACGCAAGGGCAGCAAAACGCCATATGAGTTTCTGACATCTGAACAATTTTATGACATGACGGTGCGTGCGCGTGCCTTGCATAATCCTGCAAAGTTCAAAAAATTGACGAACACCGATTTACCCAAGTGTGATGCCGAACAAAACGGTTTTATTGAACGTAACGCGAATGATAATGCCACTATTGCCAAGTTCGCCACGGAATATTTGGAATATGGTATCGATTGGCCTGCATCTGATGATATAAAAAAGCGAGTATTGGTGCGTACTGGTTCTTTGACGGACTATCTGCGTCACCAGTGGGGCTTGGTCAAAAATCGTGATGAATCAGACAAACATCATGCCCAAGACGCGATTGTAATCGCATGTGCGACACAGGGTATGGTAAAGTACCTGTCAACGCTGTCGGCGCGATTTGAAAACAAATATGCGCTGATTCAAAAATATGGTCAGGCATGGTATACCGCACTGAAAACTTCTATCCAAGAACCATGGAACGGTTTTCGTACTGATGTTATCTCCTGCTTGAACGATATTATTGTATCGCGCCCGCCACGTTGTAACGCCACGGGTGCGGCGCACGATGAAACAATTTACGCAGATCCAAAATCATATCGTTCAAAACGTGGTCTGAATAAAAATCGCGACAAAGGATCACTGGAAATTCGACATGGACGCGCTGTTCGTGGCGATATGTTTCGATTTGATATTTGGCGCAATGCGCATGGCAAATACGTGTGTGTTCCGATTTTTGTTACCGATACCAAGGGGAAAGATGACGATGTCTTCAAAGTCCCAGATGGTGAATTTGTCTGTTCGTTACACAAGGACGATTATGTTCGCCTGACCGCTGCAGATGGTGTGTACGAAGGATATATCACCAAAATGGATCATGGCACAAACTTCATATTGTATCGCCAAGATAACAATCGGACACAGGTTGTGAAAAAATCTGTTGGTAAATGCACAAACATTGAAAAGTTTGCTGTGTCATTACTGGGTACACCAAAACCGATAAAGTTGCCAGAACAGCGCACGCCGGTTGTAAAACGAAAATAGTGCACTATATCACCTGTGTGGGAAAGGATACAAACAAAGGACAATTAAATGTCTTGGCGTATTCTGACCCTGACAAATCCATGTCGGATTTGTGTTCGGCACAAGCAACTGCACTGGACTGGTGACACCGGTGGTGTCCAAGATATCCCATTAGAAGATATCGCGGTTGTCATACTGGAAAATCCCCAGATTCAAATTACATCTGCGCTGATGTCTGAATTGGCTGAAAACGGCGTGGTTGCGTTTTCTTGTGATGCGTCACACCTGCCGAATGGTGCATTCTTTCCGTTTCATAATAATTCCAGATATACTGAAATTGCGCATGCACAAATTGCATCGTCGTTGCCATTCCGTAAACGTATGTGGCAAGAAATTGTTAAACAAAAAATTCGAAATCAATCGGCAATCTTAAAGTTGTGTGATAATCCCGCATATAAGCGTTTGGAAATTTTGGCTGAAAATGTCGCGTCTGGTGACACTAAAAATATAGAGGGGCTTGCGGCTCGTATCTATTGGTCGGCCCTGTGGGAAAATTTCAACCGCAGTGATGATGCCGATGTACGAAATCATGCATTGAATTACGGCTATGCCATATTACGCGGGTGTGTCGCACGCAGCGCGGTTGGTGCGGGTCTGTTACCTTTTTATGGCGTACATCATTGTAACAAACTTGATAATTTTTGCATGGTCGACGACATGATTGAACCGTGGCGGCCATTTGTGGACTTTATTGTGCTGTCATTTGATTTTGATGGTTGTGCGCATTTAACCCCAAATATCAAACAACGATTGGTGTCGGTATTATTGCACAGTTGCGCCTTTGGTGGTGTTCGACATTCGGTGCTGAATGCCATGCCGCTGTATGCAGAATCCGTGGCAACATGTTTTTGTAATAAAAACTTAGATGCATTGAAATTGCCATCTATAAAATCAGCACCAGAAATAGTAAATACCCAGAACTAAAATGTTGTACAACCGTCAGGAAAAATTTATGCGTATAATAGTATTCTTTGATTTGCCCGTTGGCACAAAGCGTGAACGGAAATATGCTACGCGTTTCAGAAACGACTTGTTGAACGACGGGTATTACATGATGCAATTCTCGGTATATTCCCGAATAGTCAAGGGGTTGGCCGGAATGGAGAAGCATTTACAACGATTGCGACATTTGACGCCGCCATCTGGTTCAATCAGGGTTTTAACCGTCACGGAAAAACAATTCGCAGATATGCTGTTTTTGGTTGGCGATGCGCCCACGGCAGAAAAAATCAGTTCGCAACAATTACTGATGTTTTGATAAAAAAACAAGACGATTCGTCATCAGCCGATGGCAATACGTACGTTTTTTGTTGAATATAATACACAAAAACCCACTTTTATCAGTGGGTTTTTGTGTGTCTATTATATCAAAGACGATTTGAGAAGCAACCTATAACATTGCACGTGTAAATGTGTTCGAATGGTTTATTATATCAAAGACGATTTGAGAAGCAACCTATAACGGAATTGTGTTACGTGGTACAACCCCGAATATTATATCAAAGACGATTTGAGAAGCAACCTATAACAAATGCGCCCAATCAAGGTCTTTGAATTCGATTATATCAAAGACGATTTGAGAAGCAACCTATAACCAGGTTTACATACCACACCGGGATTGTGTTATTATATCAAAGACGATTTGAGAAGCAACCTATAACACGATGGGAAATGTTATTGCGACTGTTGACATTATATCAAAGACGATTTGAGAAGCAACCTATAACATCTCTGAGTATCATAGCTTAATCCTTTTTATTATATCAAAGACGATTTGAGAAGCAACCTATAACACGATGGGAAATGTTATTGCGACTGTTGACATTATATCAAAGACGATTTGAGAAGCAACCTATAACTTTGCAGGCGCAGGTTGACAAAGATGTGCCATTATATCAAAGACGATTTGAGAAGCAACCTATAACTCCTTCGAGTGCTCTGTTCTACATATTTCGATTATATCAAAGACGATTTGAGAAGCAACCTATAACCGGGTTGATTTGTACCGTTGCGAATGCTGGATTATATCAAAGACGATTTGAGAAGCAACCTATAACCGTAGACGCTCGCACATGCTAAGCATATAAATTATATCAAAGACGATTTGAGAAGCAACCTATAACAGGTTAAATTGCCTATTTCTGGTAATTCACATTATATCAAAGACGATTTGAGAAGCAACCTATAACTGTAAGTTGCGAAAAGCGAACGAAAAAATGATTATATCAAAGACGATTTGAGAAGCAGCCTATAACGAGATATGTTTTTTGTGTGATAATTACGTAAAATCTCAAAAAACGAACAGTGTATTCTACAATAAGTTGATTTTGTCATAAAATACAATCTGTGGTAGAAAAAACAGCTGTTTTTGTAAGCAGTGATAGAAAAATATAAACAATTCAACCAATGGTTGAATTGCAGGGCGGTTTTCAGATGTCGATTGTCTAAATGGTATAAATGTGTAAAGTTGTAAAAAAGTTTGCATATAGTACAAAATTAGGTGTAAATTCTAGTATTGGTTGATTTCTTTATAAAAAACGCATTGTGTAACCGGTGATTGAATATTTGCATAAATTCGCGTATCACGCGAATTTTGTCTGATGGTTAGGATGTTTGTAAAAAATAAATTGAATTTTCGTCTTTGTACAACCTGTGGTTGAATTGTGGTCTGTAATACTCTGTATTGGTGCAAAAAAGCGCGTGATGCGCGACAATATATCCAGTTATGTTGCACATAAAAGCAATATATCACAAAAATATTGGGAAAAATTTCCTAAAATACAGTAATTACAATAAGTTATTGCTTTTGTTCCTAATGTGTGCTATCTCTTTATTGTAAAACAAGAGGAAAAAGCATGGCGTCTGAAAACTATATGGTTATTAGGGGTGCAATTGAGCACAAACAGCAATTGTTTTTTGATTATGACGGATTTCATCGAGAAGTGTGTCCACATATAATCGGATTGAATGACCAAGGCCAAGAACAGTTGCTAGGGTATCAGTTTGCTGGAGAAAGCAGCAAAGGGCAGATACCAACGGAAATACCTGCGTCGTGGCGTTGCTTTAAAATTGCAAAAATGTCTCGCTTGGTTGTGCGTGATGGTCAATGGTACACAGATGAACAGTGTCAACACAAATGTGAGCAGCAGTGTGTCGCGCATGTTGACCTAGATGTGTCCAAGATTTAAGGAGAAATATATGCACGAGATAAAATGTCCGAAATGTAATACGCAATTCACTATTGATGAATCGGGTTATGCAGCGATTGTAAGTCAAATTAAAAATGTTGAGTTTGACAAGGAGGTTGCGTTGCGATTACAACAATATAAGGCGCAATCAAAAAGTGAAATCGACTTATTAAAAGAACAGGCAAAAAACGATAAAGAATTATCAATTTCTGCGTTAAAAGAAGAAATAGCAACACTCAAAGAGAAAATTTCATCGGCAGAGCGCGATGCTGCGGCTGAAATGAAGTTAAAAATTGCGGGTATAGAAGCGGACAAAGCAAAGTCTATTGCATGTTTGAATGAACAAATTGTCGAATTCAAAGCACGTATAAATGCATCAGAGCAGGAAAAGGTAATTGCAGTAGAAAAGGCATTAAGTAAATCAAAGGATATGCTTTTTGAAAAAGACGCGCAAATTCTTGCCTTGCAGGGCGAAGTAAAGGCGGCCGCACAAGATATTGAATTAAAACAACAAACATTAAAAAGTGAATATGATGCACAATTAAAGGCAAAAGATGTCGAAATTGCGCTATACAAGGACATGAAAACAAAAATGTCCACAAAAATGGTAGGAGAGACATTGGAACAACACTGTCATATTGAATTTGAACGGATGCGGCCTGCAGCATTCCCAAATGCATATTTCGAAAAAGACAACGAAGTCAAGAATGGAAGTAAGGGCGATTTTATATTTCGTGATTATGCAGATGTTGATAAAAAAACGGAATTTATATCCATTATGTTTGAAATGAAAAACGAGATGGATACAACAGCCACAAAACACAAAAATGAAGATTTTTTCAAAGAACTTGATAAAGACCGAAAGGATAAAAATTGTGAATATGCTGTTTTGGTTTCGTTGCTGGAATCTGACAATGAATTATATAATGCTGGTATTGTTGATGTGTCGCACAAATATCCAAAAATGTATGTTGTAAGACCACAATGTTTTATTCCAATTATAACATTGTTACGGAATGCGGCACTGAATTCTGTTCAATACAAACAACAAATTGCAGAATACAAGCAGGCCAATATCGATGTCTCAAATTTTGAAGCAGAAATGAATGAGTTTAGAGATCGCTTTGGTCGGAATTATAAAACAGCCAGCGACAAATTCAAGAAGGCTATAGAAGAAATTGATAAGACAATAGATCACTTGCAAAAAATAAAGGATGCCTTACTCGGGACTGAAAATAATCTGCGTTTGGCTAATGATAAAGCGCAGAATTTATCAATAAAACGTTTGACAAGAAATAACCCGACAATGGCGAAAGCATTTGAGGATCTAAAATAAGCATAAGAAGTTACACGATGATAGATGCTATTCAAAAGATTTCTAACATAGGTAGTTTTCGTAAGCAGTCAGAAACAGTAAAATTAGCAAAATACAATCTGTTTTATGGTTACAATGGCACTGGGAAAACAACTCTTAGTCGAATGTTTGAATGTATCAGTCGTGGTCAAATGCAATACGTAGACAATGAAAATAACGTGCTGTACAATTTTTCTAAAGGCGAGTTGTGTTACAAAGTTGGCGGAAAAAGAAAGGTTTTTCGTTCTGTAGTAGATGGGCCATTGATAGATAAAATAAAAGTTTTTAATACGGATTTTATAGAGAATAATCTTTCCTTAAAAAAATCTCGAGCAAACAAAGTTGATATTATTATTGGTGATCAAAATATAAAAATTACAGAAAAACTAAATAAAATCAATGCGGATATTGAAACCCTTGTTGTTGGTGGTGGTACGGACTTAAAGTCAAATATAGAGCTGCAAAAGCTAGAACAACAAAAAAATGATTTTCTAAGTAATGTTGCAAAAGAAATACGTATTTGCTTGCATATTGATAGCCCGCAGAAGTATACACAAAAGCAATTAAAGATAGATTTAGAACGTGTGCAACAGGATAAAGAGGAACGCATTAGTGAAGAAGAAAAAAATCACGCAAGAGATATTTTTATTGAACCAATAAAAACGAAAATAGAATTAAATATAGTCAATAAATTAAGAAACTTTGATGCAGATTTCAATATTGATGCGTATAAATCGATAATAGATATTTTGCAGACATCGTTATCCAGAAATTCCAATCCTGGAACAGAGAATATAAAACAGTGGTTAGAAAGTGGCTTGGCATTGCACCGGGGTAATCATTCTAATTGTTTGTTTTGTAATCAAAAGATTGCCGATGATTTCTGGCAGCAGCGTTATCAAGAAATAAAAGAGTTGGTCAAGAAAGATGTTGTTTTTGATATGCAAGAAAAAGCTTTTTGGACGTTAATAGATGTCTTGAGAGATAATAGGGAACTTATAGAACAAGTTGAAATATCTTTGCCGGATGCTTCTAAATTATCTAGGGACAGTGCGTATGATAGGTATATTGCAGAAAAGAATCAAATAAATAACATATTGATAGAGCTGAAACCACTCTTAGAAAAATTAGATGAATCTGTTGCAAAAAAAGCACTTAATTTGGAGACAACGTATTCTATAACGTACGAAAATCAGATATATGATAATTTACAATGTTTAATAAAATCGATAAAGACGATAGAGGTTATAATACAACAACACAATGCAATTATAGATTCTCTGGAAAGTAGAAAAGTAAAATATAAGCAGCAAGTGGTTCTGTTTTATATCCAAAAGAATTCACAGACATTAAATATAATGGATGAAAAAATAAAACAAAAAACAAAAGATAGGGATACAGACAAACAAAGATTAGGTGATTTAGAAAAGCAGAAACTGGATTGTAAGCGTAAGTTGGCCGAGAAGTCTAAAATTATTATGTTGATCAATAAAGCATTGGAACAATCTGCATTAAATAATATCTCTTTTAGAGAGGGCCCAAGGGAGAATGTTTATACAATACAAAGAAAGCTTGACGATGGTACATTCGTTGATGCAAAAAATCTAAGCGAAGGTGAGAAAACTCTTATCGCATTTTTGTATTTTATCATTCCAATTCAATCGATGAAAAAAGCCGGAAAGGAAAGTCCAATAATAGTTATTGATGATCCTGTTTCTAGCTTGGATAGTAAGAATCTATTCCAAATAGGTGACTGGATAGTTACCACTATAAAAAAATGTGAGCAAGTAATATTGCTGACACATAATTTCTATTTTTTTGTAAAAATTAGAGAAGCTATGAAACATATAGATAAGAATAATTTCAAGATATTTGAAATACAAAAAATAGCATCAGTGGGTTCAAAGATTAGAATGGCTAGTGATTACTTACAAAACAGTACTTCTGAATATTTGGATCTTGTACAGAAATTAAATGAATTTTATCAGAATAAACGAACACCCCCAGACGTATGCATAGGTAATCTTATTCGACGGGTACTAGAAACTTACTTGGATGCAAAGATTCCTAATACAAATTCGTATTTGAAAAAGTTTAACTGTCTGACAGAAAATGATAATAATAGATTTCACTATTTATGGGGCGTGGCCAATGCGTTTTCTCATTCGAATGGTGTTGGCGCGATTTCCGGATGTCAGAACTTTAGCTATGTGGCTGGCCGAGACGAAATTGCAGATTTGTTCCATTTTATCAAAAGTACAGACAAAAAGCATTTTAACGCATTGAGTATAAAAATATAATTTTATAAGTCCCTTTTTATGATTGATTGAATTTGCATGTGTGTTATGTATTTATTGACTGTCTTATGCGTTTTTAGGAAATATTGTGTATGTATTTGAAAAATACAACTTGGAGTTGAATGTTTTTTGTCGATATTTCAAATGATGTCTATATTGAGTATGGGTGGTTCTAAATCTTGACAATCACATTAAAAAAACTATTTTTACCGTATGGTAGTTAGAATTTGTAAATTTTGTGGGCAAGAAAGGGAACTTATAAAATCACATATTATTCCCGAACGAAGCTGGTCCGTGGTGGACAGAATTCAAAAAGGAATTGTTGGCGTTTCTGGGGTGCATATTCAAAGACCAATGCGATGCGTTTTCCCAAGGGGTCATTTACATCGACAACGAACAAATCAGCGGTCACACGGGCTTGTTTTAATATCCATGGCATTACGTTTTTGATAATAAAAAGCGCCCGATTGGGCGCTTTTTATTATCAACGATCTTTAACTGTCACACGTAGTTGTTTAAGTTTGACCTTGTTTTCAACCTTCTTTTGCGCGGATTTGAAATCAGCGGTTTTCTCGGGACTTTTGTCGCTAATAACATTACCTTCCGCATCAAAAATTACTTCATGATATACAGGAAAATGCTCTACAGAACCTTCTTTGTTGGGCTTAAAATAAACGACACGCCAACCAGAACCATGTTGTTCTAGATATGTGGCATCATCATGCAGAGCAAACCATTCTTGTATTTTTTGTGGCGCATTTTTTGGGTGAAATATCGATTTGGGCTGGTAACCATGACTATAATTAACCATAACAAGTTCACCTTTTAGTCCGTAAACGTTATGTAAATGGTATTCGTTAGGATGCTGAGGATCTTCCACGTATACTTTATAACCAATACGTGTTTTTCGTATTAGTGTACGTTTGTGGTCATAACCGGCAATACGACTGTTTGCGGGAAATGCAATTTCTTTGATTTCTACTGTCCCTTTATCATGGTCACAGACCTGAACTGTCAGTATTACAGTTTTCTCTTTTTCACTTCCATTTGTTATATTTTTGGTTGTTTCCTTTACTTTTGCTGGGTTACCGTTTGTTTTAATGCCCTTTTCGTGAAAACCACCAACCCTTTTGCCATTTGTATCAAAAAAGTAAACATTGTGTCTTACTAAAGGTAAAGGGTGGTTAATTGAAGGAGCCTGGTGCGAGTATTCTTCCGCTATTTTGTATCTGCCATCTTTTGTTCGGCTTATCGTCACCGTCGCATTGGTTGGTTGTTTATATTTTACAATATCGCTGTCTGCTGGAAATTCGACTTCTGTTGTTTGTTTTGATTCTTCGTCATAGATTTTGAGTTTCATTGTCACAGTTGGTCGTGCGATATTTTGTGATGGGAACGTAAATTGTTGCCCCTCGAAATCGAACCCGATGCAATTGCCATTCACATCCCAATATTGTGTGATATGGGCAAAACTGCTTTTCATTGGCGGTTTTGATACCATTGTATGACGGTCATATGTACATGAATATGCGATACCATTTCGTGGTGGTTTTATTTCCCGAATTTCATAGTGTTTATTTGGGGATTCCTTGTTCATCCGATCAAGGTCTCTTTTGAACGCGTCTAAATTTTCCTTTGGTAAAAAGGTTTTAAAATAATTAATAACTTGTTGGCTCCAATCTCTTGAATATCTTGGTGCTGGTATCGGCATTATCTTCTCCCTTGTTGTTTATAAATTTTATATTCCATAACTTTTTGAGCATGTTCGCGTTTCCACAAATCTCGTTCAAACTTTAGTGTTTGCAGTTGGAATTTTGCTGTATTGTGATTTGTCAAGGCGCGATTATAGACCATATTTGCATCACTTAATTTCTTAAGGTTTTCCACCGTCGGCGAAGCATTATATATCTTTTGCATACTGTCCAAGATGTCTTGTTGACGAACTCTCTCTTCGTATGCCTTACGTAATTCTGGGCCATATTCACGATATTTTTTATCTGCGGCCTGGTATTTGTTCCATAAATCTTGAATGATTTTTTCTATTGTTGCATCACGACGTTCGTTACGCGGTCTATAATCATTATAATCTGGACGCGAAGTGCTGCTTGTGTTTGACGATCCGCTTGGACGTCCAGTGTTTGTATTATTGTTACTGGGTTGTGCTGATCCAGATTGTGAACCCGTCGCCCCATTGTTTTGTGTGCTGCCACGTTCCAAATAGTTTAAAAACACCGCATGTGCTTCGTTTATTTTCTTCATCATTTCAGCTGCATGCGGATCGTTTGGATGTGCGTCTGGATGCCATTTTTTTGCTAATGTGCGAAATGCTTTGCGTAACTGTTCCGCATTCGCTGTGGTCGGTATTCCTAAAATTTGTGCTGCTTCGCTAGGTGTCATTTTATTTTCTTTTATCTTTCTTTTGTCGTTGTTGTTCTTTGTTTTGATTGACCTTTGGCTAATACTTTTTGACTCGCAGACTTAAAAAGCTCTGGTTCGATATACTTCAACAATTCTTTATCGCCCGAGATAAAGCTGCCATCAAAGGCAAAAGTCATATCATATGCTTGCCCCTTGTTATAAATTGTTTTTGCAACACGATATGTCGGGGTGAGACCGTCAAGTTGAATCCACATTCTGATTCGCGGAATCTGACTTGGCCAATCGTTAAGAAATTTCCCCAGTGTTGTACCAGCGTACCGTTTCATGAATGCCATTTTAGTTTCATCATCCAACAATACGCAAAGTGGTTTTGCGCGCATTTCTGCAATAATTTCCAACATTCCTTTATCACTCATATCAACTCCTTTTTATTATTTGGTTTTTACGCGTATTTTGTTTTTCCTTTTGCATCAACCCATTCAACCATATTATGCACCATACTCCTTATGATGCTGGCCCCAATAAACCTTTGCAGATGGAAATTGCCGTATCATTTTTACTAAATCACTTTCAGGCAAACGTTTTTTAAACTTTTAATTTGTTTTTCATTCAATAATTTGTCGGACATTTTTATTCCCCTTTTTGTTTTTTATTTAACGTTCCATGACAGATTCGTGTTTGGTGACTTTTTTCTTGGTCTTATCAGCCGATTTGTTAGCCACGCGTTTCTTTGCAGAATCAAAGATATTTTGGTATTGCTCATCCCCCAACTGAACGTTATTTGTTGGTCGACCGTTTGTATAATCGGTTGTTGAAATAACCCGCCCATTTTGATAGACCATCATGTTCAATATTTTCCCATTCTCGTCGTATGATGTCATTGATTTTGGATTGTTATCTTTGTCTTTTCTTAATACAGATGCGACACGCCCCGACGGATGAAAGTTCACTTCATCAAATTCGTGAAATTGCAAGGACAACAAAATTTTTCCACTTTCGTCCATTTGCTCAATTGATGAAATGAATGATTCTGCTGTGTCCTCTTCTTCATTATCAGCCAAAATTGTACCACGTCTTGTCTTTTTAGTTCTTTGCTTATATGTCGTATGTGCGGCAATATGTCCATTGTCATAGTAAGTTGTTTTGTCTGTCGTCATCCATTTTCCAATCCCCGGACGCCAACCAAAACCGCTAATTTTTGTTTTATGTACAGACGATAACAAACGACCGTTTTCTCCATATTGAATTTCATTCATTCCTTCTGAGAAATAAGATGATCCTTCATATTTGATAATACTGGCAATGTACCCTTTATGAAAATTTACAACATCATCTTTACCTAGATCTTGTGATATTGTTGCGTGACCGTCTGTATCATATTGTGTAATTGTACGATTAATAAAGTTATCAGTCATAATAGTAGCAATTTGACCTTTGTCGTTATATGTTACAATATCGCTTGGTCTTACTTGTGGTTGATTATTGTTTGATGTTGTTTCCATCTTTTTCCCCTTTATATATAAAAAATGATCGTCAACGGAAATTGACGATCGGGGTGTTAGAAAATCATATCGTGTAATGACTTCGGTGGTCTTTGGCACTGGTGCCTGTTGTATAACCATCGACACCCCGACCACTTTGTCGGGGGATTTGTAATCTTGGACGGCAAGACCGTCCGTACACGATAGGGGTTTTCTACAACCCTGAACTCAAAATCCCATTGAATTCAGTTATATTATACAAAAAAATTACCTAAATTGCAATTTGTATTACATATCTACAAACGGACATAGTCAAACATCGTCGTAGACGAGAAACAAATACAGAAAACTACGTGTTATTAAGAAAACAGGGTTAAAACCGCATGTTTTTTAGCTGATTAAATAGTTCGTGTTGTATCTCATATGAGCTGATTTCTGATGCTGCAGCGTAGTACCGCTCTTCGTTTTCTGTTGGATTCGTGTATGTTTGGGCGTCAATACGTTCAATTTGTGGCCCAAGCGCGCCCTGACGAGGATGTATATAATCTAACGCATGATGCATTTCATGTGCAAATAAGCTTATCATTGTATAAAAGAAATCTGTCGGTTCTGGATGTTCTTTTCTGATATTAGTGATATTGATGCGTACAAATGATACCCTTTTTGCCTTGGGATATTCCGCGGGATTCTTACGAAACTCCTCAAGAATTTTAGCCTTTTCGTCTGCAGGAGTATTTTGCGGCAAATTTAGTCCGTATGCAGGTTTATGATATCCTTTGGCACGCTCCCAACCATCGTGTGGTTTAATGTCCGAAGTTGCCCAATCTGTTATAACCTTGGAATCTATACGACAATCGTATTCCTGACAAAAATCACTGGTTAATACATTAAAGAGTTCATTGTACGCCGTAACAGCATTATCAACATTTGCAACACGTGCTGCATTAACCAAATTCTTGTGATTATTCAAACGTTCAATCCAATCTGCTGAAAACTGCTTAGCCAAGACATATATATTTGCGGTTCCGCCTATAAAGCGTTCGCGTATTTTATCTGGATCTGCCTTGTCTTTGACTAACTTATTTAGTTTTCTGTCGAACGTATCATAATCTCCAGCGATATAATCCAGATCTTTACTGACTGCCAGCTGTGTAATGGACATGTTTCTTGGTCGGTATTGATCTAATTTTATGGCTTTTTCAATTCGAATGACAAGGTCTGATGGATTATAATTTTGTTTGGTTATCAGTATGTATGCACCCAAGTTAGTAATACGTAACTGCTTTAGCAAAGCATCTTTTTGTGTCTGTGTTTTTTCAGATGCATATTGTTTTAATAACTCTATAGTTTGTTTCGCAATTTGAATTTCAATATTTTGTCTGACCATAACCAATCCTCTGGGCGCATTATAACATAAAACATGTAAAATAATACTACAAATAATTCTTGCATAATATGACTTGACTTCGGGGGGCGCAATCATTCATTGCACGGACAAGAGAGCAATATAATGCCATATAAAAATCCACCAAAGCAAATGCGGTTTAGGCCCGCTGGCACTGCTTCTTGGGGCGATTCTCGCGTTTGGCTAGAACCAGCAAAAAATACAAATATGCTTGGACGTAAAAAAATTCAGTGTTCACGATGGGAAAGATTTAATTATTCATGTACAATACTAGTGTGATAAAACGAATATTATATTTTTATTGTTTGCACTATTTTCTTTATGGAATACATTTTTAATATATGTATTTGGTATTGACTCTCTATTTGAAATATTTTCCACCCCACAGTATTATTGAGAGACGGAATCTATGAGTTGTGGTTATGGGACAATCCTTTAACCTCTGCAATAATATTTGCCATATTGATAACACTTATGTCATTAGGCACAGGAATAAGTATTTATAAACTTATCAAAAATAAATATATATATGCATTTTTGTGGGCATTAAGCCCGACATTGGTGTTTGTATTATTTTTAATAATATTGCAATTCTAGTGCCAGGCCGAAAAAGGCCAAAGTATAGAAAGCCATGTTTAATTGCAGATTTTTGAAAAATATCACTATACCGTGGGTGAGTTGCATCAAAAAAGCCCCAGTTTATCGGGGGCCTGCGAACGATATGTCTATATTACAAGAACATATCAGCTTCCTGGCGGCGTGGCAATATTTTACGGCGAATGCCATACAACAAAATACAGGGATTATCAGGGAATTTTTGATATTTTATAGCCACTATTTTCGCCCACCGCACCGTATTTCCGCCACTTTTGCAAAAATTCCCAAAAAAATAACAGGGAATTTGATTTTACAAAACAAGGATTTGACATATGAATATCAAGTAATAATCGAGAATTATTCATAAATTACTCTAATATAATATTTACGTCAATATTACCAAAATTACATATTTGGACTTGATAAATTTTATCAGTGGTGTACAGTGGTGACATATAAAAAGACACGAACCACAGGGTTAACAGATGATAAGCTCTCCGGCTTCTTATAAAGATCCCAACGGCCATTTGGAATGCCTTTTAACTTCCGATTGGTATAAGCATCTATCAAAAATTTTATCTGTCATACTGAATGAAACGTATGAGTTTTATAAAGGCAAAAATATTTCGCCTATGATGTTTCCTGTGACGACTGGATCAATCAGCAGTCCAATGGGATTAGGTAGTGATTCTTTGCCTGTAAAAATCAATATACGCAAAAACGATGTTTTTCTGGCGGATTCTATGCAATTTTCACTGGAAATAGGTACACGCCTATCTGGCACAGGCGCTTATTACATAATGCCATCATTTCGTGGCGAACAAATAGATGCCCGTCATTTAAATGAATTTATACATTCAGAGGTTGAAATCTATGGAACATTGGATGATATAAAGCAACTGGCAGAAGAATATATCAAGCACCTGGTAGCAGCATTAAAAAAACATTGCACACAGGAGATTACAGATATTGCTGGCTCAACAAGTCATTTAGATGCGATGTTGAATAAAAAGTTCCTCTCTATAAGATTTGAAGATGCTGTATTTGAGTTGTCAAATGTTAAAGATGCAATAACAGAATTGGACAAAGGAATCTTTGCAATATCGGGAATTGGCGAACAAGAACTATTGAAACGCTATGGTGATTTTATATGGCTTACCAATATGCCATGGTGTGCAGTACCCTTTTACCAAGCAAAGGAACAGGGAACTAAATTTTCGCTGACTGCAGATTTGCTGGCCGGAATTGGCGAAATATTAGGCTCTGGCCAACGCGTGTTGACACAACTGGATTTGCAAGAATCGTTAGACTATCATCAGATAGATGCTACAGGATATAAATGGTATTCGGAAATGCGCAAAATCCGCCCCGTTCAGACCAGCGGATTCGGATTAGGAATAGAACGATTTATACTATGGCTGCTACAACATAATGATATTCGCGACTGCACATTACTGTTACGCGACCATGACAAAATCATATTTCCATAAAACACAAAGGATCTGCGATGCAATTAGATAAACTAACGCCTGGCGACATAAAAAATATGTCATACAATGAGATTATTGGACTAGTAAAAGAGACAAATCGTACCCCTGGTGGTAGCAAATCTGTATCCTATATAATGCAAATGTGTGGGCTGCGTCCTGGGAAAAGCATGTTAGACATTGGAACAAGTACAGGAGTAACCGCCCTGGAAATGGCCCAGCTGGCAGGCTGTAATGTTATGGGCATAGATATAAATGAAAACAGTTTAAATACCGCAGCAGAGCGCGCAAAACAATTGGGGGTGGCAGACATCACATCTTTCAAAAAAGACGACGCAACGAATTTGTCGTTACCGGACAAATGTTTTGATGTGGTTTTCTGTGGAAATGTTACATCCCTGGTTGATAATCGCCAAGCGGCCTTAACCGAATATAAGAGAGTATTAAAGGATTCTGGTTTTTTGGCTGCCATACCGATGTATTATGTCAAAACACCGTCCGAAAAATTGGTGTCAGATGTTTCGGCAGCAATTAAAGTCAATATACAACCGCATGATAAGCCGTACTGGCAAAAATTCTTTACCCAAGACATGTTTGAAATATTCGTTCAAAAGGATTTTAAGTTTGATTATATTTCGGATGAAACAGTTAAAAAATTCTGTACAGATATATTACAAAGGGAACATTTAAAAGCGCTGTCCCCTGCTGCGTTTGAAGTATTAAAAAAACAATATCTAGATTATATGCTGTTATTCCGTGATAATTTATCACATATGGGATTCACTATATTCATATTAAAAAAGCAAAATCCCGAAATAGACCCAGAATTATTTACATCAAAGGAAGTGTAGTATGGTCTTGGACGCAGCACAGTACACCTGGTTAAAAATATGGAATCATAGTGACTATCTGTCACCAGATTATTATCACAAACTGTTAAAACCGTACGTGTTTAACGGCAAAGATGATTTAGTTTTGTTCCGAGATTATCTACACAACCTGTCTGACACACCTAAAAATGCAATTGAATTTGGGTGCGGAACTGGGCGTGGCAGTAAAGTGTTTTTAGACGAGTATCCTAATACTAAATTAAGTATTCTTGATTTGAGCCCACAAATGTTAAACTATACAAGTCAGAAATTTGTTGTGGATGATGCGATATGTTCAGACACAATAGATTTTATGAAACAAACATCGCAAAAGTTTGACTTGGCATTTAGTTTATGGAGCTTTTCACATTCTGTTCATCAGCAACTGGAAAAATTTACCAATTTAAATCAAGGCAAACAGTACATCATAAATATTTTGGTAAAATTTATAACCGAAAACCTGTCTGACAAAGGTCGTATGTTTATCATACACTTTGATTCGCAATCAGAAGAACAAACTATTTTAATGAAACAATGGGCCAAGACGTCCCCCGTCTATGACAGATATGGCAAAATTAGTCTATCACTAGAATGTATTCATGATGCTTTAGAATACTTAAAAAACAATAATCTTGTTTCATATCAAATACGGCATCAAAACGGTGAGAAAATAAAATATAACAATGAAGAGAACGCTCTAGAAACATTTGTAAATTTTCATCTAGAAGGTGTGTTTAATGGAGGATCAAACACAATATTAACCCAGGTGATAAAGGAACTGAAAACAGAATTTGTACAATATACAAATAAACGCGACAACACGATATCAATTGGAACGGGCTGCTATTTGATTGAAATTAACAAAAACGTATGATGCTCCGAATATAAAACCAAGGGAGAAAACAGCATGAAAACATTAATAAAACCCAAAGCCCTGCAAGTTGGCGATACAGTTGCAGCAATTAGTTGCTCTTATGGTTCAGCAAGTCGTTTCCCGCATCAATATCAATGGGGGAAAAGTCAAATAGAAAATAACTTTGGGCTAAAAGTGATAGAAACTCCGAACGCTTTGCAATCAATTGATTATTTATATGAACATCCCGAAGAACGTGCAAAAGACCTGATGTGGGCGTTTGAAAATCCAGAAGTAAAAGCGATTATTTCTATCATTGGTGGTGATGATTGTATCAGATTATTCCCATATCTGGATTTGAATATCATCAAAAATAATCCAAAGATTTTTTTGGGGTATTCTGATCCAACCGCAATTCACTTTATGTGCTATAAAGCGGGATTAAGCTCTATCTATGGACCTACCGTAATGGCTGGGTTCGGCGAAAATGTCAGCTTGTTTCCATATACAATAGAGCAAACAAAGAAAACATTATTTGCTACTGATGTCATCGGGGAAATTTTACCCGCAACCGATGGTTGGACAGACGAATTTTTAGATTGGACATATCCTGAAAATTTAAAAATCAAACGGAAACTGTATCCATATACTGGGCCAAATTATTTGCAAGGTAATTCTGTAGTGCGTGGCAGATTGATTGGTGGTTGTTTTGAGGTATTATTGATGCTGACAGGGACAGAGCTATTTCCTAAAACGGATGAATTTGATAAAGCAATTTTATTTCTTGAAACGTCCGAAAGCTTGCCACCAGAAGATATGCTTTTGTATTGGTTGCGCAGTTTAGCAGCCCAAGGAATCCTTAACAGAATATCGGGGATTATTATGGGACGGGCAAAAGGCAGCAGAGACAATTTATCAATTTACGAAAATGCATTACTGACAATCACACGCGAATGTGGTCGTAGTGATATGCCTATTATAACCCAAATGGATTTCGGACACACAGACCCTATGTTTTACCTGCCATATGGCGCATTGGCAGAGATGGATATGATAAATAAAAAGTTTTCTATCTTAGAAAATGCTGTTATCTAAGCGGGTAAAAATTTTGCTTGGTAGTAATGTAATTATTACCAAGCATTTTCTGGTTTTTCAAAAAGCCACTATACTGTTTCTGAAAATTACAGTATCTTTCTTCTCGCAAAGCAGTTTAACTATTTTTGTTTTTGTGCTATAATCGAATCCTTAACCGCTGAAATAATCAGGTCTGGTGCGAAGCCTGTTATCAGCATCTCTCCATCGCGGTTAAAGACAGTAAACTTATCATTCTTATTAACAATTTTTAATCCGACTCCTATGTAATCGGCAACATCCAGACGCTTAACGTGCGCCTTAGTAAACATATTGTCTATATAGGAAGAGATACCACTGCATGACAAATCTCGCGCCATTTTCTGCGCTATATCCGATTGCTGTTCATTTGTTATGAGCGCGACATCGTATGGACGGATATTAGATGGCATTGAAAAGCCTTTGCTATCTCTGCACGAATCCATTATTACATAAAGTAATCGCTGGGCGCTTATTGCGTATGATGTCATAAAGGTTTTGTCTTTTAGCCCTGTTACTGAATTTTTGTGTAAAACATCAAATGGACATTCTTGACCATAATCATAAATCATTGCGAAGCTGAGAGCTTTTGTTTTCTTGTGCGGATTTATGCTTGGAATTATATAGTTTTCTGTTTCTTTGGAATTCATGTAAAAATATTCGCACGTAAATCCACTAGAGCCATACTCTGCTAAGAATGGGACTTTACAATCAACAAACGTGTTGTGCAAAGTTTGTAACAGTTTATTTTCTGTCTTCAATCTATCATTCTGTGTTTTGTCAAAAGAAATACCTGCAATAACACGCAATTGCTTAGTTCGAAGTATGTTTTTTGGATCATGCATATCTCTGAAAAAATTAGATACAAAATAGTAATGTATTGGCAGCGCATTACTCTCTATGTTATTTTTTTTCAACATATTTATAAACATCATCTCCGGAGATGTAAGAAGATGGAACTCTGCCATCGTACCTGATAGATGCATTACTTTACGCCCAAACAATTCACCAATTTCTTGACCTTGGGTCAATAACTCTGTGGTCATTAATTGTGGAATAATAACCTCATTACAATCAATACGCATAGCATTTTGTTTAAATATATTTTCTATGTTGTTGAACAGTCGTGTACCAATTGGTGTAAAAAATGGAATATAAGGATCGTTAAAATCATAAACCAAACCATTCATTAATCTGGAAGTTGAAAGATTTTGGAAATTGTCCGGCTTCTCAAAACGAAATAAATTATTGCGTAAAAGCATTGTGGCACCTTTCATAGTTGTCCTCTCCCCACCCACTTGATACTAGTACAAAAACGAACAATTGCAACAAAATTATATCGCGGCTTCTGGCATAACTTATTGATGATTATAAGATTATAATAAACTTTTAAATGCTAAGCAAAGTAATGGTATATGGTGTAACCGGTTGCAATCAGTACATTATTTCCCACCGATGCTGCCAATAATTTCTTGGTCATTTCTGGTGATTTACCGGCCAATTCTACAGCTGTGGCGGCAACAGAATAGTTTTAACCATACCGATTGTGCTACGTCAGTATGTGAACACAGTGTTTAATAAATCCAAGAACAGAGTCTTGACCGTCACCGATAATAATCTCCTGATCGTCAAAGCCTTTGCCATCGCATGGAAGTATCGGGAAACATATGAAGAATGTGGCGATGCAGACAAAATCATCGCATCCGAACACACATCCCCACGTCAGTTTTATCGCCACCTCGACCTGGCATATATGAATCCGGACAAGATTAACGAAATCTTGTCAGGGAAATTCAAAATCAACGTTAACGATTTGTTTCAGATTGCATGGAAGAATCAGTTGTAATATTATCTTGAAAATTAAACAAATCTATTTTTGGACGGCGTGTTTTATGAGCGATATCTGATGGAATTGGTAATATTTGTGTATCATTAAATTTATATACTTTTACTATGGATAAACCTGCGTCTTGTTCATGTCCGTTGACATATTTTTTCTTTTTTTCTAATAAAACCGTCATCGTGTCATCTTGTTCGGTCTGTTTTATTGCATATCGGCCAGATAGGAATTCTTTTTTAAATTCGTCGTCTAACATTTCTACAGATTTAGGTTTGGCACTTTCGCCAATTTTTACCGACCATTTAGCATCACTTTTTACATTTACCGATTTAACAATTGTAACAATATCTATAAACTGTTCTGCTGGCAAATTTTTGTCGGTATCGGACACAATATAATTTACAAAATCTTTCTTTTGAATTTCTGGCTCATTGCTATCAGAAAAAGACACCCCCCTAATGTCTTGATTTGTAGCGCACATACGATAGAACCCATTTTTAGCATAAATCGCTTTGTCTAGATTCAATTCTTTGGGTATAATTTTCGACAGTTCTGTCGCATTTTTAGAAAAAATACCGACAGTTGCATCTCGTAAAAAACTTCCAACATTTTCACCGACACTTCTTAAATCATAATCGTGTCCAGTTAATCCTGTATAGAAACCATGTATAAGTTCTGAATCCAATGCAGCAGGTATACTTATTAAAGTCCCAAGCACACCAACAGTACTCCAAAAACCACCTTCTTTATTTGCAACAATGCATAATTCGTACTTTGCTTGTCCTTTCAGTAATTCCGTATTTATGTTCGCTAGTATCTGTTCTATGCTTTCTATAAATATTTTATAATCTTCCGCTATTATAAAATGCTTGTCTGCCCCATTTGTAAAGAAATGAGTGGAAAAAGTTTCTAATTTTATTACTTTATTATCTTGTGTCATTTGATTTCTGTCGTTTTATTCGTTTTATGTTAAAACAAATTATTATAAAATCCACAAAAAACAACAAGAAACTGGCGTCGAGATTTTGGGCAAGGTATATAAGTTGCTGGATTTTGGGCGGATTGAGTGCAAGGGATAATATACACCGGTAACATCGTGCAGAAAAACCGCCGGAAATGGGGCGAAAAAGAACATCCCGTGGGATTACCACGGGATGTCTAATTTTCCTGGCGGATGGGGAGGGATTCGAACCCCCGGAAGAGTTGCCCCTTCAGCGGTTTTCAAGACCGTCGCATTCGACCGCTCTGCCACCCATCCGAAACTGTTTCTTTTTCCGCCGGTCTTTCAAACCTGCGGTTTTGTTCGCACCACGTCGCATGTTTTAATGCTGTGTGGTGGCAGTATAGTTTAATGTGACCCGGTTGGCAAGTGTTTTCTTTAATACAGACCGCGAATTTTACGACGCAATTTTTGTGACGGCACCATGCATGCAACCACGCGCAACAATTTACGAATAATCGCTGCGAATATACTGGTTGACATCTTTTTATCCGTATTTCCGCGCAACCACTGTGTTCCGCCGTATTTTGTGCTGTCCTTGGCCCGACTGATTATTTTTATCATTACGCGTTGGCGCCGCGGGATATGTTTTATTGCTCCTTCGGGGAAACCATATGCGCGGCCGCACAGCAAGAAATCCGGATGTTCAACCAAATATGCGTTCAGGTGTGATTCATCATCAACACATGCCACAATATTATGTTGCAAATCGGTTTGGACGTTTTTCGCCAGCACGCGGCACATTTTCAGAAACGCGGCCGCCGTTCCCCCATTAAATGCACCGCACACATAGTGGCGGCCGCGCCAATACGGCACGCACGCGGTGGATTCAGGACGCCGTTCATACGGGTAATTATCTGGGACCTGATGGATATCGCCGGACGGCCCCGGATGCAACCCGGCAACCAGTCCATTATGCCATTCGCGCGGGGTGATTTCTGCCAAATCCACCGGGTTATAAAATTGGAAATTCGCATTAAAAAAGAAAACATAATCAAACTGTTTCAGTTTATCTGCCACCCCCAGAAACATCTCAAAACGCATCAGGCTGTCATACGGCCACCCACGTTTTTGTGTCGGGATAATCGTGATGTTTTTACCACGCATCGCGGACGTCGGACTGTCCGTCCAGATAAAGTAATGTTTGTCACACGGTGTCAAATATCTTTCACACGATTTGTAAAAATCGTCCCAAAACACCGTATAGCGACCGAGCGCAATATACAAAATTGCAACCTGTGTCATGTCAATTCCCCCTTGGCATATAAACAAAACAAAGAAACCGCCCACGGAAATGGCGGTTGGGGAGTTGGTAAATCAATATATCAGTGATTCTGTTGCCTTTGGATAAATCCTTATAGCGAACAGCCCCCCAACCAAATGGCAAGGGGATGATTACGATGCAAAATGCACCGGAAACATCAGATTACGATGCACTTGCACCGAATATATTGGGCTTACCACAGCCCCGAACCAACATTCCGGGTTGATTCTGGTGTATATGTTGACACATTTACCAGATAAATTCAAGAAAAAGAACCCGTCACGATTCCAGAACGCGCGACGGGATATGCAACTGCTGTCTTATTTTGTTTTTTGCGCCTGTGCAATTTTGGCTGTGCACATTTTTGTGTAATTTGGGGCTGTGCGTGCGTATTCGCGCCACAGGTCGGGTATATAAAATGGGTTACAATCATGTGCCAGTGTCCAGTGCACAACCTTGCCATTGGGTGCTTCGCATTGTAATTTGAAACACGCCGGAAAGAATCCGTTAAAGCAACATTTATCACACGCGCCAGTGTCGGTCAGGTTCGCAACCAAGACATCGGGCAACTTGTAATCCAGAATCATTTGATTTGTCCTTTGGTTTTGTCCCCCCGCATCGCACAGGCAAACAGCGTCGCGCCGGCGGCAAACATTATCGCCGACAGCAACTGGCCCATGGTCAGCCCCCAATTTGTTAAAAATCCGATTTGTGCGTCCGGCATACGGAACTGTTCACAGAATATACGCGCGGTGGCATATGCCATACCCAGCACCCCGCCAATCGCGCCCGCGTGCCGGCGCAGTCCCGTGAAACGATACATACAATACATAAACGTGAACAAGACAATGCCTTCGGCGGTGGCCTCGTACAATGGGCTGGGGTGCAATGGGATTTGGGTGTAGCCGTTAAACACAACGCCCCATGGCATGTCGGTTGGACGACCCATAACCTCCATATTTATAAAGTTTGCAATGCGCCCGAAAAAGAATCCAATCGGTGTCACCACGGCCAGCAAGTCCAGTATGCGCAGCGCGATATTCACTGTGCCACCCGTGATGCCACTGTTTGATGCGCGATGCAATTTGTGTGCATAGAAAAATGTCGCCACGATTACACCAATCAGCCCGCCATGGAAACTCATACCGCCATTCCACACCATAAATATCTGTAACGGGTGCGCCAGAAAATAGGGCAGGTTATAGAACAACACGTATCCCAAACGTCCCCCAAGAATCACGCCCAAAATCACGGCGGTCAACAGGTCGTCCATTTGGGTCTTGTTTAATTTAATCTGGCTGTCACTGCGCCGCATCAGGTGGCGGAACAAATAGTACCCCGCAATGAATCCGGCAATATACGCCAACGCGTACCAACGAATGTCCACGCCCAGGACAGAAAACGCAACAGGTGAAATTGGGTTGACTGTTATTGCCATCTTAAATCCCTTGAAATTACGGGGGCATTGTATTATATATTCGGTGAATAACAAGGAGAAAGTTATGATTGCAAAGAAATCATTGAACCAGGTGTCGCCCGCCGCCGCACACAATAACGGCATGGGATTGTACCTGAAACGCGTATTCGCACTGATGTTTGCTGCGATTGGCGTAACGGCATTGGCGTCGTTTATCACGATGGTAACGCCACTGATTGGCATGATGTTCACCGAAACAGGCATGTCACCACTGTATTACATTTTGATGTTCGGTGGATTGGGGTTGTCCTTATGGGCACAGGCACGTGCATTTTCAATGTCACCGGCGCGCGCGGCGGCAATTCTGTTCGTCTATGCCGCGACATTGGGTATCGTGATGACACCTTTGTTGCTGTTCGCATTGTATAACAACCCGATTACAATTATCGCGGCGTTTGTACTGGCGGCGGTTATGTTCGCGTGCATGGCGTTGTTCGGTTACAAGACCATCAAGAACCTGTCATTCTTGGGTGTATTCTTGACCATGGGCATGATTGGTTTAATCTTGGTCGGATTGGCGTCATTCATTTGGCCGGCGATTATCGGCGGTACATTTGGCACAGTCGTATGCCTGATTGGCGTATTGGTATTCGCACTGTTCACCGCGTATGATATGCAGAATTTGAAATATGCATACAATGCAATGGGCGGTGATGAACACCAGAAAAACCAGTTGGCGGTATTGGGCGCGTTGCACCTGTACATCTCGTTCATTGCGATGTTCCAGTATTTGCTGAGTTTGTTTAACCGCGACTAAGTAAAACCAAAAAAGGAAAGAAAAAATGGCGTATAAAATTGACCCATCTAAATGCATCGGCTGTCACACATGTATGGGCGCATGTCCTGTATGTGCGATTGCGACCACATCTGATGGCAAGTGTGCGATTGACCCAGCAAAGTGCATTTCGTGCGGTACATGTGCGGCGGTGTGTCCGGTTGCGGCGATTGCCCCCGATGTACAGTAAGTATGCATTGGTAATAAAGCGGGGCAAACGCCCCGTTTCTTTTTGTTGCAAATACGCAAAAACAGTATAATAATTGGTGCGTTAAAAATAGAGGATTAAAATGCCAGCAAAATCAGTAAATGATATCGTCGCATTGTGCAAGCGGCGCGGTTTTATTTTCACAGGTTCTGAAATCTATGGCGGTTTGGGTGGCGCATACGATTACGGCCCATACGGTGTTGAATTGATGAAGAATATTAAGAACGCATGGTGGAACGCCATGATTTATTCCCGTAATGATATCGAAGGGCTGGATGCGGCGTTGATTTCCAACCGACTGATGTGGAAATATTCAGGGCACGAGGGCAGTTTTTCTGATCCATTGGTTGAATGCAAAAAATGTGGCGCGCGCATGCGTCAGGATAAAATGAAAGATCCAACCAAGTGTGATAATTGTGGCAGCACGGATTTAACCGACCCACGCGCGTACCAGTTGATGATGGGGCTGTCCATTGGTGCAACCGCCGATGGTGCAATCAACGCGTACCTGCGCCCAGAAACAGCGACCACAACATATGTGAATTTCAAAAACGTTTTGGACGCGTGCCCACATAAATTGCCGTTTGGTATTGCCCAAATTGGCAAGGCATTCCGTAACGAAATTTCCCCACGTGGATTTGTATTCCGTATGCGCGAATTTGAACAGGCGGAAATGCAGTATTTTATCAATCCTGCCGATGATGCGAAATATTTCGAAGAATGGAAGAAGACGCGTATGGCATGGTGGGTAAATGTGCTGGGCATTCCTGCGGACAAATTGCGTTTCACACCACACGAAAAATTGGCCCATTATGCCAAGGCCGCGGGTGACATCGAATACGCATTCCCAGATGGCTTTGACGAGGTCGAAGGTGTTCACAACCGTCAGGACTTTGATTTGGGTTCGCATACCAAGGCGCAAAATGAATTTCATATTTCTGCGCATGTCATGGAAAATCACGACAGTACGGTTAAATTGGCGTATTCTGATCCCCAGACGGGCGAAAGTTTTATTCCATTCGTCATTGAAACCGCAATGGGCGTGAACCGCGCAATGTTGGCAGTTATGATAGAGGCATATACCGAAGAAACATTGCCAGATGGCAAGACCCGCACGGTTTTGAAATTGAAACCAAAACTTGCACCGGTCAAGGCGGCGGTTATTCCATTGGCGCGTAATGTACCCGAATTGGTTCAGGCCGCAAACGATATTGAAAATGCATTGCGTGCGCTGCATATCGGCCGTATTGAGCTGGAAAATTCCGGTAACATCGGTAAAAACTATCGTCGTCACGATGAAATCGGTACACCAGTTTGCATAACGGTTGACCACCAGACGCTGGAAGACGGTACTGTAACATTGCGTCATCGTGATGATATGAGTCAGGAACGCGTCGCCATTGCAGACGTACCGCGTCGAGTGACCGAAATCATAAATGCTTAAAAATACCAAACGGGGCATCGCCCCGTTTTTTGTTTCTCAAACGAATCGGTTGATAATAAATAACCACAAGACATTTGTCTTAGAAGCGCAGGACATATGTCACAATAAAAAAATTTGTGCTAAGAAAAAAATCGTTGCATTTTCCCTTTATTGTAAGTTTTTTCCCAGATTTCTGCGGTTTTTGCTGCCTGCTCCGATTTATACACGGTCACATATAAAAAGAGTATAGCCGGAAAAATCCCCACTGGGGTTATATTGTGAATATAGACAAAACAACAAACAGACAAAGGTGAAAAAATAAATGACACACAGTGATGTATGGTACGCAATCGATTGCTTTGCCAGTGCGCACAAAATGTCCTGTTCTGGCTTGGCGCGTCGCAGCGGTTTGGATCCAACAATTTTTAACAAAAGTAAACGTTGGTCAAAATATGGCCAGCCACGTTGGCCATCAACTGGCAGTATTGCAAAAATCTTGGCGGCGACCGGCGAAAGCGTCAGTAATTTCACCAAATACTTTGCAAACAAACAAAACGAATTGTAAAATATAAAAATAATACCGCATGTTTGTGCATGCGGTATTATGTATTTATAAAAAAATTTCAAAAATCTGTCTTTTATGCTGTTTTTAGGTTAAATAATCGTGTATAATGAGAATAAACAATTATATTCACGTGTTTTTGTTATTTTTTTATTCTTTAATCAAAAGGTATAGCGATGGCTACCATCAAGACCAGAGTGACCCTGTTGAAAGAACTGTTAGCGTTAAAAGAAGTCATCGATACAGGCCAAATTCAAATTGCCGCGAATAAAAACGGTATCAAACATTCGAACATGTCCAAACTGATTTCTGATTTGGAAACGCGCCTGAATGCAACATTGTTACAGCGCACCCCCGCGGGCAGTTTGCCAACCAATGCGACCTCAGAAATTTATTCTGCGATTGAAACAATATGCAGCACATTGGATAAAATAGAACAGGTTACCCCCGAAGAAGAACTGACAGGTTATATTTCTGTCATGGTTGCCGAAGGTTTGGTTGGCAGTTATATCTTGCGCGAATTATCACGATTCTATGCGTTGTATCCAAAAATTCGTTTGGATTTATTGACCAATCGACAACAGAACTTGTCAAATATAGAGGTGGCGGTGGTTGATGCAAAATCCAACTATCAAATACCTGGGCGTACATTGTTTCGTTTGTGCACACCCGCGTATTTCTTTACCACACAGGAATATCTGGACACGCATGGTGTGCCACGCGATATAGACGATATGTTGGAAAATTTTGACCTGTGTATGTACCAGTCATATTTGAATATACCCGAATGTTCTTTCATTGCAAAGCGTGCACGTAAACTGAATACGACAACGGATTCTGTTGGTTTGGTTTTTCGTCTGATACGTGATGGCGACGGTATTGGATTATTGCCGGCATGGATGGTGCAACAGCCACCAAAACTGATACGTGTACCGAACATAGATTTTGAATACGAGCACCGCATGATTGCCGCGTGCAGTCCGAAACTGATTAATTCACCAAAAATTCGGGCGTTTATCAGATTCCTTGACGATTTCTGTAAAAAACATAATATACCTGTGGAACGGGTATGTTAAATTATGTTGATTAAATCAGAATACGCATCGCCAATCGGTAAATTGACATTGGTCGCATCTGACAATGCGCTGGTTGGCCTGTGGATTGCGGGGCAACGTCATCACGGCGATGTGTCGGGTATTCCATTTGGCGATAATGCAATATTGCGCCGCGTGTCGCGTTGGCTGGACGAATATTTTGCGGGCGGCCGCCCAGCCGTTGATTTTGAATTATCACCGCGCGGCACGGCATTTCAGTGCGCGGTGTGGCGCACATTGCGTGAAATACCATATGGTGCGCGTGCGTCGTATTCTGATATCGCCCGTCGCATCGGTTGCGCGTCCTCGCGGGCGGTTGGCGGTGCGGTCGGTCGCAACCCGATTTCAATTATTGTCCCATGCCATCGCGTTGTTGGCGCGCACGGTGCAATGACGGGCTATGCCGGTGGCATTGCAACCAAGGAAAAATTATTGAACGGGGAGCAGGGCGTTATTCCCGCCAAATAACAGACGTAAACATTCCATTTATCACGTCGCGCAAATTCGCATCATCAAAGAACTGATTGCGCTGGGCAGGGGTTGTGCCGTGTTCGTTATCTTCGAAATGTGGAATGTATTTTTGAATTGCGATTTTTGGAACACCACGATTGTGCAAGTCGCGGGTGATTTCCATTAAATCCAGTTTTGAAACAAATCGTGGATCACATGTAATGCGAACCTCATAATCCTTGCCGGTCGCCTGCCATATGTCCAAACTGTGAATCATGCGGTCGTGGGCAATATTTTGACCCGACAGCGCACCATATTTATCACGCGTGGTTTTATAATCCAACCCGATCCAGTCAACTGTATCGGCGGCGCGTGCCAAATTTTCGGGGTAAAATCCATTTGTATGCAGGCCGATTTTGAAACCCAAATCGCGAACACGTCGCATATAATCAATCGCCGCGTCCCCCTGCATCAATGCCTCGCCGCCGGAAAAGACGACGGCTTCTAATTTACCGACGCGATTACGTAACCAATCAAAAACTTTGTCTGGGTCGTATTCGCCATCGCCAACATTCAACAAATGGGGATTTGAACAGTACACGCATCGCAACGGACACCCACGCAGGAACAGCACCGCGGCCAGTTTCCCTGGGTAATCGATTGTTGTAAACGATACCAAACCCCCAATTTGAATGTCAGACATTTTATTATGCGGCCTTCTTTAACAATTCACTGTGACGCGCACCGGTGGTCAAACTGTTTGCCTCTGTGAACGTTTTTCTTTCGCAAAATTCAGAGTATTTACCAATATTGAAATTGGACACTGGTCTGATGAATCCCATAGAACGTGAGAAAACTTCACATTGTGTTCTCTGATTGCTGGCTGCCTGCATAATTTTCCTCCTTTTATTTGTGCAATGCGTGTTTATTCGTGATTACATTCACAGTTCTGATTTGCGACAACTTCTGCGTCGCATTTCGGACAGAATTCATGACGCCCCGGCAAATACCCGTGTTTCGGGCAAATCGAGAATGTCGGTGTCAATGTCATGTACGGAATCTTGTAGTTTTCAAAGATTGTACGTACGATTTTCTGGGCGGCTTCGCCACTGGATACAGGTTCGCCCATATACAGGTGCAACATCGTGCCACCAGTATATTTGCGCTGTAATTCTTCTTGGTGTTCCAACGCGACAAATGGGTCATCTGTAAAGTTCACCGGCAACTGTGTCGAATTGGTATAGTATGGTGCATCATGTGTACCCGCCGTGATGATGTCTGGGAAATTTTTCACATCGGTCTTGGCAAAGCGATATGAACAACCCTCGGCTGGGGTGGCTTCCAAATTATACAGGTTGCCTGTTTGTTCTTGGAAATTTGCCAGATTTTCACGAATGAAATCCATCACGTCCAGAACCAATTTCTTGCCCATTGGGGTTGCGATGTTTTCGCGGTCGCCTGTAAAGTTGCGAACCATTTCATTCGCACCATTTACGCCAATGGTTGAAAAGTGATGATCCCAGTTGCCCAAGTAACGGCGTGTGAACGGATACAGTCCGCGTTCCATATTCTTGGTAATAATCTTGCGCTTGATTTCCAGTGAATCACGACCCATGTCCAGCAAACGTTTCAGTTCACGGAACAGCCCGTCGCGATCGCCACGATGTACATAGCCCAATCGCGCCAAATTGATTGTAACAACACCGATTGAACCGGTCTTTTCCGCCGACCCAAACAGGCCACCACCGCGCTTTAACAATTCGCGCACGTCCAAACGCAGACGGCAACACATAGAACGCACGTCGGTCGGATTCAGGTCAGAATTTAAGAAATTCTGGAAATTTGGAATCCCGTATTTTGCCGCCAAATCAAACAAAGGTTTGACATTTGGGTGTTCCCATGGGAAATCGTCGGTAATGTTATATGTTGGAATTGGGAACGTAAACGGACGACCCAACGCGTCACCTTCGGTCATAACCTCCAAGAACGCCTTGTTGATTGTGTCCATTTCGTTTTGCAGGTCACCATATGTAAAATCAACCTGTTTTTTACCAATAAATGGATGCTGATCACGCAAATCCTTTGGACATGTCCAATCGAATGTAAAGTTGATAAATGGTGTCTGCGTACCCCAACGACATGGCACAGCACAGTTAAATATCAACGTCTGCATTGCGTTTTTAACATCGGCATATGTCAGATTATCAATTCTGACGTATGGTGCCAGATACGTGTCCACGGACGAAAATGCCTGTGCACCCGCAAATTCATTCTGTAATGTACCCAAGAAATTCACCATATGCGAAATCGCGGTCGCCATATGTTTCGCCGGTTCGCATTGCAAATACCCCGGAACACCATTGAACCCCTCGTACAACAATTCACGCAACGACCAGCCCGCACAATAACCCGTCAGCCAGCCCAAATCGTGAATGTGAATAGATGCGTTTTTGTGGGCCTCTGCAATTTCACGTGGATACAGGTTCAGCCAGTATTCCGCCGTTACGCGTTCACTGGTACGCAAAATCAACCCACCAATGGAATAGCCAACATTTGCATTTTCCTTGATGCGCCAGTTTGACCCGCCAACGTAACCCTCAATCACCTCTACGGCATCAACGTATGAATCGCGAATTTCGCTGCGTTTCTGGCGATATATGATATATGATTCTGCGGTCTTGTACGCCTTGGCATCCATCAGTGCCTGAATCACGGTTTCCTGAATCTGTTCAACCGATGGCACACGGTCTGTGAACTTGGCGTCCAACGTGTTCAAAACGTTTTGGGTAATTGTTGCCACGTCCGCATCAGATATTTCACCCGTGACCGCAACGGCCTTTTTAATTGCATCAAATATCTTTTTGGAATCGAACGGGACAGTTTCGCCACCGCGCTTTTGTACCGCGACCAATTTGGTCGTCAGCGTTGGAATAACCTGAATTTTTGTTTCGTTTTCTGCATCAGACATCTTTCTGTCCCTTGTTTTGTAAAAACACAATATCTAGTGGTTATTTTGTTTATTTGATACCAATATATAGTTTTATAGGTTTCCTATCAACACGTAAAACAGAAAAAATTTTTCATTTTTTACTTTACTTTTCAAAAGGCGGGTTTTCCGTACGTTTGCGCTGTGACCGATTCCTCGAATCGGAATACTAAATATGTTTTTGTGTCAATAATTTGACCAAAACGCGCCAGAAAACGATTCGTAAAACGCAAAAAATACAAAATATAGGTGTGTTTTTACAAAATCGCGTCTATATGTTGACAAATTGATGCGCTTTTCTGTGCAAAATTTCCCTAAATGCTAAAATAGGTTGTGTTTCCCATCTAAAAATGATTTAGTGTAAATATGTCTGGGTAATGGTTATCCAGATTTTTACTTAAAACTAACAAAAGAGCATAATCATTATGATGAAAAATGTATATGAAATGCTGCGTGATGTTTGTTCCCAGAATAAAGACCGTATTTTCTTTGTCAGACAGAATGAAACATATGCAGACCTGTTAAAGAAAGTAAAGCAACGTGCAGTGGTACTGGCGCAACGTTTTGGTATTAAAAAGGGCGACACGGTTGCGATTCTGTCGGGTAACACCCCAGAATTTATCAAATCGTATTTTGCCATTTTGTCCCAAGGGGCACATGCGCTGATGCTGGACACTGGTCTGTCACAGGCAGAACACCTGAACATGATGGCGCGCACAAATTGCAAATTGGCATTGGCGCAAAAATCGCATTTTGTGGACGGTGGCCCGACAATGTTTGATATCGAAACCATCGACGACACCGACGAAAACGATTTCGTCGCGGCGGACGTTGACCGTAACGATATCGCAATGATGTCTTTTACATCGGGTTCAACCGGCAATCCAAAGGTTGTTGGTCTGACACATGATAATCTGTTGTCATTGGCACAGGGCGCATTATTTTATGAACCGGTAATTCATCCGGGGTACACATTCTATGGGTTCTTGCCGCTGTATCATATATATGGTGTCGTCATCAATATTATTGCCCCAATTATTTTGCGTGGCCAATTATTGCTGCAACCAATTTTGAACCCACGCGAATTTTTGAAGGACTTCAAAGAATACAGACCAGAGGTTATTCCCGCCGTCCCACGTATATGGGAGGGGTTCTATAAAAAGATTGTGGACAGCGCACGTGAAAAACACATGTACACCGTTATGCGTATGGTGATGTCATCACGTCGTGTACTGCGCGCAATCGGATTGGGCTGTATTGTGGACAAGGTTACAAAACCGGTTCACGATATCTTTGGCGGCAATACCAAGGTGTTGGTGTCCGCTGGCGCAACACTGAAACCAACAATTCGCAAATTCTTTGAAAGTTTGGATTTTGTGGTTGGTGATTGCTATGGTCTGACAGAAACCACGGGGCCTGCAAACTTTAACTTTGCATTCCGTCGTCCTGATGGTTCTATGTATTATGCCGGCCCATTGCCAGGCAATGAAATCCAGATTCACGATCCAGACAAAGACGGCGTCGGTGAAATTTGGATGCGTGGCAATATGGTTATGCCAGGGTACTTGGATAATGACGAGGCCAACGCCGCAGCATTCGAAGATGGCTGGTTCAAAACAGGCGATTTGGGTAAATTGGACAAGTATGGCCGTCTGATTGTCAAAGGACGCAAAAAACAGGTCATCGTTCTGGACAGCGGTAAAAACGTTTACCCCGATGAATTGGAAGACCTGTATCTGCAAAACGACGAAATATTGGCGGCGGCGGTATTTGAATACGTCATCGCTGGCAAAATCGTACCGTTTGCAGTATTTCAGGTAAAGCCCGGTACAACGGTTACCCGCGTCGCCATGTTGTTAAAGGCATCTAATTTGAAGATTGCGCCATACAAATGGGTTAAACACTTTGCAATCACCGAAGAAGAATTGCCACAAACATCGGCCAAGAAAATCAAGCATTTCGCGGTCAAAGAAATGTTGGACAATGGCGCGTTTCAACGCGCGGAATAATTGCGCAAATATAAAACTGCCCGCGAATGCGGGCGGTTTTCTTTTTGTGTAATATAACATATTGACAAAACGTACATTTGGGCTATATTAAACAGTGTGAGGAAACAAAAGGGGTTATATATGGCAACACTGAGCAATGAACAGGTGCGGGGTATCATCAGTTACAGCACTAGTATTCCATATTTTGATAAAATGACGCCGGCGGCGTTGCATGATGCTTATGGCCAAATTAAAACTTCCAGTTCATGGGATAAACCAAAACATTCGGTCACCATTCGTATTGGTGATATTGATGGCAACGTTATTTGTAATGCCTTGTGGAAAGAAATGTCGTTAAACCCTGTGCGTTTTGGTATGGTTTCCCCATTTGTATTTAATGGCAAGAATGATATATATCGTTTCTGTAAAACAAATATCGCGGACACATCAACCCCACAAGGGAAACTGTTGGGCAAAATCCGTCGTAATCTGATTGCGTATATGACATTGAACAAGACGGCTAATAATTCGTGGCGCGATCATATGTTGACTATGTCTGGTGGCACGATAAATATTTTTTTGGGTGCAGATGGCAGTCCAAACAAACAATACAAAATGTTGGCCAAATTAAATGCCAGCGTTCATGCCATTGCATCGCAAAATTTGAAGGACTTTCGTTTGAAACGTTTCCGCCACGGTATTGTTGCCGCGGTATCGGCGCGTTATCCAAACGGCACGCGCAAGGGTATGTCTGCACAAATCGCGCCAATGTCGGTCGCGCCCCAGCCAGTCAGTGCACCTGTTATTGATGAAGAATGTCGACTGGATGAAATGGCAGAAAGTGCACAAATCACACTGGACAACGCACAATACGTCAGTGGTGCACAATTTGAACAGGCCCAGCAGGATTTAGACCTGGTTAAATCATTGCGTGATGCACGCACGTACTAAATAAATAAAAACGCCCATTTGGGCGTTTCTTTATTTGCAAACCGCTGTATATGGCGCAAACGATTTTTCGGTATCTATTTCACCATCGCCACAGTCCAGACAATTAAATCGTCTGTTCTGGTTATGTGTGCGGTCAATTGGGACATTCTTGCCAGACATTTCTGGAATATTGCCGGCATAATTTTTGTTTGGAAAACCAAAATAAAATGCACGACTGCGTCCGCTGCATTGACGTGTATCGGCATAACATTCTGGTGTCCCCAGTTTAGATGCGTCGGGTATGCAATATGATGTGCATGTGTCGGTGTCCAGTATCATTTTCTCGCACGGGGTGCACGATGTCTGGGACGCACGCAATGTTGCCCCAACTGAACCATATATCGCGCCACTGGTAAAACGGCTGCATTTCGTGATATTGTTACCCTTGGTTGCGTCCGCTATGCATTCCCATTCCAGCGTGTCGTAATTCAAACGCGCAACCATATCATCAGGACATGATTTTGTTGGAAACGGGTTTATGCATTCCCACACATCATCAACAATAACCGCGGTCTGTTGCGATGCGCATAACGGTTTTCTGGATTCGTCTGCCACGCATTCCAACAAAGCAGAATCCCAAATCATATCGCCGCCGCAATCGGTTTTTGTATTTATGCCAATGCACTGCCAGCGTCCAAATCGATATGTTTTGATTGTCCCTGTTGGGCATTTGATATCTGTGGTGGTGTTTGTGTTGCTGGTACTGGTGATGTTTGTAATATCATATTGTGTCATATACACCAGTTGCCCATTACCCAGTTCCATTGTTTTCATGACGTTTTTTGGCACGGTGTATTTTGAACCAATCGCGCCTGATACAATTTTCCCGTCCATTAAAATTCCGAATGTGCCGGCATCAGCATAATATTGTTCCAGTATTTCAAACATACTGTTGTATTCGTCTGGGTCCAGCGCACCAGTTGCTGTGATGATATAACTGTACGTGGGTTTTTTATTCTTGACGATTTTGCATTCGATTTCCTTCATGCTGGCATTCATACAGAACAATCGGCTGACAATCTGGTTCTGGGTGACGCAAACATCATCAAATGTTGTCCCCTTTATCTGGGCATTATGAACCGCCGCTGCGCATTGGGCAATCGCGTGCAAATCGGCGCGTCGTGCGGCATATTCTGTTTCAATTTCTGGAACGCGCAGGCTGGGGCTGTCGATGATATAGTATCCCAACATGAATATAGCCACCAATACCATCAGAAAAATATTCATCATTCCCTCTTGCGATTTATTAAAACTCTAAGTAATATAATAAAAAAAAGCAACAGGAAAACGCACATAAACATAACAAGGGTGCCAGCGTGATGAAAAAAATTCTGATGATTTTATGTATTTTTGCTTTGGGTGCATGTGGTTTTCGTCCTATGTTTTCTGGGGGCGATACAGACATCTATGTTGCGCCAATCCGTGGCATCAATGGTATTGAATTGCGTAACGCATTGAACGCAAAATTTGGTGGTGCACGCACGTCTGATGCCGAATATACTTTGACCATCGATTTGGCCGAACCATATACCAAGTACAAGGCACTGGAAACAACCGGTGACGCCACCTGGCAAGAGGTTGGCTTGCGTGCAAACTATACATTGCGCCGCGGGGACGTGGAAATCGCGCATGGTGTCGAACAGGCGTCTGAATCATACACATTTGTGCGGTACTTGGTTGCGGCGAACGCGTCATATAATAATGCCGTCAGAAACGCTATTATGGTATTGGCCGATAAAATCAGCACACGTACAATCGCCGAAACATCACGCGCACAATCACAATCCGGTGGTCAGAAATAATGAAATGGAAAGAACCAGATTTTAACACAGGTATTGAAAAAATCACGGCGGTATTGCTGTATGGGCCGGATGCCGGTCGTATTGATGAATACTGTGATACGGCAATCAAAAAACTGGAAATAGACAAGGACAACCTGTTTGCGCTGGACGCTGATGATTTTCGGGACAAGCAAGATGCCTTGTTCGCGGAAAGTTGCACACCATCAATGTTTGGTGGACGCAAGATGGTTATTATATCTGGGGCGGGCGATGCGATGACATCGCGCATTGCCGAACTGATTGAACACAGTGGCCTGTGCGCAACGGTGTTGGTATGTGCCGGCGATTTGCGCACGGGATCATTGCGTACATATTTCGAAGACGATAAAAAAACAAATGTTGCCGCATTGCCATGCTATACCGACGATGCACGTGCATTGGCGACATTGATACGCAGTGAACTGTCTGCGGCGGCGGGTATCAAGCAAATAACCCCCGACGCGATGGCGTATATGACGGCGCACTTGGGTGGTGACCGCGCAATTACGCGTGGGTTCTTGACCAAAATTGCATTGTATGTTGATGATAAAAAGACCGTTGAATTAGACGATGTGGAAAAATGTCTGCCGGATACGGGCGCGGTTGTCGCGGACGATTTCTTTTATTCGCTGACGGCGGGGTATATTGCCCAAACGATGCAGGCACTGGACAGATTGCTGTACACGGGCGTTGATTCAAACAAACTGTTGCGCCAATTACAAATGCATTTCAAAAAATTACAGGTTGCGGTTGTTGATGGACAACTGCCGAACCTGTTTTGGAAAGTTCGCGATAAATTCAACATGGCAATGAAAATTTGGCCTGCATCGGAAATTGATGGGGTGCTGGTACGCCTGTCTGAATTGGAACGACAAATTCGTACAACCGGTATGCCGGTAGAGGTTTTATTTCGTGATTTCGCACTGAAATTGGCCCTGCGCGCAAACCGTTTGTCTATCAAGAGAAGGAACTAAGAAAAATGTTAGCATCTGTTTATGCACCAAAAGATTTCAAACGCCTGCGTGCGTCTGGCGATTTGGTGGCGCGTTGTTTTGATTATATTACACCATATATTCAGGCGGGTATTTCCACCGGTGAAATTGACCGTATGGTTGCATCGTGGTTGCACGCAAATGGCGCACGTTCATCTGACTTGGGATACGAAGGGTATCCAAAAAGCATCTGTACATCGGTCAATGATGTTATTGTACACGGTATCCCCAGTGATGATTGTATTTTGAAAGATGGCGATATTGTAAACGTCGACCTGACCGCGGAATACAAGGGGTTTCATGGCGATATGTCGCGTATGTTTATGATTGGCCACGTCACGCCACGTGCGCGTGAATTGGTTCAAACATGTCAAGATGCGCTGAACGCCGCCATCGCCGTTTGCGCCCCAGGTGTGCCGTTGTCTGAAATCGGCAAAACGATAGAGGCCGTTGTTAAACCACACGGATTTTCAATCTCGCGCGATTTTGTTGGCCATGGCATTGGCAAGGTTATGCATGATGACCCACAAATCTATCACTTTTACGACCCCATGTGGGACAAGGTAAAGATGGTACCCGGTTTGGTGTTCACGATTGAACCGATGATAAACACGGGCCGTCCCGATTGCAAAATTGATGCCGACGGTTGGACGGCGCGTACGGTTGATGGTGGACTGTCCGCCCAGTGGGAACACACGTTGGGCATCACCGAAGATGGCGTTACCATTTTCACCGAACGCATGATGTAGGGGCGGGCGCACAACAATGGCGGGTTCGGACACTGATTTTCATACGGGACATCGCGAACGCCTGCGCCAGAAATTCTTGGACGGCAAATTGGCCGATTATGAATTGCTGGAAATGCTGTTGGGCTATGCAATACCGCGTCGCGATGTGCGACCGTTGGCGCGCGGCCTGATGGCACAGTTTGGCGGTGTTCATCAAATCTTGAGCGCGCCATTGGACAAATTGGTTGCGTTTCGTGGTATGGGGCGTAACACCGCAATTTTCCTGAAATCAATAAACCAGATTATACCGCGAAAAACTGAGCGAACAGCCAATCTTTCGCGATGCGACGGCGGTTGCAAATTATTGTCGCACGATATTGTCCGGCAAAACAACCGAAGAAATGCATGTGTTCTATCTGGGCTCTGAATTATGTATGCTGGCGGACGACGTGCACAGTTGTGGCACAAATGACGAAGCGGTCGTGTACCCACGTGAAATTCTGAAACGTGCGCTGGTGCTGAATGCGCGCAGTGTTGTTCTGGTGCATAATCACCCAACACCAAATAAATCTTTTTCAACCGCAGACATAGAAATCACCACCGTGGTCAGGGATTTATTGGCCGCGGCGGGAATAGAATTGTTTGATCATTTTGTTGTGTCGGGAACTATTGTATATTCGGCACGTAATATGTTTTTGTTAAAATAAATCCGCAACATCACATACAACGCGCATCTGTGTCGCGTCAGATGCATTCAATTCGCCATGACGAAACGTGTATGTTGTTTTTGTCGCCATTGTTGGGGTTAGCCACGTGTCCGCCCATTCGCGCGAAATAATATCAATCTTGAACACAGGTCGAAAAACAAAGCGCAATTTGCGCAGGGCGCATTCCGCCCCTTCGGTTGTGCGGAATCCATCTGGCGTAATGTCCATGTACCCGTTCTGGGTATTCAGTTCCAGCTTATATTCATAATAGAAATGGTCTGTGCCGTTTTCAACGCGGGTGCGGGTTATGCGGTCAATGCGGCCATCTGAATTTATGTCGCGATTGAATACATCAATGGCGGCAATGCCCGCACCATATTCGTCCAGTTCGCCCGCCGTGGCGGCGTCTGGTGTGCCCAACCCATCGTTAAATTCGCCGTTTGCGTCACGTGATGGCGTCGTTTCGTCCACAATGGCGGCTGGTGACACAACGGTGTTGGTACTGGTTACAAATGGATTTTTCCCACCCAATAAGATGTACAGCATAACCCCAATCGCCACCAGCATAATGGCGAACATAATATTGAATCCGATACTGCCACGTTGTGTGTTCATGAATTATTCCTCTATGATGCGGCCCGCTTCCCAGCCCTCAATCGCGCGAATTGCGTCAACCACACGGGACAGTTCGCCATCGCTTAAATCGCTGATGCGACGATTGATGTTCAGACCTGTAATCTGTTGAATCCGTCTGTGATACGCCGCGGTATTGTTTTCAGACGGTGGTGCATATCGCGTGATTGCACGCGCAATGGTCAGGTTATTATATGATTTTCCGCGCAACAGCGATGAAACCGCACGTGTACCCGTTTCTTCGTCTGGAAATACGGCGAATCCGCCCGCCTGACCAATCGCGCCCGCCTTGCGCGAAAATTCAGAATAACGAATATTTCCTGGGTTCAGGTTTCGCCATGCACGTGTACCACCCGTACGACGCACGCGACGTCCATCGGCGGTCGTGTACACAACATCACGCCCCGCGGCGGTGGCCGATGTGTATTCTTGGGCGGACGGATTGTCTGGGTGACGCACGGACGGATTATTTGGTATCTGATCGCGTTGGGACGGCAGTGGTATCAGGCGGTCGCGTGGTATGTCAACAGACGGCATATTTTCCACCGGTAATTCGCCATTCGGCAATTTGCCAAACACGCCATCATCAATTTTTATCTTGTCGCGTGGTACGGTTATCGTGCCATTGGGCGCACGCCCCAGAATATCAAGTAACCGTTCTTTATCTTCGTCTGATAATTGTTGTGAAATCGGTTCAAAAACGTTGTCGGTGTCATCTGGCATATCAATTTTATCACCAATAACCGCATTACCGGTCGGCGCATCATCTGTGTTATCGTCGTCCGTTGCAACATTCGCACGCACCACACCAGAATCGTATATATCAATGCTTTCGTACAAATCGGTCTGCTGGGGCGACATTTTTTTCTGGCGCATGTCCAGCATTTCATTGACCGTGTCAATATTTACCGCAACCGTCCGGCAACCGCGGGCAAATAAATCCCCGCCGTATATCATATTCAGTATTGCACCGGCGGCGGCCAGTGTTCCAAACATAATCGTTAAATTACGCAGGTTCATAAATATGTTGTTTTTTGCACCGCGTATCATTGATATGGCCCAGCCAAAAATCAACATACCTGTGATAAAGGTTATGATAATCCATGCATATTCGGTGAATGTCTGAAAACTGCGCAGAATGCAAGACGGGTCTTCGATGTACAGGTTTGCCCCGTCCGCCCCCAAAACGTGGAATCCGGCATTGGACAGCAATCTAATAATTGTTGCGGTTTCCATGTGCGCTCATTCGTTGCCTATTTTTTCGATGCAACACCTGTAAAGAACCCCGGCATAGCAAAATCGTCATCATTTGCGGCAATGCCCGCCCACCCGAACAAATCACCCATCAGTCCGGTATCGTCACGTTTTGCCTTTTTGAATGGCAAAATGTTTTTCAGTTTGCCGATTTTACCACGTGCCTCGGTTTTCTTTGGTGTTGGTATTTTGTCCTGATTTTCTGCAAATTCTGTTGCCAACTGGGCCAGTGTTGCGTCCGTGTCGTCGTCATCGGTGTCCGATGGGACATCAACGGTATCAACAGGGGCGGGCGACATATCAAATTCATCGTCTGCGCTTTGTGCCACATCTTCGTCCATATGATCTTCACGCAGTGGCGTCATGCTTTCCAACAACTGTTCCAGTGTTTTTTCAATCGGTTCTTCGGGGGCCTCGTCGGTAATGTCGGTTGTTGCAACCTGAACCGTGTCGGTTTCGGTAATAACGGGTTCGGCATCGGCAACGGCTGGTTCGGCGACAACACTTTCTGTGACGGTTTCTGCAACAACATCAACCGGTTCGGCGGTGTCCGCAATGTCGATGTCTGGCGTGCTTTCTGTTACGTCGGCAACCACTGGTTCGGGTTCGACCACCGACTTTGACGTCAGCACGGACAGAATTGAACTAACATTCGCGGGCGCATCCGCCACTGCGGCCGGTTCGGATTCAGTTTCTGCCGCCACAGGGGCTGTTGGGGCTCCTGCCACAATTTCTGCCTCCGTCGTAACTTCTGCGGCCTTGGCGACCTTTGCGGGGCGACCACGTGATTTCTTTTTGGGTTTTTCAGGTTCAATTTCTGGGGCGGGTTCTATATCAATAACAGGTTCTGGTACAACTTCTGGGGTGACCATTTCCATAACAGGGGCGTCGTCCACGTCCACCGCGACCGGCGTTTCGGGTTGCACATGCGCATCATCGGTTGCGCCCAATGCGTTATCATTGTCCACCGGAACACCAAACAAAACCGTGTCAGAATCCAAACCTAATGCACCGCGTACCTCTTCAAAAGCGGCGCGAATATCGGCCATATCAAAGATTTCACTGCCAGAAATATAGATTATTTTCGTTTTCATAAAACCTGTCCCCCAATAAACAGGGCTATTATATCACATTTTAGTGTTGAACGCATATAAAAAATATCTTACACTGGGGGTATGGCAGACATAAAACAGCAAATTTTTCAAGAATTAAACGCATTGGAAGAGGCCGCCGCCCGCCTGCGTGGAACGGCCGTCGCCGCCGGCAAACAAACGGATCTAGAGGTTGCAATTTTAACCGAACAGGTTCGTACCCTGCGCGATAAAAATGCCCGTGCCGTCCAAATGATTGATAAATCTGTATCTATATTAAAGAAGTTAAAATGAGTGTCGTTTCAATACCCATTGTGAACAAAAATTATCCCATGGGGTGCGAAGATGGCCAAGAATCGCGCCTGATTGAATTGGGTAAAATGGTTGATATGCGTGCGCGCGAGATTTTGGATAAAATCGGCCCACTGCCTGAAAACGCACTGTTGGCGACATTGTGTATAGTTCTGGCGGACGAAGTGCATAACAGACCAACGCCTGCTGCAACCGATGCGGACTTAAAGGAAATCTTGGCACGAATCCGTGAAATTAAACATAAAATTGCACAATAAAAACACGCCCATTTGGGCGCGTTTCTTTTTACATTGTATGCTGGGCAAATTCACGCAACATAATGTTTTGCTGTGGCGCATATGCCAGCGCATTGTTCTGGTTTGGAATGTTTTTGGGCGCGGGCTCTTTGAAATAGCGACTGCGTACCAAATCCAACAACACAGGACGTGGCATATTGGAATAAACTGGGCACGGTTTAGTCGTCGTGTCATTGCGTTCCAAAAATGAAATCAATGCGGAATCAGGCATTGCCTCTATGCGTTGCCATTCGGCGGCATATTGGGCACGTGCAATTTTACGTGTGTCGGCGGCAAATACATTCGACGCGTCCCATGTTTCAAACAGGTCACCGATTGTTTCGCGGTTGTGACCGGTATAGATATAGCGACCGTTTTCATCTGGGACAAATTTCCCATTTTCAATGCGTCCGCGACCCAACAGCATAATCATATGGAACTTGTTCTTGCTGCCGCGATAGCGGGGCACAACCAGCATCGTGCCAGCAGACAGTTCGTCTGCGGAAAAATTCTTGGCCGCAAACTGTGCGGCAACCGCATTGCGCACGGAATCAGGCGCGTTTTGCGCAACCTTGCGACGGGTCATGTATTTGCCCAACGCGACGTTATATGCACTGTCAGATTCGAACATTTGCCCTTCGTGAATGGCGTTCTGATATTCTGGCGCGGCATATTTTTTGCGCATTTCGGATTTGAACGCAATGCATGCGCGGCTGGCATCTGTCGGCACAATGGTCAATGTGTCGCCCATATCGCGCAATGCGCGGTTCAGTTGTGTGTATTGCCCATAAACACAGTGATACCCAACCGGCGCACCTGGTAATTCTTGGCGAACCGCACTGCGGTATTTGGTCGTACCCAGCAATGGTTTCAATTTCTGCTGTGCGGTCAACATATTGTCGACATATTTACCAACCAAATCGTCGGCCTTTTTATCCAAAGACATCTGATCCAGTTGCGATTTCATTTCTGGGTTTGCAATATCAATTATTGCATTAAAAGGCGTAATACCGGAATCCATTGTCGCAATAGCATACGTGCCGGTTGCTGTTTGTGCGCTGGCACTAGAATTATTAGCGCGCGACAGCCCCGCCAAAATAACAGACGCCGGAATCAGCACATATGGAACAATTTTTTTGAATGACATTTTTTACCTCCTTTGCAATCAAACAGACACACCCAGACCGTACGGTCATGGTATGTTGATATTGTTTTTTGTTTTTGATTGGTTCACCGCGATACAAAAATTTCGCGATGTACATTCAGACAATTTGGAAAACCAAACCGCCCCGACTTGCCATAATTATTCACCGGCAGCCCGCCCCATACGGGGAACCAAAGTTTGTATATACATATAATAGTTATGCATAACGAAAATTCAAGTGGAAAATTGAAAAATTATTAAATTTTTTAATGAATTTTTAATTTGCCCCTGAAAAAAAGGATTTTTTCTGTTGTTATTTTTTTTCAAATGTTCTAAATTTCGGGGGAAATGAGCAAGGAAATAATCGAAAATATTGAATCACAACAACTGTCTGACGCACTGTCACAGCGGTATTTGTCATACGCGGTCAGCACGATTGTATCGCGCGCGCTGCCTGATGTTCGCGATGGGTTAAAGCCCGTACATCGTCGCATCTTGTATTCCATGTTGCGCCAGAAATTGTCGCCATCGGCGGCGTTTCGTAAATGCGCGACGGTGGTCGGCGACGTGCTGGGTCATTATCATCCCCATGGGGACAGTTCGGTCTATGACGCAATGGTGCGCTTGGCCCAGGATTTCTCGGTGCGCTATCCATTGATTGATGGTCAGGGTAACTTTGGTAATATCGATGGTGACCCCCAGGCGGCGTACCGTTATACCGAATCCAAAATGACCGATGCCGCCATGCTGATTATGGAGGGGATTGACGAAGACAGCGTTGATATGATGCCGAATTTTGACGGCACAACGTCTGAACCCGTGGTTATGCCGGGGGCATTTCCAAACTTGCTGGCCAACGGCGGTATGGGTATCGCGGTGGGTATGGCAACAAATATCCCGACGCACAATGTGGCAGAGGTTTGCGATGCCCTGAACTTGGTAATTGACAAGCCGGACGCCACCACCGCCCAGATTATGAAGAAACTGGTCGGGCCTGATTTCCCAACGGGCGGCGTTTTGATTGACAGTTTTGACACAATCGTTAAAAACTATGAAACTGGCCGTGGCGCATTCCGCATCCGTGCAAAATGGGAATTTGAAAAACTGGATCGTGGCGCAGAGCAGGTTGTTATCACCGAAATCCCGTATGGTTTGCTGAAATCCAAATTGGTGGAGCAAATCGCCGGCCTGATTGATGCGCGCAAATTGCCATTGGTTGACGATATTGTCGATGAATCCACAACCGATGTTCGTATTGTTATCACCCCAAAGAGCCGTAATGTCCCATTGGACAAAATGATGGCGCACCTGTTTGCAATGACCGATTTAGAATATCGGTTCAATATGAACTTTAACGTCATCGATACCAATGGCGCGCCGCGCGTGATGGGCATTGGTGCGGTCTTGCGTGAATTTATTGCGCACCAGAAAAATGTTTTAATTCGTCGTACAAATTGGCGTTTGGGTAATATTACGCGCCGCTTGGAAATCTTGGGCGGATTGCTGATTGTGTACCTGAATTTGGATCGGGTGATTGAAATCATCAGAACCGAAGATGACGCGAAATCCGTCTTGATGTCGGAATTTAAGTTGAGCGAGGTTCAGGTAGAGGCAATCCTGAACACCCGCCTGCGCAGTTTGCGTAAACTGGAAGAAATGGAAATCCGTCGCGAAGATGCCGAATTATTGGCGGAACAAAAGAATTTGCAGGAATTACTGGCATCTGATCAAATGCAAAATGACCAGTTAAAGGCGTGGTTCACCGATATTAAAAAGCGTTATGATAAAAAGACCGCATTGGGTCGTCGCCGTACCACATGGGCGGAACAGACCGAAGAAATCGTGGTCAACGCCGACGAATTTATTGAAAAAGAACCATTGACCATAATCTTGTCCACAATGGGATGGATTCGTGCGGCCAAAGGCACACTGGATTTGAATAATTTGGATTTGAAATTCAAAGAGGGCGACGAACTGCAATTCGCATTTCATGCGATGTCAACCGACAAAATCAACCTGTTCACATCTGCGGGCAAAATGTTCACATTGGCGGCAAACGAATTGCCGTCGGCACGTGGTTTTGGCGAATCTGTGCGTTTGATGGCTGACATCGCCGCGGACGAAACAATCGTGCGCGCGTTCGTTTTGGACATGTCGGCAAAGTACCTGTTGGTGGCGCGCCATGGCACGGGATTCATTGTGTCGGGCGAAAATTGCTTGGCCCAGACCAAGAACGGCAAACAGGTTATGAACACAGACGCCGCAAACATTGCGATTATGTGCGTGCCGGTAACTGGCGATACGATTGCGATGTCGGGGTCAAACGACAAACTGTTGATATTCCCCGCCAGTGAAATCCCAGAAATGACCCGTGGCAAGGGTGTGATATTACAAAAGTATAACGCCGACCGCACATATGTTTTGGACGTTATGTTCTTTAACGCGGCGGACGGGTTCGGTTGGACAACGGGGCGCGGCACGACCAAGTTGGACGATTGGTCGCCATGGATGGGTCGCCGTGCGTCACAGGGGCGCACCGTACCATTGGGATTCCCCCGCACCGGTAAATTTACAAAATAAAAAAACGCCCAAACGGGCGTTTTTTACATCATTTGTTTAACTTCATCAATCATTTGTTAAAAAAAACGCCCCATTTGGGGCGGTTTTATTAGTGAGGCATTTTGCCTTCGGTCATGACCACGTGCTTGCGCAATTTTGGGTCATACTTGCGGAATTTCATTTTGCCAGCCGTATTTTCGGACTTGGTATTCTTGGTTGTTGTATAGAAATAGCCGGTTTCCTTGTTTTCCAGCTTTACAACTTCCTTGCTGCCTTTTTTAGATGCCATGTTTATTACCTTTTGATTATTCTGATGCCGATTTTATGTTAAAAATTACCAGAAAGCAAGTGTTTTTTATTTATTATAAATATTGGTGCAGGTAAAGAGATTTGAACTCTTACGGGTTACCCCACAGGAACCTAAATCCAGCGCGTCTACCAGTTTCGCCATACCTGCACAAGGGATTTTTTAATACACTGGGTAATTGCGGGGGTACGATGGGTCAGGGTGACTCAGATCTGATTTTACCCCGCACGCCGCCGTCGCCAATGTCGCAACCAACAAAAATCCAATAAATACTCGCTTCATACCCACAATTATAATCGCGCCATGGGCATTAGTCAAATATTTACCTGATGCGGATTACTGTCCTGTTAAACGGTATTGCCCCGCGCGTTATGATTGATACATAACTTTTTTCAACCAAAGGGGAAACAAATTATGTATTACAGTAACGGTAATTACGAGGCATTTGCCGACCCGCGCCAGCCCGTCGGTGCAGATAAAAAATCAGCATACATTATTGGTGGGGGATTGGCCGGATTGGCGGCGGCAGTATTTATGATACGCGACGCAAAAATGTCCGGTAAAAAGATTCAAATTCTGGAAGAATTGTCCGTTTCTGGTGGCAGTATGGACGGCATCAAGAATCCAAAGTTGGGTTATATCATTCGCGGTGGCCGTGAAATGGAGGCACACTTTGAAACCCTGTGGGATTTGTTTCGGTCTATTCCATCACTCGAAGATGAAAATGTATCTGTTTTGGATGAATTTTATTGGCTGAACAAAGAAGACCCCAGTTTTTCGCACACACGTGTAATTGAAAATCGTGGCCAGCAAATTCCAACTGATGGTAAATTGACACTGACACCACGCGCTATACGCGAAATGGTCGATTTGGCAATGACGCCCGAAGACAAATTGCAAGACGTCCGTATTGACCAAGTATTTACATCGGAATTTTTTGAATCTAATTTCTGGATTTATTGGGCGACAATGTTCGCGTTTGAACCGTGGTCCAGTGCGATGGAAATGCGTCGCTATATATTGCGCTTTATTCATCATGTGGGCAGTTTGGCGGACATGTCTGCATTGAAATTTACAAAATATAACCAGTATGAATCGCTGATTACGCCATTGGTTCGGTGGCTGACCGCGCGCGGCGTAAAGTTCCACTATGATACGCGTGTGACCAATGTAGTCATTGATTCCGGTGCATCGAACAAGATTGCAAAGTCCATTGAAACAGTGCACGCCGGTCGCAAGAAAAAAATCAATCTGTCGCCGGACGATTTGGTATTTATCACCAATGGTTCTATTACCGAAAACAGTACGTATGGCGACAACAACACGCCCGCACCGCGGCCCAGTGGCATCGGGGCCAGTTGGGAATTGTGGAAAAATATCGCCGCACAAAATTCCGAATTTGGCCGTCCGGACAAGTTCTGTGAAAACATCCCCGCGGCAAATTGGGTAATGTCGGCAACAATCACACTGACCGACGACCGCGTTGTCCCATACATAAAAAGGATTTGCAAGAAAGACCCACACAGTGGCTCTATCGTTACCAGTGGGCCGGTCACAATCCGTGATTCTAATTGGCTGTACGGATTTTCTATTTCGCGCCAGCCGCATTTTCGCGCGCAAAAACCGAACGAGATTGTCGTCTGGACATACGGCCTGTTTTCGGACAAAATCGGCAACTATGTGAAAAAGAAAATCGCCGATTGCACGGGCGCAGAACTGTGCGCCGAATGGCTGTATCACATCGGTGTGCCAATCGCGGAAATCGAAGACATCGCGCACAACGCGTCGCATACAGTGCCGTGCCATATGCCATTTATTTCGACATACTTTATGCCCCGCGCATTGGGCGACCGACCACTGGTCGTGCCAACGGGGGCGGTGAACTTTGCATTCATCGGTAACTATGCCGAAACCGATCGCGATACAGTTTTTACAACCGAATATTCGGTTCGCACCGCGATGCAGGCGGTCTATACCTTGCTGAATGTTGACCGCGCCGTGCCAGAGGTATTCCCATCATGCTTTGACGTACGCGTCCTGATGCGCAGCGTGTATTTCTTGAACGATAAAAAGAAACTGGCAGATATCGAAATGCCGTGGTTTATGAAAATGCTGGGTGCAGCGGGGCTGAAACATGTGCGCGGCACATACATCGCCGAATTGATGCGCCAAGAAGGATTGATATAATTTAAGCAATCCAAAACAAAACGCCCCTGCGGGGGCGTTTTGCTGTGCTTATTCTGTGAAAATCTTTTCAGGCGTGCCCAAACAACAGAACCCGACAATCAAATCAACCAACGCCCATATGCATGTAATGAACATACCGACAAAAGTTATGGTCAGCACGGTCATCAAAATCGCCGTGCCATATTTGCCAGCATAATATCTGTGCGCACCAATAATGCCCAAGAACCAGCACAACAGCAAATAAATAACAATCGACTTTTTACCCTTGTACAGACCATTGATTGTTTTGCCCAGTGTCTTGTTTGGGCAACCACAGTGTGGGCATGTGATGGCCTGACTGGACATCTTTTTGCCGCATTCGGTACAGAAAATCATCGCCATATTAAAAACCTTTGTTTTGATAAATATATGATTATATACCCACCAACCATTTGCAAGGGCAAAAATGATTGTTGAAATAAAAATGACCCAAACGGGTTATAACAGTTTCGCTCGGGCACAGCCCTGCGCGGCATTCCTGACGCATCGCGATAAATCGCTCTGCTACTCATAGTGGCAGCCCCACTCGGATTGTTCGCGTTGCTCACCACACGTAAGGCGCGAACGGCGCGCAAAGTGTTGCGCTTGTTCTTGCCAACTATCGTGTCGAACCTGCGGTTCTCATCCGGTGACTGACACAAAATAAAAAACGACCCAAACGGGTCGCTTTTTATCTTGGCAGCCCCACTCGGATTCGAACCGGGATTCTCGCCTTGAAAGGGCGGTGTCCTAACCATTAGACGATGGGGCCAAAACTTTTTATTGCCGCCAGATTATAACTGGTGCGTACCATTTTGTCAAGCGGAAATAAAAAAACAGGGCGCATGAATTTGCGCCCTTGTGTAATTTTGCGGATTTTTATTCCACAACCACCGGTGTGTCAACAACGACGGCCTCGGTTTCTGTGACGGTGACCGTGTCGTTTGGCATTGCATTGGCGTCAACGCGTTTGAATGTCATGGTCTGGCCATTGCCAATCAGGGTCAATGTGTCGTTATTCAGGTTATATTTTTCCACCGTGTTCAAGAACTGGAAATATTCACGTTCTGTCGCCATTGCGTCTGCCGGCCCCATCATCAGTGTCGTTGCGCCTTGGTCAAATTTAATGTGATTGCCCGCCGCCTTGTAATCGCCGTTATACAGATTCACAACCTGACCATAGAAACGCATTTCATTTTCGTCAAACGACAGAGTGATGTCTGTGCCGTTGCCGCTGGCGATAAAGGATTCACCGCGCAGGGCCGCCGGATTTTGCCCGCCGTCGCCACATGCCGCCAGTGCCAATGCCATCGCGCCAAATGCCAGTGCTTTGATTTTCATGATTTTTTCTCCCTTTGTTTTTTATGTCGATTGTAACGATACCATTATTTTTTCATAAATGCAAGGTTGGACAAGACGTTTATATTCCCACAGCGAAAAAACTCTTTTGGCAATATCAGAGCCGCGCCATTCGTCGCACATCTATTTACTGGATTGCCGCGCTGCGCTCGCAATGACAAGGTGGCTATTCTAGCTCTTTTGTCATTGCGAGGAATGAAATGACGAAGCAATCCAGTTGATAATGTTGCGCAGCAATGACAAGTTTCTAGAATGTAGCAAGTTCCCCTCCATCGGGCCCTGCAAAATTGATAAATTTTGTGATTGATTTCGTGGAGGGGTAGCGCGAATGCGACGGGGTGGTCTTTCGGTTTGAGAAAATCAGGTTAAATAAAAAACACGTCATTTCTGACGTGCCTTTTATTTAACTGGCGGGACCACGGGGTTGTAAATTCCCACCGCTGGGCGCGGCGGGCCCCTTTCGGCGCGTAAGGCGCGAACGGCGCACATACGTGCTTGTTCTTGCCAACTTTGCACACGAACCCTCTGCTCGGGTTCTCGCCCCAGCACAATAACTGACAGGTTAAATAAAAAACACACCGTTTCCGATGTGTTTCTTATTTAACTGGCGGGATTGAAGGGGCTCGAACCCTCGACCTTCTGCGTGACAGGCAGACGCTCTAACCAGCTGAGCTACAACCCCAAAGCAAGGCATATATTATACTGTTCAGATTCTAAACGCAAGTGTTTTTTTCATAAAATGAAAATTTATTTGAATCCGGTCGGCGTGCTATGGAAACAAAAAACGGGGCGATGCCCCGTTTGTTATTTAATCAGTTTTCCCATCGCAACGGCGGTGTCGCCCATGCGGTTTGAAAATCCCCATTCATTATCATACCATGCGGTCACATGTACCAATCTGTCGCCCAATACCTTGGTCTGGCCGGCGTCAAAGATGGAACTGTGCGCATCGTGTGTGAAATCAATGGAAACCAGTGGCAATTCGTTATAGCCAAATGTTTTCGATTCTGCCGCGCGCATGGCCGCATTGACCGCGTCAACCGTGGCGTCGCGTTCCAGATTCACAACCAATTCAACAACCGATACGTCTGGGGTTGGTACGCGGATTGCCATACCGTCCAGTTTGCCCGCCAATTTCGGCAGAACCAAGCCAATCGCCTTGGCTGCGCCGGTGCTGGTCGGAATCATGGACAGGTTTGCCGCACGTGCGCGACGGAAATCCTTGTGATTCTTGTCCAATAATTGTTGGTCACCGGTGTATGCGTGCACGGTCGTCATCCAGCCCGATACGATACCGAATGTATCGTCCAGAACCTGCGCCACAGGGGCCAGACAGTTTGTTGTGCATGACGCATTTGAAACAATCAGGTCGGTTGGTTTCAGTGTATCTTGGTTTACACCATATACGATTGTGGCATCTGCGCCCGCCGACGGGGCAGAAACCAAGACGCGTTTTGCGCCCGCGTCCAGATGAACGCGTGCCTTGTCCGCCGCGGTAAAGATACCGGTGCATTCCATCACGATATCGATACCCAATTCACGCCAAGGCAGTTTTGTTGGGTCTTTTTCCGCGATGCATTTAATTTTCTGATTACCAACGATAATATATTCGCCGTCCAATTTAACGTCCATTGGCAATTTCCCGTGCACAGAATCATATTGCAACAGGTATGCATTCTGTTCCGCCGGTGCTAAATCATTTACGGCAACAAATTCAATATCATCACGCTTTGATTCCAACGCTGCGCGCAGTACCAAGCGGCCAATGCGTCCGAATCCATTGATAGCAACTCTGATTTTAGACATATTACTTCCTTTCGTTTGTGTCGGTTAGACAGGTTCATCATAGCGCGCGATTGACAAGATTACAATGGAATTTTATAGTTAGACAAAATGAAGCATTCGTCATATATCATTACCGGCCCAACCGCATCAGGCAAATCTGATTTTGCCGACCGCTTGGCGCGCGCGGTGAACGGCACAATCATAAATTGCGACAGTGTCCAAATTTACCGCGGCATTGAAAACATTTCGGCCAGTCCGTTTGCCGGCCGCGAAATCACCGATGAAATCGACGGTGTGCCATATAAGCTGTTTTCCATATTGCCGTTAGATAAACAAATCAGCGTTGCTGATTATTTGAATTTGGCGCGTCGCGAATATGATGATGCACGTGCAGCAGGGCGCACACCAATATTTGTTGGTGGTACGGGGTATTATATAAATGCAATTATAAATGGCATTTCACCAATGCCTGATATTGACGATGAAACGCGCCGCCGCGCGCGTGAATTGGTGGCGACCGATATTGACGCGGCGCGTCGTATGTTGCCCGCCGAATTTACCGCCACTGACCCCCAGCGTGTTGCCCGCGCGGTAGAGGTATTTTTGCAAACCGACCGCCACATTACGGAGTTTCAAAATATGCCACGCACCGGTGCGGTTGCGCCTGATGCGTTCAAGATTTTAATCAACCCACCATTGGACGTGTTGCGTCACCGCATTGCAGCGCGCGTGCCAAAAATGTTGGCGGGTGGTGCGGCGGCCGAGGGGCGCGCAGTCATCGATTCTGGCTGGGACGCGCGTCGTGCGATTGGCGCGGCGCAAATGGTTGCATACCTGCGTGGGGAAATTGATATGGACACATGTGTCCAGAATTGGATTACAAAAACAAATCAATATGCAAAAAGACAGCGAACATGGTTTCGTACCCAGTTCGCTGCCGATATTGTTTTAGAAAATTCAGATACGCCGATTACTTTTTAATACTGTTGTGTGCCGCGCGCGCCTGATTTATTGCATTGTTGCGCGCTGTGGCCATACGACGAGCCGCCGTTTGGGCGTTTTGCAATCTGTTGATATAGCCAAATTTTGTGAATAAAAGTTCTTTTAATGCCGCTTTTGCTTCGTTGCGACTGTGATAGATTGGATTCTTTTTTGTGTACCCAGACAGATAATCTGCCATCAAATTAGTCAATGATTTCAAAAACTGTGGGTTTGTGGAATTTGGATCGCGGCTGTCCAGCATACGAATAAAGATTCTGGATTGCAAAATCAGAAATTCTTCGGCATCGCGTGAATATTCCGCGGACGCACGCCATGTGTTGCGGGTGTTTCCTTGGGTGGCATATGACGCGCCATATTTGTCCAAAAACAGTTCAGAAATACTTCTGGTATATGTTGCAAACACGCGTTGTGATGCGGTCTGTGCGTTGCTGAATTTTTTCATATCTTGCCCTTTTTATGTTCTTGATGAATATGTTATAGGACAAAATATTTTGTTTGTCAATATTTTATTGCGCTGATTCTGAACTTTCTGTGGGGTTCATTTTGGCGTATTCACGGCGGATTACGTCCATTATGCCCGATGCGCGCATATGACTGGAAAATGCGGTACAGTTATTAAATTCCGTTTCCAACGTGCCCCAACCGGCGTATTCCCAATCAATCAGACCCGCCACACGCATCGTGCGCGTATCAACAATGATGTTGTTGCAAATGTCGTTGTGATTCCAACCGTCCCCTTCGCCACGTTGCATGTCGCGAATTTCTGCCGGTCGTGCGTGATGCACTGCGGTGATAAATTCCGCCAGTTGCCGCCCCCACAGTTCGCGATTGCGCGCAATGGTGCGTGTTGGCAACTTGTTCATATTGTGTCCACGAATAAAGTTGTATTTATAGAACACATACTTGCCCGCACGTACGATTTCGATTTTTGGAATGGCCAGTGGTGATATATGTTCAAACGCGTCCGTAATACGTTTTTCACGCATAATGCGTTCGGCGGGTACACTGGTGTCCAAGAATTTGCGTGTTTTGAATACGTATTTATTGTCGACGATAAAACCGATGTTCCAGCCGCCCTTTATCATTTTTACGTGTGCAAAGCGCAGTTCTGGCTGTGCGGCGCGCAATGCGCGATATTTTTCGCGCCAATCAAACAGGCGTTTATAACGAATGCGGCGACGCACATTTTTGTCTGGTATAAAACAGACCAAAATATCACAGATTTCAAAGAACAATTTCCACATGTGCGCACCCCTGTTAAATTTGTGAATAATGGTATTGAAAAAAACGAAAAAAACAAGTACTTTATGGGCATGTTCAAAGCGGGCGATATTGTAAAAGTTTTGATACCAAATGTTGCGAATGCCGGATATGACTATCGTTTAACGGCGGCGGCGGACATTGGACAATTTGTTGCGTGTCGCGTTATGAACCGCCCATACGTTGGTGTTGTGTGGGGCATTGGGGATTCGGGATTGCCCGCGGAAAAAATCAAAGATATTATTACGGTGTACAATGCGCGTCTGGCGGTTACAGATTTGCAATGGATTGCCAAGATGTCAACGTGGACACTGATGTCATTGGGGGCGGTATTGCGATTGATTGTAAATGTGCCCGACGCATTTTTACCGCCCAAGATGGAACAACTCTATGAATTAAATATTGCTGACGGTGTGCGTATGACTGTGCCCCGTCTGGCGGTTGCCGATGCATTTGCATCAAACGATGGTGACCCGATGTCGGCGTCCGATGTCCAGAATATCGCACACGTCAGTGCCGCCGTCGTCCGCACAATGATAGGGCAGGGCTTGCTGCAACCATGCGCATTGCGCGAATGTGGCGATGCGCATTTTCCAACCGAATACCACGATTGTGGAAATATAAAATTAAATGCCGAACAGCAATCGGCGGCGGACAAAATTGGTGCGGCGATTGATGCGGGCGGTTTTTCGGTACATTTATTGGACGGCATCACGGGCAGTGGCAAAACCCAGGTTTATTTTGATGCCGCATGGCGTGCGTATTCGCGCGGGGCGTCTGTGTTACTGATGATGCCAGAAATTGCACTGACGGCGCAATTTATGCATCGGTTTGCCGCGCGATTTGGTGCCGCCCCCGTCGTGTGGCACAGTAATTTAACCGCGGCGCGCCGGCGTGAAATCTGGCGTGGGGTGTTAAATGGCGAAATTCGCATGGTCGTTGGCACGCGCAGTGCACTGTTTTTGCCGTGGCAAAAATTGGGTCTGATTGTCGTGGACGAAGAACACGACGCGTCATATAAACAGGAAGATATGGGGAATTACCACGCACGTGATATGGCGGTCTTGCGTGCCAAGATTGCGGGATTCCCCGTCGTGTTGGCCAGTGCGACGCCATCGGCAGAAACCTTGCAGAATGTTGCGCTGGGTAAATACCAGTTATTGCGCCTGACGTCACGATTTGGTGGTGCGCAAATGCCAAAAATCGAAACAATCGATTTGCGCGAAAATCGCCCCAGCGCGTACCAGTTGCCATCGGACGATGCGGCCGCCGCACCACGGACGGGCTATTTGTCCGCGCCACTGTGCGATGCGATTTCGGAAACATTGGTGGCGGGGCGTCAAATAATGCTGTTTATAAATCGTCGCGGCTTTGCCCCGATTGTTCAGTGTAAAAAATGCGGCTGGGTTGCCCAGTGCCCTGATTGCAGTGTCGGTATGACATATCACCGCGCAATGGGCAAATTGCTGTGCCATATGTGCGGACGCACCGCACCAATGCCGACCCTGTGCCCCGATTGCGGTGGCGATGTATCAACGCGTGGCGCGGGCTTGGAAAAGATAGCAGAGGAAGTATCCGTTCGTTTTCCGTCGGCGCGCACGGCACTGGTGTCCAGTGATACAATTTCATCGCGCCAATCATTGGAACGCTTGGTTGCAAAAATGGAAAACGGCGAAATCGATATTGTCATCGGAACACAGATTCTGGCCAAGGGGCACCATTTTCCGAACCTGACGTTGGTTGGTGTGGTTGACGCCGATATGGGGCTGTTCGGCACGGATTTTCGCGCCGCCGAACATACGTTTCAACAATTATTTCAGGTTGCCGGTCGCGCCGGTCGTGGTGAATTTCCTGGGCGGGTATTGCTGCAAACGTACCAGCCCGATAACCCTGTGTTGTGCGCAATATGTGCGGGTGACCGCGATACATTTATGGCAACCGATATGGCGTCGCGTCGTGCGGCGGGAATGCCACCGTTTGGGCAACTGATTGCCATTGTGGTCGAAGGGCAAAAGGAATCCGCACTGAAAAATTTCTGTGATGCATTGGCGGCGGCCGCCCCGATTGCCGCGGGTGTAAAAATAATGGGGCCAATCGCGGCGGGCGTGTATCAAATCAGAAATTGGTATCGCATGCGTTTTTTGGTTGCAGGTGGCGCAACAACAATGTTACAACCGGTTGTATCGCATTGGCTGGCCAAGGTAAAACAGCCCGCCAACATTCGGGTCAAGGTTGACGTGAACCCACAAAACTTTATGTAGTCATAATATTAAAAACGCCCCGTGTGGGGCGTTTTTTTAATGTTGGTTTTCTGATTGGTGTTTTTTTGCCAATACGGCATTTTTCGCGCGGCGCGCCAACGCCTTTACATTATATATGCCGTTTAACAATTTATCTGTTAAACCCTCGCGATTCAGGTATTCTTCTTCGCGCTTTTCGGCCGCACGTAATTTGGCGGCACTGTATGCTTCCAATTCGCGACGCATATCGGGTGAAACTAAATCTATTGTTTTGTCTTCTACGACGATTTCATCTTTGTCCATAATATTTTCCTTTTTTTGTTTTTCGATTTTATTTTCTATACAACCTCGGTCACGGCACGCAATGCGCCATCGCGCGACAGTTGTACTACACGAATTTTCTTTTTCATTTCCGCAATTAAATCAGTGCGGTCATATGCAGGTTGGGTATGTAAGATACGGTCGGCAAATGCAGCGTATGCGGCCTCGGCACTCTCGGCATGAATGGTGGTATAGAAATGGTCGTGACCCGTCCCCAGCATTTCCCACAACACCGCCGCATTGTCAGTTGATATTTCGCCGCCGATAATTACGTCGGGTGTCATACGCACAACCAAATCCAGCAATCTGGCATAGTTAAAATCATTTGTCTGTTCTGTACGTGATAAAACAAAGTGAACACGGTTTGCCTGTGGTACGCGAATTTCGCGCGCATCTTCGACCGTGATAACACGACTGTTTTTATCAATCAGTGTCAGCATATGATTCAAGAATGTCGTTTTACCGGTTGCGGTTGCACCACTGATTAAAATCGGACTGCCGTCATTGATGGCGGACATCAATCGGTCATACGGGTCATCGGGCCGCACGTTTTCGCGTGGTTTAACCTTTAACAACTGTTGTCCGCGTGCCAAATGATAGTTTGCAAACGACGTGTCGCCCGCGCCACCACCACGAATGTTTAACGCCACACCGCCCGTAACGTCGCGGTCGTCATATTGAACATTTGGGCCCGCAATCGCGGTAAAACGGTGGCTGCCTGGCAATGTGGCATACACCACCGGCACACCGTGAATTGGATCAAACGGCTGTTCATAAATGTTTGCCACCGTGTGAATCAAATCCACCAAGTACTGTTTGGTCAGTACGGGTGCATCATATGCTACCCACGGTACGTGCGCGCCGTGCAGTCGCATCCACACCTGACCGGCGTGGTTGATTGCGATTTCCTCTACGAATGACGGGCGATAAAATTCCGCCAGTGGTTTCAACAAAGAATCCAGAACTACATTTGACATTATGTTTTGATTTTATCATAAATCCGCCCTTGAATCAAAAAGGATTATTTGATAAAATTAAAAAAAACAAGAGAGATTGATTATGAAAAAATCCTTGCTGTTTATGGTGTGCGGTGCATTGATTCTGGGCGGTTGCGCAACTGATTCTGACACCCCTTATAACGAGAAAGATTTTGCCCAGGGCGGCACGGACGCACCGTTGTACAACGAACGTACCAGCACGTTTATGCAATCGGACAATCAGTATTCTAATATTGATTCGTATAAACCGAAAACCGCCGAAGAGAAAGAAAAATCCAATAACAAGTGGAACACGTCGCGCATGGAAACTCGCTGGCAGGAATACAAGGGTGCAATGGTTCGCGTGCAAATCTTGTTGGGAAATACCGATTTGCGTGAAATGCGCCTGCGTCTGATTCAGAACGCCGACGGCATGGACGTTGATGGCGACAGCCGCGCCATCTTGGGTCAGGTTGCAGATTTCGAAATGAAACGTGTTTGTGGTCGCAACGCGGACAGCATTGTTATGGTGTATGACCGCCCATCGTTTGATGTGATGCGCCCAACACCGTTCTTTGATTATAGAATTGAGGCCGAGGGTGCAACCATGCGCGAATACGGTTTCAGATGTGTTTATAATAAATAACTTACAAAAGGGTGAACAGATGAAAAAAATCATGACCGCAGTTATTGCCGCTGGGGCATTTGCGCTGGGCGCGTGCGACAGCAATGCAAACGATGTTGCAAAAAATGGCGACACCGTCGTTATTGACTTTGCCGGATTCAAAGATGGCGTTCAATTCCCAGGGGGCACGGCAACGGGCTACAAATTGACACTGGGCAGCAACACATTCGTCCCCGGATTCGAAGAACAACTGGTCGGTATGGCGCGTGGCGAAACCCGTGATATCAATATCACATTCCCAACGAATTATTACCCAGAATTGGCGGGCCAAGACGTTGTGTTCAAAGTCACCGTCCAAGATATCATTAAATAAAAAACGGGGCATCGCCCCGTTTTTTTATTCCCCTCCATCGGGAGGGGTGTCCGCGTAGTGGACGGGGAGGGTTACTGATTAGTGATAAAGTGAATAAGTGATAGAGTGATATAGTTTGATGTGCGCCATCGGCGCACTTTTTTATTCACTGGATTGCCGCGCATCGCTACGCTCGCTCGCAATGACAGAGATTCTAGAACGTGTGTCGACTGCGGACTAACGTTCTTGCCGCAACCTTCGCGTACCGCTCGGTTTCATTGCGAGGAATGAAATGACGAAGCAATCCAGTGAATAAACACGCGCGCCATTCGGCGCGCTATCTATTATCTGTGCTCTCTTATCTATGCTCTAAAAAACGCCCCAATGGGGCATTTTTTATTCCACGGCAACGATAAATATTTTTGCATCATTTGCGGCACGGATTGTGGCCTCTTTATCAACCACAAAGCATGTTTTTGCATTTACAATAATCCCGCGCAGGTGCGCCGCCGCAACCGCGCGCACGGTGTCAACACCAATCGCCGGAATATCAATGCGCAAATCTTGACCTGGTTTGGTCATCTTGGCAAAGACACCGCTGGCGCGGCGTTTGTTTTTGCGCATGTCAACAACACGTTCCAGCATTTTCGCCGTACCTTCGGCTGCTTCGACCGCGATTACCTGTTTATCAACCACGACCGATGCGCCAATGTCGGCGGCACCAATGGTGTGCGAAACATCCACCGCGCGTTCAATGTCGCGCGTGTCGCGTGCGGTGGGCTTTGCCTTGGTTTTTACGCCCGCCGTTTCGAATGCCAGTTCCGGCGCGGCGTCCTGTGCCGCGACAATTTCAAATCCACGTTTTTCCAGTGCCTTGTTCAATGCAACCCCCATAGAATCGTATCCTTTTTGATGTTTCATAATGCTGAACAGCATTCCGATTGACCACCAGTCCGGACGAATATCAGAAAAATTCGGGTGACCCAGTGCCCCCACAAATGTCAGTTTATGAATCCCGCGCCGGCGAAATTCGCGAATTGCCGGCCACGCGCCGCCCAATCGCACCGTTAAATCAGGATTCAATTCTGGATTTACAAAATTCTTTAACCCCACGATATACACGTCCCAGCCATTGCGGCGCAACGCATCGCGGGTAAAGAACGGCAAATCCAACGCGCCTGCAATCAGGGCGATTTTTTTATCTGTGCTTTTTTTCTTCATGTCCAGAATCATACGCGCAAAAGGGGCTGGAATCAAGTTGCAATTTATGATAAAATTTCTGCATAATAAATAAACAGGCGAAAAAATATGAAACAGATTTCTTGGTTTGGGGTTCTGGCGGTGCTGATGCCGATGGCGTCCGGCGCGGCTGGGTACAGTAATTCTGCCTTCCAGCGCGAGGTTAAAACCGGACTGGATTTGGTTGGTGCGCGTGCAAACGTTGATGTGTTGCCGGACACCGCCCCTGGGGAATTGGGCGCGGACGTGTACCAGACCGTTGGGGCGGCGGACAATGCCGATACCCAAATGTTTATTCCAACGACAATGTATGTTCGTATGGGTGCGGGTCTGAATTTGGGCTTTGCCACCGATCAGGCGAAAATTGGCGATGAAAAATTCGATGCCAGTGGCGGCTATGCGACCCAGATTGGTTTGGGTTGGAATTTATCATCGTATGTCCGGACAGAGGTTGACTTTCAATCCACAACGCTGAAATTTTCAGATATCAAAGACATCACGGCGGATTATCGTACGGTTGGTGCAATGCTGTATTTTGATTTTGCACGCCGCTATGTCCAGACGGGTGATATCACACGTCGTCGCACATTTGTGCCGTTCATGGGGCTGGGTGCGGGATTTGGCCAATATGAATTTCAGGGTCGCGCCGGCGCAGATGGATTTGTTATTGCCGCACCACGCGCCGCGTTGGGCTTTAACGTAATGTTGACCGATTTGATTGGTATTGATGTTATGTATCAGTACAATATGATGATTGGTCATGGATTTGGTTGGGGTGTGCGTGATGGCGGTGTTGATAACATCAGCAACGTTATGGCGTCATTCCGTGTGAACTTTTGATGGGGGCATATAAAATGAAATATGGATTCTTGTTTTGTCTGATTGGTTTAATGCCAGCGGTGGCGTCCGCGGCAATCCCGTATCGCGTGGAACAGGTCAAAACCCCCGTTGCGGCAATTTCTGGCAATGATGACGAGGCATTTGCCCGTATGCACCGTTTCTATGTCGGTGGCATGTATGATTTTTCAATGTGGGACAGTTATACGTCCGATGACATGCTGCATGTGGCGGGCAAAAACACTTCATCGTTCGAGGCCGTCGCCGGCGTCCGTATCTTTGATACTTTCCGTGTCGAAGCGAACTATGTTCGCACCGCCGCCGAATGGGACGCGTTCAAATTGACGGGCGACACGGCATTTGTGAATGCGATATTTGATGCCCGTATCGACAGCATGTATCGTCTGTTCCATTCACAACGCATTGTGCCGTATGTTGGCGCGGGCGCGGGTCTGTCGTGGAACAGTGGTGACGACGTTCACTTGGACAAAAAAATCAGCCCAGTTGCCGCGGCATTGGCGGGGGTTGGATTTGAACTGGGTGAACATTTTACGGTTGATTTAGGTTATCGGTACATATATATGTTCAAACCAGAATTTGCGGGTCTGTCTGATTTTGCGCCAACCGCGCATCAGTTCCGTGCCGGTGTTCGTCTGAATTTCTGAGAATAAATGAAAACATGTCCGTTCTTTGGCGTTTGTGGTGGTTGCAAATTTGATTTTGCCGCTGCTGACTATCACGACCAGAAAATGGCATTGCTGCGCGATTTGCCAATTACTGGCGATGCCGTGTGGACGCCAGCGGGATTGCGCCGTCGCGCCGATTTCGCATTCGCAGATGGTCGTTTTGGGTTCTTTGCCCCACATTCCAAAAATATTGTGCCCGTGCGCACGTGCCCGAATTTAGTGCCAGAAATAAATGAAATTTTGCCGGCGGTGGCGGCATTGCCATGGACGGCGGCGGGTGCATGCCTGATTACATCGTGTGACAACGGCATTGATATTGCAATATCATCAAATGTTCCATACTTTACGGCGGAATTTCGCGATGCGGCGATGAAAATTCCTGCAATTCGCATTACGTGGAATGACCGTACGATACGGCAAACCGGCGCACCACAGGTGAACTTTTCTGGGCGCGCCGTCGCATACCCACCGGCGGCATTCTTGCAACCAACGGTGGCCAGTGCGGACGCGTTGCGGAATATGGTTGTCGCGGCGGCGTCCGGTGCACATCATATCGCAGATTTGTTTTGCGGTCTGGGAAATTTTACATTTGCACTCAACGCCGACGGGTTTGACATTGTGGGCACGGGCGTAAAGCGTGATTTGTTCACGCACCCGCTGACGGTTGGTATGTTGCGTGCGTGTGATTGCGTTGTTATGGATCCGCCACGCGCGGGTGCATTGGCACAATGCAAAGAATTGGTTAAATCAACCACGTCCCGCGTAATATACGTGTCGTGCAACCCACAAACATTTATGCGTGATGCGCGCATATTGACCAATGGCGGATACCGGATGCGTCAACTGATTCCCGTTGACCAATTTGTGGGCAGTGACCATTGGGAATTGTTTGCGGTATTTGAAAAATAAATCAGTTATTATTCATCAGTTCGCGCTTTAACATGCGGACATTTTGCGCCATATCGTCAATCAGGCGTTGCACGCGGTTATAGTCCAACACGCGGCATGGCGCATTTGGAAAATCGTTTTCAAAGAATGGAACAACCGATACCCCCAGCGCGTTTGCAATTTGACACATGCGCCACACAGACACGCGATTTGTCCCAGATTCGTACTTTTGAATTTGTTGTGGCGTGATACCGGTGCGTCGGCCCAGTTCTTGTTGTGATACGCCCATAAATTCGCGTGCGCGTCGCAGAAATTCGCCCGCACAGCGGTTAAATTCTTGTTCGGCGAACGTCTTTGCAATTCCAACCATCGGTATTCCTTTTGTGCGTTTGTACAACAAAAAACCACCAGAAAATTCAGGTGGTTGGAGGTTAGAAACTACTCAAACGAAATAGTGTGTTTATTCAATATATTCACACACCTCCAACCAGCGGGTTGGAGTACTTTTCATTTTGGCGTTGCCAAAACGCGTTTGAAGGGGTTTCTATTCCCCACAACGGCAACACGCCATTGCACAAACATTATATGGGTTTTACGCCGCAAATACAATAAAAAAACGCCGCCGGTGTTGCCCAGCGGTGTTTCCGAATGCCCTGAAAGGAAGGAAAGGAGAAAAAGAAATGGGCATTCTAAACTGATAAAAGGGTTGGGGCCCAGAGTCCAGAGGAGAGAGAATGTAGGAGGGAGTCTGAATCCCTGAACCCCGCGTCGCTGGGGTTGCCCCCTTTGACGAATCGAAATGTAATACAATTTTTGTTATTTGTCAAGAATATTTGTCAAAAAAATTTTTAGACAATTTTTATAGGTGTTTTTTCATGGTGGGATTTATTGCCTAACTTGTTGATATTCCTAGGAAATGGCACTTGTTGCGACCGCGGGGTGCTGGGCATAAAATCACTGTACAGGTTCACAATAACTGGCACAAAACCACAGGAGAATGATATGACACACGAAGATGTATGGCGCGCAATAGAACGTTTCGCCGATGAACACGGCATGTCTTGTTCCGGATTGGCCCGATGCAGCGGCCTTGATCCAACCACATTTAACCGCAGCAAACGCTGGTCGCGCGAAGGGCAGCCACGCTGGCCATCAACCAACAGTATTTCCAAGATACTGTCGTCAACGGGTGCAAATATCGCCGATTTTACCAAGTTTATTGACCCGCCCGCACGTTCGCGCGAATAATCGCACAAATCTGATGATGCCGCGCATGGGGTGGTGCGCGGTATTTTTTATGGACAATCGCGCATGGTTCGTTTATGCTGAACATATGTTAAATGGCATCAGAATCTATTCCGCAGATACCGTGTGGCGTCGCATATTGTCTGATTTGAATGCGACGGTGCTGGATTCGCCCGATGTGACCGCGGTGGATTTCGATGCGCTGAATATTCCGCCACGTGCCACCGCCATGGAATTAAAGGCGGCAATATTGGCGGCAATGGACAATTCAAATATTATTCGCAATGTGTTTGGACGCGATGTGGCGTTACCACGCCTGCAACGCCAGATTGTCGTTCTGTTGACCCAGACGGGCGGTATGACCGCGGCCCAGTTAAAGGTTGCACTGGGCTATTCCCCAAATGCCGCCACGCATACGGTTGACACGGCAATATATCAACTGCGCCGGACATTTGGACGGGAACTGATTCAAAATAACAATGGGGTGTATAAAATTGGCCGGATATAAATTGATTTCTTTTGATAAAATACCCAGTACCCAAACATACGCGTTGGACATGGTGGCGTCCGGTACGGCGCGCGATCACACCATTGTCATGGCCGAGGCCCAATCCGCCGGTCGTGGCCGCTATCGTCGTACGTGGGTGTCGCACCATGGTAATTTGTACGCCAGTTTTATTTTCAGTGCGCCCGAACGCGATCCGCGCCTGTCATATATGGTTGCGGTTGCCATCGCAGAAACGATTCTGTCGTTTGGTATTACACCTGCGATAAAGTGGCCTAATGATATCTTGATTGATGGGAAAAAGGTTTGTGGTGTATTGATTGAATACGCGGGTGCGTTTGTAATTGTTGGCATTGGCATCAATATAAAATCCAACCCAACGGTTGCCGAAAATGTGACAACAAAATTGGAAAACTATGCCGATGTGCAAAAGGGGGAATTATTAAATCGCCTGATGCGTAATCTGGACAAATGGATGAAAACAGATTTTGCAACCGTGCGCGCGCGCTGGATGGAATTGGCAATCGCGTTGCGCAAAACTGTAAAGTATCGCGACCAAGACGTCGAACTGATTGAAATCAACGAAAACGGTGCGCTGGTTTTGCGTCGTGGTTCGGAATACTTGTTGGCATATGGCGATGAAATCAGTATGAAATAAATGCCGGATTTCCGCACGATTGCGTGTGTGATAAAAATACACACTTGACTTTTTACGCGATTTGTGATATTATACAAAACATCAATCAGCAAGATTATGTCCGCATCAGGCGGATTTTTTTATTGCAATTTTTGACCGCGATTTTTCCATCGCGGTCTTTTTTTATACCAAAACACGGGGGACGCATATGGAATTGGAACTGATATCGAATGCCACGCAAATGACACGTGATGCATATAAAATCGCACGCACGGTTTATGCCGAAACATCTGGCAAATCATTGCCATTGGTCGAAGCGTTCACATCAATGATTGCAAATATTGCGCGCGCCCGTGGTATCACGCCGGCATCTGTTGTGACCGATACCAATTTATTCACACGTGACCAAGACGCAGAAATTGATACAACAGGTCGCGCGTTTCAAATGTGCCTGCGCACCGCGCAACGAATGCTGCGTGGTAATTTGATGGACGCATCGCACGGCGCAACACGATTTCACGCGGCCAATCAAATGCCGGATTGGGCGGTGGCGCGTGGATATATTGCCGATATCGATGGCATGCTGTTTTATCTGTAATCATGGGGTGAAAAATGCAACGAATAATTCATGGTGGATTTTTATCAGACCGTCGCACGCAAATTATGTCGGGCGTTGGTATATTGTCGGCGGTCGCAGCGTACTTGGTCGGCGACAGCGATATATTCATATTACTGCAAACGATATTTACGCTTGGCGGAATTTATTTTATGCGCAAACAATCAAACACAACCAAAGGAAAATAATAATGGAACAGATTCCTGAAAAATTTCAAAACACAGATGGCACATTAAACGCGGACGCATTGATAAAATCATACACTGAATTGGAACGCAAGATTGGAACAATGGTCTCTGTTCCAACCGCGGACAGTGATGATGCCACGCGCGCACGATTTAATCGTGCGATTGGTGTGCCCGCATCGGCTGACGAATATCCAACAAATGATTTGTTTGGTGATGCAGATTTGCAGAAAAAATTTTTAGAAATTGGATTGACATCATCACAGGTTGAACAAATTTATCACATCGCAGATGAATTTTTATCACCTGTGTTATCAGATTTATTTGTTGCGCAAAAAACAGAAAATGCATTTGCAGAATTGCAAAAATTTTTTGGTGGTGCGGACAAAATGCATGATGCAATAAAACAAATAAATGATTTCGGTACGCGATTTTTACCCGCCGATGCGTTTGACGAATTATGTTCTACACCCCAGGGAATCCAAGGCGTGTACAGAATGATGCAATCCATTGAACCGAACGTTGAAATTGCAAATGATGATAATAAAAATTTATCTGATTCTGATTTGCGACGCATGATGCGTGATCCAAAATATTGGCGTGATCATGATGCGGAATATGTTCGCAAAATAGAAAATGGTTTCAAAAAATTGTATTCATAACGAAAAAAATTCACTTTCTCCTTTACTAATATTTTTGTTTCATATAAAATATAAAGTAAGAACAAAAAAATTTGTTCTATCCAAAAAAAATATTAAAAGGAGAGAAGAATGGCATTCACATTCTTGAAACCAGCGGCAAAGAAAGTTGCTGCGAAACCAGCAGCGAAAAAAGTTGCTGTTAAAAAGCCAGCTGCAAAACCAGCAGCGAAAAAAGTTGTTGCTAAAAAACCTGTTGCCAAGAAAGTAGCAGCGAAACCAGCAGCAAAGAAAGTTGCAGTTAAAAAAGTTGCTGCAAAACCAGCAGCAAAAAAAGTAGTTGCTAAGAAACCAGCAGCGAAACCAGTTGCAAAGAAAGTCGCAGCAAAAAAGCCGGTTGCTAAAAAAGCCCCAGCGAAAAAAGTTGCTGTGAAAAAGCCAGTTGCCAAGAAAGCACCTGCAAAGAAAAAATAATAAATTTCCCCACCGTTTGGTGGGGTTTTTAATTGCATGAAAAATTTCAGTCGTATCGTAATTGGTGCGACTGAAACTTTTTATCGGATAATTCTGGGGCATTGCCCCAGAACCCATTTTGTTCGCATCAGGCGGCGCGACATAATCGCACAACCGTTTGATTCGTATTTGTCGGACGTAATTCATTACGTCTTTTTTTATTTTAATCAAAAGGAATTTTTATGTCTGTTTCAATCGATAATGTTTTTATCAAACAATTCGAAGCCGACGTTCATTTGGCGTACCAGCAAATGGGCACTAAATTGCGCGGCACGGTGCGCAGTAAATCTGGTGTTATCGGCGCATCAACAACATTTCAAAAGGTTGGTCGTGGCACGGCCGCAACAAAATCACGTCATGGTATTGTGCCGGTTATGAATCTGAATCACGAACCGGTTGAATGTGTATTACAGGATTACTATGCCGGCGATTGGGTTGATGCATTGGACGAATTGAAAACCAACATTGATGAACGTCGTGTCGTTGCCAGTGCCGGTGCATACGCATTGGGACGCAAGACCGATGAACTGATTGTGAACGCAATGTCGGGTGCAACGGCGTCTGTGGGTGATTATTCGGCTGGCCTGTCCAAAGATTTAATATTGTCCGCGGTCGAAGAATTGAACAAGAAAGATATTCCCGACGACGGTCGTCGTTTCGCAGTTGTCGGTGTGCACCAGTGGAAAGAATTGCTGGGCATCACAGAATTTGTATCGGCGGACTATGTGGGCAATGACCTGCCACTGATTTCGGGCGGCGCGTCCAAGAAATGGTTGGGCATCACGTGGGTGCTGTATAACGCATTGCCATTGACCGATACGACAAAGCGCGATTGCTTTATCTATCACGCAACCAGCATTGGTCACGCCTGTGGCCAAGAGGTCAAGACCGACATTTCATGGCACGGTGAACGCGCCGCGCACTTTATCAGCAACAGCATGTCCCAAGGGGCGGTTCTGATTGATGGTGACGGTATTGTTCGCATGAAATGCAAAGACGCCGACGGCGAATAAAACCCCAGTTCCACATAAACATAACCAAAGGGAAAATAAATGGCTTTTCAGAATAAAAATTTGTCTGTGATTGCGTATGCAAATGGTTTTACATTGTGGCACTATGCCGAAAACGTAACGATGGCAACAATCACGGCCAGTGGTTATTTCAACGATGTTAAAACATTGATGAACACCGGCGATATCGTGATTATCAATGCGTCTGATAATACATCGCTGAAAAAGGTTGCCGTTGCGTCTGGCAATGTTACAACCGCCGCATTGGCGTAATCGCATATAAATTTTATTGTGTGTTGGGTCGGCATGACGTATGTCGACCCCGTTTTTATTTATAAAGCAGGGGAATATTATATCATGCTGACCAAAATAGATTTGTGTTCAATGGCATTACTGAAACTGGGTGAAAAGCCAATTCAGTCGTTGTTGGACGATACGGCCGCCGCGCAACTGGCGCGCACATTGTTTGACCCGTTGACCGATGCGCTGATTGCGTTGCATCCATGGCGATTCGCAACAAAGCAGTTTGAACTGACCAAAAACGCCGATGGTGATTTTTTAATTCCGTCGGAATGCCTGCGCGTGACGCACACCGGTGGCAATGCCATTATTGGCAATCGCATCACCGCCCAACCAGACCGCATAACGATTATCGGTCTGACCCGTGTTGCGCCAGATGCGTATCCGGCGTATTTCGCATCACTGGTTGCGACAAAATTGGCGATGGAATTTTGCGTGCCACTGACCGGTGACCAAACGATATTCAGAACATTGGCGGCGTTGTATGACGCAGAATTGCAATCTGCAAAATTCATAGACAGCACCACGACCACCGTCGCGGGTATTGAAAACTTTTCACTGATAAATGCACGATTCTAGGATTACGGGGGAACATATGGGAAACTTTGTAAAAACGACCAGTTCGTTTGCCAATGGCGATATCGCCCCAGAATTTTATACGCACGATAATTTGCATGGTCTGTCCGCGTTGGTCAATATGGACGTTATTGCGGGTGGGGGCTTGCGCCGTCGTGCGGGATTGTGCCGCATTGCCGAATTGGCCGCGTCGGCGCGACTGATATCTTTTTCGGTTGGCCAAGATGACGAATACATTCTGGCAATAACGGCGGGACATATCTATGTGTATAACGGCGCAACGCGCGTATGTGATATCATTGCACCATGGACGGCATCTGACATTGCCCAGATTCAATATGCCCAACGTTTCGGCACAATGATTTTTGTGCACCCAGAATACCAGCCGCGCACATTGCGCAAAACGGAAACTGGCTTTGAATTGACGACGTTTGAATTTGCGCGCAGTGATGATGACATGACGGTTCACATACCATTTATGCGATTTGATGACACGCGCGATATAAAAATCACCATCACCGCAAACAGTGCCGGCAATAATTTCGCCACATTTACAACCAGTGCCGCATTCTGGAACGATGATTGCGTTGGGGGCACATTTTTACTGATGGACAAACAGTGGACTGTACATCAGGTCACCAGTCCAACCGTTGCGGTTATGCGCACAAACGGGGCATTCACATTGCCCACCGCCCCCATCACCGATTGGCGCGAGGCCGCATTCAGCACCCGTCGTGGTTGGCCGGTCAGCATTACATTCCACCAAGACAGATTGGTATTCGGCGGTTCGCGTGATTACCCATCTGGCGTTTGGCTGTCTGGGGTGGGGCGGCATAATGATTTTGATGTGGGCACTGGTCTGGACGATCAGGCGATTTTCATCACATTACTGTCCCGCCAACGTCAACAAATCTGTACCGTGGTCAGCAGTGATAACCTGCAAATATTGACCACTGTTGGCGAATGGGCGATTGCGAACAAGCCATTGACCCCATCGTCGGTTGATATAAAACAGCACACGTCCGTGGGCAGTGTGGCATCACGATATTTGCCCCCGCAACAGATAGAGGGCGCGACCATATTCATTTCCGCCAGTGGGCGTGACATTCGCGAATTATGCTTGGACGAACTAGGCGAAAATTACAGTGCAACCGACCTGTGCGCGTATGCCAAACATTTAATGACGTCACCCACAGACATTGCATATAACCAATCCACACGGCAACTGTTTGTTGTTATGGCGGACGGCAATATGGCGATATTGAATCATAACGCGGCACTGAATATATCGGCGTGGTCTGTGTACCAGACCCGTGGCAACTTTATATCTGTTGCGGTTTTGGGTGACGACACATATGTGGTTGTTCGCCGTGGCGATAAATACTGGTTGGAAAGATTTTCATCAGACGCACTATCTGATGGTGATGCGTTGCCATTTTCGGTGTTGGCATCGGGCGTGCCATTGCGCGCATCGGGGCATAATGCGGCGCGTGCCCGCGTTCGTCGCGTAACGGCGCGCGTGATGGATACGCGTTCATTGTTTATAAATGGCGTTCGTGCCGATATTCCAAACGCGGCGCAAAGCACGTCGGGATACACCGGTGATGTGCATGTGTCGCAGCTGGGCTGGGCACGTGATACCAGCGTCGCGCCATGGACAATCACCAGTGATGACCAATTACCGATAACCATTCAGTCGGTAACAATTTATGGAAATTATACGATTTAACCACCAAACACAAAAAGGATAACCTTATGGGACAGTTAGTATCAGATGTTCAATCCGTTCTGGATTACAAGAAAAACAAACAAGAGGCCAAATCACAACGCCAAAAAATTCTGGCAGATATGGCGTCCGATGAACAGACCAAGGTGAATTTGGTAAAAAAAGCATTGGCGACCCAGCGCGCAAAATACGGTGCGTCGGGTATGTCAAACCGTGGCATGACCGAAGGGGCGGTGTTGCGTCGCCTGACGTCTGAAACGGAACAGCCGTATGATGAAAAGCGTCGCAACGCGCTGGAAAAATTACGCAAAATTAAAACGACAAAACCAAACCTGTTGAAAACATTGCTGGCCAGATTTGATAATTTGGTTGGATAACAGATGGGGGCATGTATGTATAAAATATCATATACTGGCGATGGTGCGACCACGGAATTTCAGTTCGCATTTCCGTTCTTTCAAAATGCGGACGTTCACGTCGCGATTGATGATGCATTGCAATCGGACAGTGCAGGCATTTATTCGGTTATGCCAAACGAAGATTTTTCGGGCGGTACAATCGTGTTTCAAACCGCGCCCGCGGCAAATACCAACATTGATATATTTCGTCGCATTGCGCTGGCGCGCGTGATTGATTACCAGCCAACCTTGCCGATTGATGTCGCCGCCCTGAATGCCGATTTTAATTTTTTATTAGAGGCATTTCGTGACCTGCGCACAGTTGATGTGGATTTGACCCAGTGGGCAAACACCTTTGATAATGTAAAATCTTTTTTGGATTATAACCTGCGTGTTATCCAAGATAAATTGTCGGGCGGTGGTGTAATGGGTCTGTACAATAATCTGGTGTCGGTATTGGACGGGGCGTTGCCGAAACTGATAAATGATTACGGGGCAATTACAGACGCGGCCCCAAACGAAAATCGCGATGACTACGGCGTTTTGTGATTTTATGGACGAATGGAACGCGGTATTGAATATGACGACGCCTGCGCATCATCGCCAGATAATGAATTTCTTGGTTGATGTTTTGATGCGCCCACCACACCGCGGGTTGCTGATGGCATTTCGTCATTCAGGCAAATCAACGGTTGTTGGAATCTTTGCCGCGTGCGTGCTGTGCATGCACCCAGAATACCGAATCTTGATTTTATCGGCGGAAAGCACGCTGGCATCGCGTATGGTGGGGCATATTCGTAATATATTGGAAAATCACCCGCGCTGTGTCGATATGATTCCCGCCGGCCGTCGCGCATGGTCGTGCGACAGAATAACCATCAATCGCCCCGTGGGCATTCGTGAACCATCGGTTATATGCGCCGGCATCGCAGGCAATATCACCGGCAGCCGTGCCGACCTGATAATCTGTGATGATGTGGAAGTGCCAAATACGTGCAACACCGCCCAGAAACGCGAAAACCTGCGTGAACGTTTGCGTGAATTGGAATTTATTTTGTCACCCACCGGCACAATGATTTATATCGGCACACCACACACAACCGACACGATATATCGCACCAGCGACGGGGACTAGATAGAAGTTGGCGCGTCCGGCGCATTATCAGATGAAATCGGTTCGCGCACACTGATAAACGCACGCAGTTTGTGCAACAGTTCTTCGCCCGCATCGCCAAACATAGGCAGATATGTTTCGTATTCTGGCATGTCGGCCTGTAATTGGGCATGTGCACGTTCGGACAATGGCTGGTTCAACATGTCTGTTGCCACATGCCACAAGAAATATGCACGATACGTTTTGGTAATCACCGCCCATTTTTGCAACAGGTCAGGGCGCGTTGCCAATGCCGCACGAATTGCAACCGTCCATTCATTGCCGAAACGTTTGACAACGCTCAGGTTCTGGATACGTTCCAATCCGTCGTCATCGGGGGTAAATGCGTTTATGCCGGATTCCAGTTCCGACATTTCCGTCGGTGTCAGTGAAATTGTCGCCACGGATTGATCCATCGTTCCACCATACGGCAACAGTTCGCGTTCAATGGAATCCATTGGTGTTTTCCCGCTGCGCAGGTTTTCGATATGCTGAATCAACATCTTGCCTGTTGGCAATGCGCGCAATTCACGCATAACGTCATTGTCGGCCTCGGCAACGAACACTTGATTTACCGCCGCCCAACCGCCAAATATAACGTGTTCTTGGCGGTACAGGTTCAGCAATTTCTGGGCAACTGTGCTGGCTTTGGTTTTCATATCTCTCTCCGTTTGAAATGGTTATTCCATAACAATCATAATAACCTTGTGCATGGTGTGGCCAATAATCTTTTCTTCGGGTGATGCAATCTGACCATAAACCTTGCCCTTGGAATCTTGGCGGACACTGACAATCTGGGCCGTGGCAACCGCATCAGGTTCTAATTTGTCGAAATCAGTATCAACGCAAACCGCCAAATCGCCAACCACAGGCGTGGTTGTGGCATCGGCAAACACATACGCGTGTTCTGGGATAAAACCGCCCAAGCGTTTGGAATTTGGAATCACGGCATAGATACCGCTGCGACCCTCCAACGGCATTGGGGCAACAATCATTGTTTCATCAGATTTTTTGAATGTGATTGATTTGCCATCTGGCACGCCGAATACAGGGACAAGTTTTTTGCGCGCACTGTCGTACAATTTTGCGCCATACAGCCCGCCATGCATATCAATCCCAGACGCCGGATTGTCCGGAATCAATACGGATTTAACGCGTTCTTTGACCTTGCTGATTTGCTTGTTCAATTCGCCGGATTTGTACAGGGTGGCAATCTTGTCGAACAATTTTTCGGCACTCATTGCAAAAGATTTCGCCAATGGTTCAATTTCGTTTTGGTAAATTTCGCGCTGGCCAACCTCTATCTTGTGATATACGGACAATGTCATACCTGCGTCTGCGGCGGCCTGTGCGATTGTTTTGCCGGTTTGTTGACGAATCTTGCGCAGACCACTGCCAAAGATTTTCAAACCGCTGTCTTCGTTATCATTCAGACGGCGTTTAATTTCACTCTGCCACTGGTCGGCGACGGCATCATCTTCCTTGATGAAAATGTCGGACAACTTGCAACCCAAAATGTTGCAGATATTCAGCAACTGTTTTTGGTTCAGGCGACGGACACCTTTTTCAATCTTGGACACGGCGGACAAAGACAGATGAGATTGGCGTGCCAATTCGGTCATCTTCATACCGGTTGCCATACGAATGTTTCTGATATTATTTGGAAATATGATTTCTTCTTGGGCCATCGCAGAACTCCTGATTAAATATTTCTTGACAAAATATTAGTCAATTTTTGCGTCCGCCGCAAGGAAATAATTACAAATCGTCTGGAAATGCTGATGGGTCAATTTGCTCTGGCGCACCTGTGTCGTCGGCCATTGATTCCTTGGCAGGCGATGTGTTGGAATAATCATTTTCGCCGCGGGCCTCGACCTCGTCCAGATTGTCGAACAAACTGTAATCGCCAAAGAACGCCATACGTACGGTTTCAGGACGACCATGACGGTTTTTGCCGATGATAACGTCGGCCTTTCCGCGCGAGCGTTCCAAACGCTTTTGATACGATTCCTGAATATTAGCATTGGTGTTGCCCGAAATACGTTGTGACGGGTCGCGATTTTCCAAATAGTATTCTTCGCGGTACGTGAACATAACAATATCAGCGTCCTGTTCAATAGAACCTGATTCACGCAAGTCCGCCAACTGGGGGCGTTTATCATCACGGTTTTCAACGCTACGCGACAACTGGGACAGGGCAATGACTGGAACATCTAATTCTTTGGCCAGCATTTTCAGCCCACGTGTGATTTCGGAAATTTCTTGGACACGGTTATCGTTTTTGCGACCGCCTGGGGACGTCATCAACTGCAGATAGTCAATAACAATCAACGCAATTCCACCACACTTGCGTGCCAAACGACGTGCGCGGGTGCGAATCATTGGCACGGACATCCCAGGGGTGTCATCAATAAACAGTGGCACGCGACCGATTGCCTGTGCATACTGGGTCATTTTCAAAAATTCTTCGTCTGAAAAAGACCCTTCGCGCATGGCGGTTGCTGGAACCTTGGACTGTGACGACAGCACACGCGCCGCCAGTTGTTCTTGGGACATTTCCAAACTGAAAAACACAACCGCGCCCTTGTACTGTTCGTTGGCACGACCCGATAAAATAGCATTTGCGGCATTGAACGCAATGTTCATCGCCAGCGTTGTTTTACCCATTGCCGGACGACCCGCGATAATAATCAAATCACTGTGGTGCAGACCACTGATGGATTTATCCAACGCGTTCAGACCCGTGGTCAGACCAGACAACTTACCATCGGCCTTGTATGCAACCTCGGCCTCTTTCAGTGCGCCAGCCAATGCGGTGGCAATAGGTGCAACCTCGCGCTTGGATTCGCCAGACGACGCCAAATTGAATAACTTTTGTTCGGCAACCTCTATCTGGGTTGAAACAGGATTGTCTAAATCCTCTACAAAAGCGTTGTCGGTAATTGATTGCCCCAATTCAATCAGTTCACGACGCAATGCATTGTCGTATACGATGCGTGCGTATTGTTCAACATTTACAACAGTTGCGCCGGCCCCCGCCAACTGGGTCAGGTAATCAACGCCACCAACAGATTCCAACGTCCCTTGTTGGTCCAGATAGTTTTTCGCCGTGATGATATCAAACGGAATGCCGGCGGCAAATTGACGTTCCGCCAACTTGTAAATTTCTTGGTGCGCAGGATGCGAAAAATGTTCTGGTTTCAAGAAATCAGAAATGCGTTCCAATGCACGGTTGTTCATCAGCACCGCGGCCAAGACGGCCTGTTCGGCCTCCAAATTCGTTGGTAAAGTTTTAGGGGTAAAATCCATGTCTGATATAGTATCTAAAAATTTTGGTTTTTCAACGCCTTTTTTACGTGGGTACAACGTATTGAAAATACCGATAATTGATGCGACGGGTGCGTCTGCGTGGCCTGAATTGTTCCCGCCTGCGCGCATTGCAGAATTGCGTGACGCCACCGGCCCACGTCATTTTGCATCACAGATGTTATTGCAACCTGTCGCGCCAACGCGCGCGCGTCTGGATCCTGGGGCAATGCGATTATACGACGATGTGTTTGACGCGCGTACCGCACAAATTGGCGCGCATAAAATTACAGGCGCAGCGGCATATTGGGACCCATCGACGGGACGTCGTGGTCGCGATGGCAGTGTGTGCGTCGTCTTGTATCGCGATGATGCATCGCGATGTGTTTTTATTCACGACATTTTATATATGACGGTGTCCGATGGCGACACGCATCCGTTGGCACATCAGTGCGATTGTGTGCTGGGATTTTTGGGACGATATGGTATGCGACGCATCACGATTGAAACAAATGGTATTGGAAATGCATTACCAGAAATAATGCGCGACGCGGCAATACGTGCCGGCACGCCAATCACAATCACGCGTATTACCAACAATCGGCCAAAGGTTGACCGAATCTTGGACGCGATTGAACCAACGTTGGCTGCGGGGCGATTGTATGCGCACAGCAAAATAACGCAAACACCATTTGTTGCCGAAATGATGGGGTGGTCACCAATTGGAACGGGGCACGACGACGGTCTGGACGCGGTGGCGGGCGCAATTACAATCGCGCCGACACCCGTGCACCCCGCGGGTTATACAGGCCGCGCCTATACGGCAAACACGAAATTCAATGTTTAACCTGATTGTTTTTTGTTCCTGTTTGTGTTATAATGCACAACGTATCGGGTGTTCCGATATGGAGCGTAGAAACTCGTGGTCAGTGTCCGTGGGGACAAAAAACACCTCCAGCCCTGTTTGGTTGGAGGGTGGCGAATACACAGAATAAGCCACGCTATCTGATCATAGTTTCTAACCTCCAACCGCCAAGATTTTGTGCGGTTGCTTTTTTTAGAAAAAAGGGTCAGAAAATGAAAAAAATATTTGTGTCTGTGTGTGGTTTGTTGATTAGTGTTAGTGCAATAGCTGCTAATCAAAAGGATATAAATGTTATGCGTAATTATTATAAAAACTATGATAATTGCGTTTATGAACGTGGAATCAAATATTGTGATCGATTATTTGCCAGCACTGCCCCAGAATATGAACAGAATGACAATGATTATGGGTATGTTCCCCAAAGCCCTAATTATTATCAACAGCCATACAGCAACCAAACGTCCAGTGATGTGAATGGTTTCGTCGGTGGTTCGGTTGGATATGCTATGGCGGATTATGATGATGATAATTTGGATGGAATGCCAGACGGATTCTTTGGCTTTGGCATAAATGCAGGTTTGCGTTTTTTTGGACGACAACAAACATACAATCCTGGAATATCAGTATTTTATGATTATTTTATGGAATCCGATGGCGATGATATAACCATTTCTGACGGATACAACAATGTGACGGTTGGACTGGCTGCCAAAGGGCATGCATTTGGCGGAATGTTTGACAATTATATAAACGACGCCAGTGGCAACAGTGCATTCTTTTTTGGATTGGGGTATTCGCAAATAAACACCGAAGTCAGCGTTAAAGCAAAAAATCATGTTGAAGGTGTTGGTATCAAAGTCAGCGGAGACGAAAATTACAAAAGTTTTGTGGCGCATATTGGTTTCGTCATTGATGTTGCCGAACATGTGGGGTTGACGATTAGCGATAAAATATATATACCAGAAAGCGATTCAGGCATTTCATTTGTAAATATATTCTCGCTTGGTGCCAGATTGACATTTTAGGTTTAATTTTTTGGTTCATTCAATCCCCCGATTTTTATCGGGGGATTTTTTTAACAACAAAACAAAGGAGAAAACATGCAAAATAATTTAGAACAAATGTATCGGCGTGCGCTGGACGCGCGTGCGCCATGGTTGGCACGGTGGGATGCCGCAATGCGATACACTATGCCGACCAACGATACAGATGTCGCAACACTGTTTGATGCAACCGCGGCGGATGCTGTGGATAATCTGGCGGCATCAATATATTCGCTGATGACACCACCTGAATCACTGTGGCTGACACTGATTCCGGAAAGTGACGCATCGCCCGATGCAGACGCTGCAACGGCGGCACTGCGCGCGAATCTGAATGATTCAAATTTTTATACCACCATTCATCAGTGCTATCTGGACTTGGTGATTCTGGGGACGGCGTGTCTGTTTATGGCGGAAACGCCAATCGGCGCATCGTCGGCGTTTTCGTTTACGGCTGTGCCTATGCGCGATATTGCGATTTTGCCAAACGCAGTATTTCACACGGCGACAATGCCTGCATGCGAAGTATTGGAAAAATACCCAACGTGGACGCCACCTGCCGACATCGCCGACCAGATAAAACGCGACCCTGCGACGCCATTGCGATTGGTACAATCGTTGGTTGGTACAGAATTTACTGCATGGCTAGATGTCGGTGGCGACATTGAAAATAATATCGTCGCGCGCGGAACATTTGAAACCAACCCTTACATCATTTTCCGGTGGAGTGTGCTGAGCGGCGAACAATACGGCCGCGGGCCGGTCTTGCGCGCATTACCAGACATAAAAACCGCGAACAAGGTTGTTGAATTGGTCTTGAAAAACGCGACCATCGCCGTTTCTGGCATATGGCAGGCCGACGATGACGGCGTCATCAACCTGAACAATATCAATTTGACACCTGGGGCAATTATACCAAAGGCAGTTGGGTCATCAGGTCTGACCCCATTGTCGTCGGGTGCGGATTTTGATGTATCGCAAATAATATTAAAAGACCTGCGCGAACGGATTCGTCACGCGCTGTTGGCCGACCGGTTGGGATTGCTGTCTGAAAAAGAAATGACTGCGACCGAAATTATGGCGCGCAATTCCGATATGATGCGAATTTTGGGCGCAACATATGGGCGGCTGCTGCATGAATTTATCAGGCCGCTGACCGACCGCGGATTACAGATTCTGTCTCGTCGCGGGGTGATTGCGCCAATCGTGCTGAACAGTGACGCAGAACTGAAATACATTGCACCCATCGCCCAGATGGCAGTGGCGGAAAACTTGATTTAACCATGGGGAAAAATTATGAACGAAATTGAACAGAATTACGCACGTACATTTTCAACCGCGTCGGGTGCGGCGGTGTTGCAGCACCTGCGCCGAATGACGATTGAACGCGTGCTGGGGCCGAATGCATCGGACGCCGAATTGCGCGGGCTGGAATCCCAGCGCGCATTGGTGCACATGATTGAAAATATGATATCGCGGGGGCGAAAATGAAACAGGAAACAAACGCGCTGGGTGGAATTATCGCAACCCTGCGCGACAGTTGGTTTTTAATCGCGTTTATCGGCGGCCTGATTTATTGGGTTGCCCGCCAAGATTCATCGCTGGCGGACATTCAACGCGCCGACACGCGCATTACAACACTGGAAAATCGTACGACGATACTGGAAACAGGCATCGGGCAATTACAGATAAAATTGGACACAATTCGCGATGACGTATCACTGATAAAAACCGCAGTGATAAAATAAAAACGGGGCAAACGCCCCGTTTTTATTATTAGCGGCAACCGCCTGTTGCATTACCAATCAATTTGGAGATAGAAATATCTTTGTGCAGCAAGAAATCGTATTCGCAATTACCAGATTTGTAAGAACCTGTGCATGCAGCCAATGTCAAAACGGCAAACAGTGCCAACATAACTTTTTTCATGGTTTCTCCTTTTTTCCAAAAGTTCGTGGAAATTATACAGGACTGCATTCCCAAATGCAATACAAAAAACAGTAAAAAAACGGTTGACATTCCCCGCTGCCTAAATCGCGCCGCGGGCGTGATATATGCGCAGACCGCACACAATAATCACATCAAATCGGGCGTCATACGGGCGTGGCAATCGCGCCAAATAAGTTTCCGCCGCACGACGCAGTCGCACGGCCTGTGCCGGTGTAATCGCGTCCCAACCAGCGGTAACGTTTGGACGACGTTTAACCTCTATGAATACAATGACGTTTTTGTGGCGGGCAATAATGTCGATTTCGGCGCGCCCAGTATTGCGCCCCGTAATGTACCGTCGCCCCAGAATGCGATACCCCCGCATGCGCAGATACATGCGTGCCCAAAATTCTGCAAATAACCCAGATTGGTATGTGTTCATACCCAACACCATAATTCAGACAAATCGTATCAAAACGCATACGGTTTTGCTTGGAAATTATCTCTGGCGTCTTGGACATTTTTCGCCGCATCAGATGCATACCGCCCATTGTCCACCAAATCCAACGCGCCATAATACGCCGTCATCATTGGGTCATACGCGTTTGTGGTCGATACCCATTTGTCCGTGCCAGCGTTTGGTGCGCCATACTTGTCCAATACGTTTTGCCAGAATGCCAGAATTTTTTTCTGACGCTGGTTTTCAAATTTCTCGTCTGCGCCCTCTAATTCATTGGCATCATTGTTATACACGACGCGCCATACCAAATTGTCTGTCGCATTGCTGGTAAAATATACCACGATTGTTTCGCCGGTGTTTTCACGTTCCAAATGTAATTCAGACGCATACAGCAACCCGCGATTGCGCGCCAAACTGTTCACACACTTGGACAATTCGGCGGGAATCACAATCCCTTGGCGGCGACATTCATAGTCCAGATTGTATTTCCAATCCTTGGCAATGGTGTAAACGATGCTGTCTTTTTTGCGTGGGGAATATAACCCCTTGTCCTTGAAGAATAATGTTTGCACATCTTCGAATGGCATACCCAGCATAACGCCGGCAATATCAAATGACGCCACCGCCGCGGGTGATGCGCCGGCATTGATAGACACCGATTCCACATTGATATCGGCGTCCCCACTGTCGGTGATTGCAAAGTTATCAAAATCAAACGGATCATCATTTGCCGCCATCGCAGGTGCAACGCACACTGCCAACCAAGATAACAAAATTACAAAACGCATTTTCATATTCATACCACCCCAAAACGATGTTATCTGATAATAACCTCGCGCACCTCGAACTTAAACAGATTCGCAGGATCGCCACCATTGTCCAGATACCGGTGCACGCCATAATCCACAATAGAATCACGCAGACCGGATTCATATCTGATTTTCATATACATCGTGCCACGCGTAACAGTGGGCGCAACGGACAAATCATTTGCCACGTTCCACGTGCGCAATTCATAGTCCGCCTGCCAATAATCACTGCCGGTGGGACGCAATATTTCGCCAACAATCGCGGCGGTACGCATTGTGCCGTGTTCGGCCATTGTCTGAATTTCATTGGCAACCGTGTTTTGCCATGTGCGAAATACGTCCGCGCCAGACATGCGGGCCAACACACTGTCCGAACGGGTGCGGCGCGCAATGTTTTCACGATCCGGAATCACATAGAAATATTCCGTAACATACCGATCAACCAGCATATTCAAAATACGGCTTTCGCCCATTTCATCGGGGGTCTGTAATTCCCCAGGGCGATCGGCGGACAAATTATTTGGCTGGAAAAAGAACGTATCAATGCTGCGTTTTTCGCCGGCATCATAAATTGCACCACCCAGATACAACGCCCCAAACGTCAGTACCAGCAACATCAGACCAGTCAAAAACATAATCAGTTTTTTCATCAGTTCAATCTGTATGTGTTAAATCCCGCGATATAGTACCCCAGTGTTCGTGGATACCACGATGTTTGACGTGCAACCTTGGCAAAGGCGATGATTTGCATATCGCCGTCCAGTGTGCTGGACACTGTTGCCTGAATCGACCACGTGCCACCATTCTGTGTTATTTGCCCAACGGGTGCAATCTGCATACTGGTTGTGTCAACCGTCATGCGACCGCCACGTGCGGCAATATCCTGCCAATTTGGAATGACGTTGTACACGAATGTGTTAAACACACTGTCCGACGTGGCACAATACATCGCGCATGTCTTGTCCGTGCGTGCCGGCGCATCGTCAGAACGACATTGTTCGCGTTCGCACGTTTGCCACATGGCGGTGTTATCGGCATCGCGTGACACCGTGAACCAATCGCGTGTGAAATTCGCAATCACCGATTCCTGCATTGTGCGGGTGGCAGAGTATGCCATCTGGCCATGTGGGTGGCCAACAATAGACCACGCGCCCGTAATCTTATCAATGGAAATAATAAACGGTTCAACCGTCGCGCCACGCGTTGTCCAAATAATCAGACCGCACACGCACACAATCAAGAAAAACGCCACCGACGTTGCAATCGCCATCGCGCGGGAAACGGCAATCCGTTTGCCCGCTGGAAATGCCGGCGTTTCAAAATTGTCTGGATAATCCAATGTGCAATCCCCCCTGATATAATGCGTGGGATTTATGCCTGATATACCATGATACAGGCGCACGGACTCAGTTTTAATTCGTTGTTGTCATAACCAACACCAACCGGTTCGCGGTCGTAAATCTGACCACAGCCCGCCAGCGCCAATGCAACAAACAAAGCCAAAAATACTTTCTTCATGTCCTTCTTCCCCTTGTGTAAATAAATTATAAGAAAATTCGCGCCCATGGGTCAAGGATAAAAGTAAGAGAGCAAAGCGCAGAGAGCAGAGAGCAATGAATGTGTCCGCCATTGGCGGACAATTTTTATTTACTGGATTGCTTCACTACGTTCGCAATGAATCCAAGCGAAGCGCAGGATGCGGCAAGGACGCTAGTCCGCAGGCGACACACGTGCTAGAATCATTGTCATTGCGAGCAAGCGTAGCGACGCGTGGCAATCCAGTTTATTTTATGTTGCGCGCAGCGCACTAACATTACTCTTTGCTCTCTGCGCTTTGCTCTCTGAAATAAAAAACGGGGCATTTGTTAAAACTGTGTTTCGAATGACAGCAAGAATCGACGTTCGCGGTCGTATTCGTTCATGTGCAGCGGCCAACCCCAACTGAAATTCATCGGGCCCATTGGCGTGTTCCAATAAATACCGAAACCAACCGATGTGCGCAGGTCACTGTCGATAAAGTTGCTGCGTGTTGCGCCATACACATTTCTGTATGTGTATTCATCACGTGGTGGCTTGCCCAAGATACCGTAATCGGCGAACACAAACCCCTTTATCTGGTATTCGTCTGGAATAAATACTGGGAAATTCAGTTGTGTTGAACCGTTCAATTTCCACATGCCACCCAACGAGTATGATGTATAGAACCAGTTACGGCTGCCGACGCCGGCGATATCAAACCCACGCAGTGATTCCCCGCCCAAGAAATAGCGGTACACACGTGATACATAATCGCCATCCAGTGGCTGAATATACCCGAAATCCAGCGACGAACGCAACTGCCACCGGTCGTCCAAGAATTTGACCATACCGGTAATGTCTGCGCTGTAACGCATGAATGTTTCACTGCCCCCGAAACCGGTATATGCCAGACCCAAATTCGCCACAACACCGGTGTGTGTGTTCTGTTGGAAATTGGTATTCAGGTTATAGTATTTCAAATATGTCGCCAACGTGTACAACGTGGAATCGCGCCACCCACCCACGGTTTGCAGGTCATAGTTTTGGTCAAATGCCGCCGACAGACGCACCGTCTGTGACCAGTTGTCGGTCAATTTCCAACCCATACGTCCCGCGATTGTCAGCGAGTCGCGATCATACCCCAATCCGCCCAATGACGAATAGTTATACATTGTGTACGATACATCAAACCCACCCGACAGCGCGCGTCCAAACAAATATGGTTCGGTGAAACTGAACAGTGCCTGTTTTTGATACTGGGCGATTGACCCGCGCAGTTGCACAATCTGGCCGCGTCCCATAAAGTTGTTTTCGGTAATGCCCGCATCAACCATAAAACCGTTGATGTTCGACCAGCCAAACCCGCCCGACAATTCGCCTGTCGGTTGTTCTTCGACCTTGATATCCAGATTCATCATATTTGCATCGGCCAATCGGGTTGGCACCATCTGGACATCTTTGAAATAACGTGTGCGCATCAGGTTCTGGCGACCTTGTTCAATGGTTTGCAGCGAAAATGGATCGCCTGCGCGCATTGGCAATAACTGTTGAATCACGGTGTCAAACGTGCGAACGTTGCCCAAAATATTGATAGAGTTCAGGTAAATACGATTGGTCTTTTGAATCTTGAACGTCATATCAATCGTATGCGTGTCGCTGTTTTTTGTCGGCATGGGTTCGACATTGATAAACGCATACCCATGATCGGCAACCGCCCCGCGCAAGGCAGATATAGTTTCATCAACCAGATCAACATTATACGTGTCGCCCGCCGACATTTTAATTACTTTGCGCAATTCATCTGTTGATACGTCGGGGAATGGGTTGTCTATGTCCAGTTTGCCGAATTTGTATTTTGCCCCTTCGTCAACAGTAAATTTTACAGAATAATACTGGCGGTCAGGTGTGAATACACCGGTCGCATCGGTCACGGCAAAATCCGCATAACCATTACGCAGATAGAATTGACGCAACATCTGTTGATCATATTGAATGCGGTCTTCGTCAAAGACATCAAACTGGGTCATAAAACGCCACCACGCGTGTTCGCGTGACAAGATTTCGCCACGCAATGTGCGCGAACTGAATTTCTTGTTCCCCGCAAAGTCAATGTCGGTGATGTATGTTGGGTGACCCTCTGTAATCTCATAGACAACGTTCACACGATTGTCGTCCAATTCGATACGCTTTGGTTCAATTTTTGTGCCAAAGAACCCCTTGCGCTGGTATATCGTCAGCATACGCTGGACGTCCGCGCCAATGGTTGATTCATCAAACGCCGCGCGTTCTTTCAGGCGGATTTCTTTCTTCAAATCGTCGGTGGAAATTTCATCGTTGCCTTCGACCGTTACCATGTTGACGGTTGGTGCTTCGACCACGTCAATTTTCAACACGTTGCCAGACATGCGAACATTGATTTTTGAAAAGTAACCACTTTCCTGTAATTTTTTTGCAATTTGGTTGGCGCGGGCCTCGCCCACGGTGTCGCCGATATTGACATCAGACAGAATGCGCACCGATTCCGCGTCCATACGGCGATTGCCCGACACATCAACGCGCGATACGGTTGCCGCATTTGCGCCAGTCGCCGCGACGGCCAGTGTGGTTGCTAAAAATAATTTCTTTGTGTTCATATTATATTACCCAAATACACGTACCAAATCGTTCCACATCGTCAGTATAAACAGACCCGCAATCAATACCCATCCTGCGATGATAACGTATTCCATCGCGCGGCCCTGCAATTTACGACGTGTAATCCCCTCGATTACCAGTATCAATAAATACCCACCATCCAACACCGGCAATGGCAACAGATTTATAACAGCCAAATTCACCGACAGCAAGGCAATAATAGACAGCAATGCAAATATTCCTGCCTCCATCGCTTTGCCCGAAACCTGTGCAATGGTAATAAATGACCCCAGTTGTTTGGACGAACGTTCGCCTGTGATAATTTGTTCCAAAACCACGACCAATGTTTTGGACTGGTAATACGTTTCGCGTGCCCCCGTCAGCAATCCGCCAAAGAACCCTTTCTTGCGCAATTCGGTCTTGCTGCCGTCGGCAATCAAGCCCCAGCGTTCGGCGGGCGACAGTTCAACATTCACCAATTTTTCACCACGCACAACAATCACGTTTGCGTTGCGGTTTGATGCGATTTCTTTGGCAATAATCAGTTCGCCCCAGTTTGTGATTTTTTCGCCATCAATGCGAACAATGGTGTCACCTGGTTTAACACCCGCCTTGAACGCGACGGATTCCTGAATAACCTGACCGACAACGGGCAACTGAACCTTCTTTGGGTGGAACATTGCAACCCCAGAATAAATGAACCACGCCAAAATAAAGTTCATGGTGACGCCAGCGGCAACAATTATAAACTGTTTCCACGCGGGCGCAGACAGGTAATGTCCCACCTTTTTATCAGCGGGCAATTCCGCATATGCCTTGCGGTCAAACATCATTTCTTGACCGTAAATGGAAACATACCCACCCAGTGGCAGGCATGCAATCTGCCATTGTGTGCTGTGTCGGTCGTGCCACTTGATAATTGCCGGCCCAAATCCGATTGAAAATTTATCAACACGGACGCCGGACGCGCGCGCGGCAAAAAAGTGCCCCAATTCGTGAATAAACACGACCACGCCCAACACAACCATCAATGCAATCACAGCCACAATCGTATGCATTACTTTCCGTTCCTTTACATTTACAAATCTGCATTACAACATAATCAACCAAATCAAGGGCAGGGCATAAATCCACCCGTCAAACCGATCCAGCATTCCACCGTGCCCTGGTAAAATATGACCGAAATCTTTGATGCCCATACGGCGTTTTACCCAACTGGCGGTCAGGTCGCCATATTGGCTGAGTAACGCAATACTAATCCCAATCCACATCAGTTGTGGCATAAATGTATCCGTCCCCAACAGTCCATACAGCAACGCCATAACCGTGCCACATATAATGCCGGCAATCTGGCCCGCCCATGTTTTGTTCGCGGACAGACGTTCCCACATCTTGTCCCCGCCCAACATACGGCCAAAGAACCATGCTCCAATGTCCGCACCACTGATTGTCAACAACAGCAACAGAATAATCCATGGACGTGTCGCCACGGTATTTATCGCCGCCAACATCACAAATAACCACGCCAAGAATCCACCATAGACCAGCCAGTTTTTATTCTGGCACAACTGTTCCGTTGGCACATGACGAATTGCCAAAATCATTTCCAGAATCATACCCAGTACGACCAAAATCCCCAGATATCGTACCGCATGAAAACCATAGTGTTCCGCCACCGCGGCCACGACAGCAATCGCCGCCATAATTGCGCCAACAATAACTCTCTGTGATGTGTTTGACATGTCAAAAACCTTATTTTTGTTTGCCGGAATAATTCGCCTTTTTGCCGCCACCAAATCTGCGGTCACGACGTGCGTATTCGTCCAATGTGCGCTGCCACATCCGTTCGTCTTTGACCAAATCAGGCCAGTGTTCTGGGACGAACATCAATTCGGCATACGCCAATTTCCACAGCAAGAAATTAGAAATTCTAAATTCATTACTGGTGCGAACCATCAAATCAATCGGCAACAAATCGCCTGTGTCCAAGAATGTTTCAAATGTTTCGCGGGTAACCGGCTCGCCAGCGGCAACCGCGGCATTTACCGCGTCAATAATTTCACCCTGACCGCCATAGTTCAACGCAAACACAACCGTGCCACCGGTGTTTTCGGCCGATGTTTCTTCCAGTTTATCGCACATATGCGCCAAGCGTTTTGGCAAACGGTCACGCGAACCCACCACGCGATAGCGCAGATTTTTTTCCAGCGCGTGCTTCATATTTTTCTTTAATTCTGTATAGAACAAGTCCATCAGATAATCCACTTCTTCCTTGGAACGATTCCAGTTTTCTGTGGAAAATATAAAGAATGTCACCGTGGACACACCACGTGCAATGTACCAATCGACCAGATTTTCAAAGTTTGCGATACCGGCCTTGTGCCCCATCAACGGGGGCAGACCGCGGGCCTCGGCCCAGCGGCGGTTACCGTCGCAGATAAATGCGATATGCTGTGGTACGCGCACAGGCGCGTTGGCGACATCATGTACTTTCTTTTTGAATATTCTAAACATTTCTAAATCCAATATGCTGTGAGTGATAATTTGCGTGACAGATGACAATAAACCTAGACAGACATAATGTCGGCTTCTTTTTGTTTGGCCTGTGCATCAACCTGTGATGCGCGCATTTCAAACACTTTCTGCAAATCATCTTCGAATTTGCGCTGGTCATCTTCGGAAATTTCCTTGTCTGTGACGGCGCGTTTGATTTTGCCCATTGCATCTTGGCGAATGTTACGCATAGAAATCTTGGCTTCTTCGGCGTATTTACCCGCAACCTTGGTCAGTTCGCGGCGGCGTTCTTCGGTCAATGGTGGCAGGTTCAGGCGAATAACACCGCCCGCGGTATTTGGATTCAGACCCAAACCAGAATCACGAATTGCCTTTTCCACCGCGCCCGCATTATTGATGTCCCAAACGGTGACACTCAGTGTCTGGTTATCTGGGGTGGCAACGGTTGCAACCTGATTCAATGGCATGTCAGAACCATAAACCGGCACACGCACACCGTCCAACAGGTGCACAGACGCGCGCCCCGTACGCAGACCGGCGTATTCGCCCGCCAGAACGTCCAGAGTTTGCTGGGTTTTTTGTTCAACTTCGGCTTTCAATGCTTGATAATCCATATTAAAATCTCCTTCTTGTGTAAAAAGGTTAGCAAATTGATTTGACATTTGGCAAGAAGAAATATAGAATATGTCGGCGCAAGGGGTTGTAGCTCAGTTGGTAGAGCACTTGCATGGCATGCAAGGGGTCGTCGGTTCGAGTCCGATCAGCTCCACCAGTATGGCGGATGTAGCTCAGTTGGTTAGAGCACTGGTTTGTGGTACCAGGTGTCGCCGGTTCGAATCCGGTTATCCGCCCCATTAAAAAAGGAAACCCGCCGAAATGGCGGGTTTCCTTTTTTAATTTTGGTGCGGGTCAGGATTCGAACCGGCGAGTAGAGCCGTTCGAACCGCCGCAAAAAGGCGGAAACACGCCGGTCGCCCATCGGGCGATTTTGCAAGGTGGCGAAGCAATAAGGTTATCCGCCTGCCGAATTTAACGTCAACCAAATGGTTGGTGTTTTTTGTTAAACCGGTCGTACGTCACCGGATTCGAACCGAGGTTCGCTTACGAGTAAGCGTGGCAAGTGCATAACGCCGTCACATTCGCACCTGAGGGTGGGGCGCGTTCCTGTGAACTTTGTCATTGCGAGGAATGAAATGACGAAGCAATCCAGTGAATAAAAAAGTGCGCCGATGGCGCGGCTTTATTTACTGGATTGCCACGCTACGCTCGCAATGACAAGGGTGCTATTAAATCTATTATCTATTCTCTATTATCTATGCTCTATTATCTTTGCTCTAATAAAAAAATCCGCCCCAAGTGGGGCGGGATTTTTAACCAATCAATTTCTGCCAGAATGTGGCTTTCTTTTGTTGTTTCTTGCGTTTGCGACGCGGGGCATTCATGGTCGTCTTTTTCGCGTCCATATGCTGGGCGTCTTTCTTTTTCGCATCAGTTGATGGTGCGTACGCGTCCAACAAATCTTCGGTCTTGTTGGATTCTGGGGCAACACGCTGAATTGCATATTGGTCAATGTTCATCATGCTGTCGTCGCCAACAATAACGATTTCTGTTTCAAATTCAGATTCCATTGACGCCAGTTCCGCACGCTTGTGATTCAACAGGTAAATCGCCACATCGGTTGGAACGGTCATAATGATTTTCTGGGCACTCTTTGCCAGCAATTTTTCCTGCAAATGGCGGAACATAATCAGTGCCGCGGTCTGGATTGATGGCACGACGCCCGCGCCCAAACAGTGTGGACACTGGACATACGATGTTTCAATGAAACTGCTGCGCAGACGCTGGCGCGACAGCATCAGCACGCCAAACGTGTTGATTTTCGCAACCTGTGTGCGGGCGCGGTCACGTTTCATAACCTCGCGCATTTTCATTTCCAGTTTGCGGTTGTTGCGTTCTTCTTCCATATCAATAAAGTCAATCGCAACAATCCCCGCCAAATCACGCAGACGCAGTTGCAACGCGATTTCTTCGGCGGCCTCTAAATTAGTATTCAGGGCGGTTTGTTCGATGTCTTTTTCCTTTATCGCGCGGGACGAATTGACGTCGATTGTAACCATTGCTTCGGTCTGGTTGATAACCAGTGAACCGCCCGATGGCAACTGAACATATGGGCCATGCAACCCTTCCAGTTGTTTTTCAACGCCGGCCTTGACCATCAATGGAACGGCTGCGTCCTTGTACTGAACCAACTGTTTGCGTGGCGCGCGGCCATACATTTGCTGGAAATAAGTTTTGGCGGCGTCGTATGCCTCGTCCCCTTGGATAACCAGAACATCGTCCTTGTCCGCCAAGAAATCACGAACAACACGACGCAACAGGGAATCTTCGGTGTGAATGGTGACGGGGGCGACCGATTCCAACGTTGTCTTGCGGATTTCATTCCACAGATTTACCAAGTAATCATAGTCCGCCGCGATAGATGTCGCGTCCGCACCCATTGCCGCGGTACGCAGAACAACGGTCATTCCCTTTGGAATTTTCAGTGCGTGCAAGATTTCACGCAAACGTGCACGTTCGGTTTTGTCAGAAATCTTTTTGGAAATGCCATAACTGTTGCGCTTGCGTGAATTTGGCATCAGAACCGCAAAACGACCCGCCAATGACAGATATGTTGTCATGGACGCGCCTTTCTGGCCACGTTCTTCCTTGACGCCCTGAATCAGCAAGATTTGCTTTGGTTTAATGACGTCCTGAATCTTGAACTCACGCGCGCGTTTAACAAATTCCTTGTTATCTTCGCCGGCACTGTGGTCGTCGTATTCGGCAACCTCATCATTTTCGTCATCTGGGTCATCGTCGTCATCAACGATGTTTGCGTGTGCCAATTCCAACAGTTTCTTTTTCTGTTCTGGCGACACCTGATAGTAATCTGGGTGAATTTCAGAAAACGGCAAAAATCCATTCTTGCCCGTGCCATAGTCCACGAATGCCGCCTGTAATGACGGTTCGACACGTATAACCTTGGCCAAATAGATATTACCCTTTATCTGGGGTTTTGTTGTTGTTTCAACATCAAAATCAGAAACACGATTGGTTGCAGTATCCACCACTACCACGCGTGTTTCCTCTGGGTGGACGGCGTCCACATAAATCTTTTTTGACATTTAATAATCCTTTTGTTGCGGGTTCGTATGCAACGGATACAGACCGTCCCTGTGGGGCGTCCCAGCCCATGCCAAGGGAAAGCACCATGTAAACAAATGGCGCGCAACAGAATGTATAAAATAGTGATAATACAAACACTTCATATACCCCATTGTCATACGACAGGTATCAGCATAACATGCCCAACCCCCATATGGCAAGGCATTTATTTTTTCGTGTGTTTGATATTTTTTATTTTGGCGGGAATCTGGGAAATTTTCTCGCGCGCTTCGTTTGCCCAACGTTTCATACGCGCGCGCAGCCAGCGTTCGTATATAAAGAACAGTCCCCCAACACCAATCAGTGGCAAAACATAGTAAATAATTCTGTATGCCAACAGTGCGCCGAAAATGTTCGCCTTGTCAATTCCGTCGGGCAATGCCAACAGAAAGACGCTCTCGAATACGCCGATGCCCCCTGGAACTTGGCTGAATACGCCGGTGGTCTGGGCAATAACGAACAGACCGATATATGTCCCAAACGGAATGTCCACAAACGGAATCAGACAGAAATACAGTACCAGACCAGCCAGAACACTGTCCGTGATGCCTAACAGCATCTGTAACCACGCCATTTTTGTCGATGGAATTTGGAACTTTAATTGTCCGATTTTGATATGTTTGCCGTGGAACAGTATGGTCATTGCGAAATACGCCATCAATGCCGCGGCACAGAACACGAACAATGCATTCAGACCGACCGATGCGCCCGTCGACGAATTTAATATATCATGCGGCACCAGAAAATACCCAATCAGTACAATCGCCGCACAGCCCAAGAAATACGTAAATCCTGAAATCGTCAGCATTTTTACAATATCGCTGCCGTGAATGCGCCAACGCGTGTACAGGCGGTATCTGATTGCACCACCACTGACCACTGCGTGACCGGCATTATTGCTGATTGCGAACCCCAGCATACCCGCCAGCATCCATTTCCACCATACGACCTTTTTATTTTCGCCGACATAATTCAATGCCAGATAATCGTACAGCGACAGTGCCAAATACCCCGCAAAGCACGCACAGCACGCCCCAATCAGGTTTGCCAATGGAATTGCCGCGATTGCGTGAATAATGTCATAAAATGTGTAATTACGTAATTGCCACCACAACATGGTTGCGGCCAAAACGAAAAAGAATATGCCCGAATAACTGATGACTTTTTTAATCAGGCGTTTTGTCTGTGCTGACATATAAATCAAATCCTTTCTGATGATTGCACAGCATAACAGTATGAATAAAAAAATGCAAACGTAAAAAAAATTGCAATAATCCTGTGGTAATATATACTTATTATATACATTTTATATATGGGGGAAAATAATATGATGCGTCCATCAATGCGCCAGCCAAATCAAATGCGTCCGGTTTCCATGGAAACAGGCGTCAACAAGTGGGCCGAGGGGTCATGTCTGATAAAAATGGGCGGAACGCAAGTCCTGTGTACCGCGTCGGTTGATTTGAACCAGCCATTGTGGAAACGTGTCCAGAATAAAACCGGCGGTTGGGTTACGGCGGAATATTCCATGCTGCCGCGCGCATGTGGCACGCGCAAGGGGCGCGATGCAATAATGAAAGATCACCGCAGCGCGGAAATTTCCCGTCTGATTGGGCGCGCATTGCGCAGTGTGGTTGATATGGACGCGCTGGGGCGTCATACGATTACAATCGATTGCGATGTGATTCAGGCCGATGGTGGCACACGTTGTGCATCAATTACGGGCGGTTTTGTTGCGCTGATGTTGGCTGTGCGCTGGCTGATGCAGAATGGCCGTATCTCTCGGAATCCTGTGCGGGAACATGTTGCCGCGATTTCTGCGGGCCTGTGGAATGGTGAATTGGTCTTGGATTTGGATTATGACGAAGATTGCGCCGCTGAATTGGATTCTAATTTTGTCGTGTCTGAATCAGGACGCTTTGTTGAAATTCAGGCAACTGGTGAACAGCACCCATTTGATGCGGCGCAAATTTCCAAACTGATGGAAATGGCGGCATCGGGGTGTAAAAAACTGATTGATTTGCAAAAACAGGTTTTGGAATAAATCGGGAAATGCGCAAAGAACTGTTTGATTTTTTGAATACAGACCTGCAATTCGTCAAAGGGGTCGGGCCAGTTCTGGCATCGCGTTTTGATGATGTGTTGGGTGGGCGTCGTGTGTTAGATTTTATGTTGCACGTGCCGTCTTATGTGCGGGCGCGCGGTGTTACCGAATGTGTGGCGGACGGCGTCGCGGGCGAAACACTGACGATACCGCTGTTGGTAAAATCGCATCGTCGTGGCGGATTTTTCCGCGGGCGTCGTGCCCCGACACAGGTTGTATGTGCCGATAAAACTGGCGCAACGGTTGTGTTACAGTTCTTTAATACGCGATTTTTGGATTACTGGTTGGAAAAATTGCCCATTGGCGCGTGGCGCATGGTCAGTGGCAAATTGGAAAAATCCGCGCGCGCAACGATAAATCACCCCGATTTTATCGAAGAAATGCAGAATGCAGGAAAAATTCCCCAGACACAGGCGATATACCCATCGGGCGAAGGGTTGACACAAAAAACATTTGCCGCGGTGCGCGACCAAATCTTTGCCGCATTGCCGGACAAGATGATGGGCGAAACAGATTCTGATACGCGCGAATTTTTTGACGCATTGGCACACGTGCATTATCCCACAGACGACGCGGATTTGACCCCAAATTCAAAATACATTGTTAAATTGGCATATTGGGAATTGCTGGCACACCAAACGGCGATTGCAATCAGCCGCCGCCATCGGCACGACCCGCGCAATCGTCGCACGGTACGTCCCCAGAAATATAATCTGTTGGAAAAATTCTATGCCACATTGCCATTTGATTTGACGGGTGCACAGAAACGCACGATTGATGATATCTTTGCCGATATGTCGGCGGACGTGCCGATGATGCGTCTGGTTCAGGGTGACGTAGGCAGCGGTAAAACCATCGTTGCATTGGCGGCGGCGGTGCGTATGGCGGAATTTGGCGCGCAAACCGCAATGCTGGCACCAACGGACGCGTTGGCGATGCAACATTATGCCAAACTGAAACCAATGTGCGACAAAATCGGCATCGTGTGTGATATCTTGACTGGTCGGGACAAGGGGGCGTCGCGTCGCGAAAAATTGATATCTTTGCGTTCTGGGCGGACACGTCTGGTTATCGGTACGCACGCGTTATTTTCAGATGATGTGGAATACCGCGATTTGGGTCTGGTCATTGTTGATGAACAACACCGTTTTGGCGTTACCCAGCGCGAGGCCCTGCGTGCCAAGGGCGAAAATCCCGATATGCTGGCGTTGTCGGCAACACCAATTCCGCGTACGCTGTCCATGACAATCTATGGCGATATGGACGTGTCGGTTATAAATGAAAAGCCGGCGGGTCGTCTGCCCATAATCACAACTAAATTGCCGACGGCACGAATTGCCGATTTGGTGGTGCGCCTGAAAGCGCAAATTGCCACGGGGGCAAAAGTATTTTGGGTGTGCCCATTGGTCGCAGACAGTGACGATGGTGGGGCCGCGGCGGCAACCGCCCGATACGAATATTTGCGGGAATTTTTCCCAACGGCGGGTCTGGTTCATGGCCAGATGGATAAACGGCAGCGTGACGCAACCATGGCGCGTTTTGCCGACAATGATTCTGATATGTCAATATTGGTCGCCACCACGGTCATAGAGGTTGGAATTGACGTTCCGCGCGCCACAATTATTGTTATTGAAAATGCCGAACAGTTTGGTCTGGCGGCGTTGCACCAGTTGCGTGGCCGTGTCGGACGCGGCAATGCACAATCGTATTGTATTTTGCTGTATGGCAAAAGCACCAGCGAGAACGGCATGCGCCGCCTGTCTGTGCTGTGCGAAACAGATGACGGTTTCGCAATCGCCGAACAAGATTTGATGATGCGTGGTACAGGGGAATTGATTGGTACACGCCAAAGCGGGTGGATAAATTATCACTTTGCTGATTGGCGCGAACATCGTGATTTATTCCGATTGGCGTCGGCCGCGGCGCGCGATATGGACGAACCGACCCCATGGGCGCGTGATTTAATGTTTATATTTAACCGCAGGACGCAGCAAGGTGCATAAGATATTTGTCTGTTTATTATCAATATTTTTTGCGACTGGCGCGCATGCGGTGTCGTTGATAAATGATACAGAAATCGAACGCGTGGTGACCGAATTAGTGCGCCCCATTGCCACCGCGGCTGAAATCCCAGACAACCGCCTGCGCGTGCATATTGTGCGCGATGATGATTTCAACGCGTTTGTTATGGGGGGCGACGATGTGTATATTTATACCGGTTTGTTGACCCAGATAAAATCCCCCGACGCATTACAGGCGGTAATCGCGCACGAACTGGGGCATACAATCGGTGGGCATATGGCGCAAATGTCGTCGCGTATGGCGGCAGAAATGCAGCGCGCAATGTTGATTCAGGCACTGGGAATCGGCCTGATGGTGGCTGGTGGTAATCCGTCGCTGGGGGCGGGGGTGCTGGCGGGGTCCAGTGGTGTTGCCCAGCAATCTATGTTGGCATTTACCCGTGACGAAGAACGCATTGCCGACAATATGGGGTTGGATTTGATGGTGCGCGCGGGGCAAAATCCGAATGGGTTTATTCAGGTCTTTGAACAAATGCGTGAAATCAGTGGTGCGGCGGAATCGCGGGTGAATCCGACACGTGTGAATCACCCACTGACCACCGAACGATTGAAAAATGTCCGCGATCGAATTGCAAAATTAGGTTACACCGCGCCCGCGACCGACCCCGCGCGTGATGCGAAATTCCGTTTGATTCAGGCGAAATTGGTCGGATATCTGGACACCGCCACACGTGTGCGCGAACTGTACCCATATTCGGACAAATCAGATGCGGCAATATACGCCCGCGCCATTGCATCAATGCAAGCGGGCAATTTGGATGCCGCCCGTGTCGGCACACAGACATTGATTTCGCGCCACGCGGACAATCCATATTTTTATGAATTGTTGGGCGACATCGAATATCAATTTGGTCATTATGACGACAGTGTCACCGCATATTCGCGCAGTTTGGAATTGGCGGGCAACGCCCCCCAGATTCAGACCGCACTGGCATTGGTTTTGACCGAACGTAAAAAATCGGGCGATGCCGCCCGTGCCATTGAATTGTGCAAGCGTGCGTTGCTGGTCGCGCCCGCGCCGTTGACGTATTGGGTGCTGGCGCGCGCGTATGGCGATGATGATGGTCGTGGTGATTGGGCACGCGCGGAATATTACAGTATGATTGGGAACACCCAGAATGCAAAAAAGTATGCAAAAATCGCGCGTCAGAAATTAAAATCAGACGCCCCCGAATACATTAAATCGGGCGATATATTGAATAAATCAAAATAATAAATGTAACAAAAAACAAACGTCCCGAAATGGGACGTTTGTCGCGCACCAGAAATAAATTATCTGGTCTTTTGCTGTTTTGCGAATGAATAATCCATTTTCAAATGATTTGGATTATATGTGCCGTTCATGATTGCCAATGTGTCTTCGACAATGACCAATTCTTCGTTGGTGGCAACCATAAATACTTTGACGCGGCTGTCAGGTGTGCTGATTTCTGCTTCGTCAACACCCTTGCGCGCCAATGCCTTGGCATTCTTTTCTTTGTCCAGTTTGATGCCCAAATCTTCCAATCCGGTGCAGAAACGTTCGCGCAGGTAATCGTCGTTTTCGCCAACGCCCGCGGTGAATACCAATGCATCGGTGTGACCCAATTCAGCCATATATGCACCGATGTATTTTTTAACATTGTGTACCTCTGTATCAATGGCCAGGCGGCACTTGTCATTGCTGGCCTTGTTTTCTTCGACGTCACGACGGTCGGCAAAACATTCTGTCAGCCCCATCAGACCAGAATCTTTGTTCAAATGTTTCTGCATTTGATCCGGTGTCAGGTGCAATGTGTTCATAACATACAGAACCGCACCTGGGTCTAAATCGCCTGGGCGTGTACCCATGGTCAGACCGGCTGTTGGTGTCATACCCATTGATGTATCAACGGAAATACCGTTTTTGATTGCGGTGGCCGATGCGCCCGAACCAATGTGCAGTGTAATCAGATTGCACTGGTCAGCTGGTTTTCCCAACATTGCGGCCGCGCGTTTGGAAACATACAGGTGTGATGTCCCGTGAAATCCATAGCGACGCACACCCAATTCCGTGTACCATGCCGATGGTACAGCATAGCGGTATGAATAATCAGGCATTGTTTGATGGAATGCAGTATCAAACACGGCAACCTGTTTTGCATTTGGCAATAATTGTTTCGCGGTTACAATACCCATCAATGCAGGTGGGTTGTGCAATGGTGCCAATGGCGACAATTTGTCGATTGTTTTCATAACATTATCGGTGATTTCCACAGACGACGCGAATTTATCACCCCCCATAACGACGCGGTGACCAACACCCTTGATTTCGTTCAGGTCAATGGACGCTTCGCGCAGCATAAACAGGACAACATTCAACGCCTCGTCATGATTTTTCATAACGGTGTCTTTGCGTTGTTTTGTGCCGTCTGGATATTTTTGGGTGACAAAAGAATCCGGCAGGCCGATTTTTTCAACATTACCGCCAACGACGGCTTTCTTGGAATTCGCGTCAAAAACCTGATATTTTAACGACGAAGACCCACAGTTTAATGCAAGTATGTACATTTGTTTCCTCTTTTCTATGTGCGCCAGCATAGCAAAGTATTTTATTCGTTTCAACAGTAAACTCTGAACATTGCGCGCCAATTTTCAGGGGTAATTTTTGTCGTAATTCCCGTGTCATGATGCGAAACCCAGAACGCTTCGCCACCAACCATTTGAACGCAATGCAGGCCGTCTGTGGACACATAGGTCAGTGGCGCGGGATTCGTGCGCGCACCAATGCCAAATGATGCGACCGTGTCGCCCGCGCTGTACCCACATTCGGGGGATTTGCAGCGCAATACGACATTTGCAAATATTGGCGTGCGCGTGGTGTCAAAAATATATTCCTGACCCGATGTATTGGTAATTGCAATTTCGGGCGACATCATAATTTCGGGCACGCGCGACGACATACGCGCAAATAACGCCGCCCAGAAATCGTCTGATACCGAACTGATATCAAAATCGCCATTGCCGCCACCATCGCCCGCGCGCGCCAGTGCGAACCCGCCCAGTGTTTCACCATCGTGTACGCGCAGTGTTTTCGCGTCGGTGTCCATTGTGATTTCGCCCGCCATTCCTGTAAAGTTATCGTTTTGTGACGCGTTGCCACGCCGAATTTGTAAAACTCGTGCCATTATAAATTCCTTTTTATGTTGATTGATTTTTGCAATAAAAAACACCGCCATTGGCGGTGTCGTTATGTGACGTATTATACCACAAATTGCCAAAAAAGGCAAGGGCGTTATGCCACACGCCCATACGCGGCCAGATATTGCTGGAACAGTGCGCTGCCGTTGAAATTTTTCTGTTTCTTTTTGGCACTGCCCAAACCCCACGAATACATGTTGCCCGTGTGGGTGTTGCGGCCGGTTTCCAAGAAATCCCAATACGCCATCAGTTCTTGGAATTTGTCCTTGTGTTTATCGTCCCAGTTATCAATTTCGTCATTGCGGGCATCAATCTGGCGGTTCAGTTCATCAACGCGATCTTTGGCGTTTTTGAATTTGTGCACGGGATCGCCCAACTGGTCTGCCAACTGTTGCGCGGCATTGTACGACGCCTGTGCAGTATTAAAGTCCGCCTGATATGTCGGACGATCGGCCAATGCACTTTGAATATCTGGATTGGCTAATAACTGTTGCTGCTGTTGTTGCAACTGGGGCAGGGATTGTTGAATATTGCGTTCTTGTTGTTGTAAATCTGTAATCTGACGCTGAATGTCCACTGCCAATGCGTTTGCCGCCTGTGGTGGCATACCGTTATATGTGTTCGGGTTGTTCAGCGCATTTTGCAACTGTTGTAAATCCTGTTGAATCTGGGGTAATGCCTGATTCGCGCTGTTTATTTGCTGCGTCAAATCATCATAAGATTCCAATTTTTGGTCGGCGTCTTTTAACCGTCTGTCGGCATCATTCATTGCCGTCAGTTTTTGCTTTGCGTCACTTTTCGCGGTGTTATACGCCTGTTCGTGTTGGGCGTATGTCGCATCGGTTATACCCGTTTGTGTCATCACAGTTTGTTCGGCCTGAATCCGCTGTTGCGCCAGCGGGTTTTCTATATTGCGTTCGGCAATTTTTTTGTTTTTCGCGTCATCATTGGCCTGAACAAAGTCGTCGTGCGCCTGTTTCATACGGCCGGTGGCCTGATTAAACTTGCTGCCGTGCAGGTTGTATGCATTGCCCGCGATTGTGATGCCGTATCCAATCCCCATAAGCGCGGCCTTGATACTCTTGTCCATGGCTTTTTTTACAATGTCCGGAATTATGTTCAATGATGAAAACACGGTCAGGTTTTCTTTGCTCAAGGCATCCATAATCTTGCTGGTGGTATAACCGTATTTGATGACAGACAAAACCTCCATCGCAGATTTTGCCTCGTCCATTTTGCCATCGCGAACGGCGGTCATAATCAATTCAGACACCAATGCGCGCATCTGACGCCCATTTTGCAACGCGCCATTAAACGTCTTGGGCATGGTGGATTGCAATTCTTTTAATGTTTTCGCCATCCATTCAAAATGTTTTGTCGCGGTTGGCGATTTATACAGCAGGTTTGTCTTTATCGCATCGGTATTTTCGACCAATTTACCCAACCCATCGGTTGGTTTCATTTTGACCTTTTTATCGTCCAGTGCCTTGACAATCGCCTTGGCTGAATCAGACATATACAAGCGGTCGCCACGGAACTTGGTGTACTTGTCCATATAATCAGACCAAGTGTCACCAATATTCTTGGACAACTGTTGCCACGGGGTCAATTCATCGTCACGCTTTGGCGGAACATAGTCGTCAGATTCCTTGTTGCCGTAATCAACTTTCTCTGTTGCTTCGTCCAGCGGCTTGGAAATCTTGCCATTGTCATATGTCTTGAATACACTATAAACCTTGGACTTTTTATTCAATGTATCCAACAAATCACGATGATTGCGCTTGAAATAATCCAGTTTCAGCGGGTCAATCTGGTCGTCGTCAAATCCCTTTTCAACCTTTTCAAAATCGGGCAGGTTTGTCCGCGCATTCGGCAGTGAATTTACAAAATCCGGTTGGCGCATATAGTACGCGACATACTGGGCAACATCTTTGATTTTCTTTTGGAATTTTGGTGATGTGTTATATTTCTTGTCCCGAATACCACTCATCAGGTCGGAATAAGAAAAATCGCCGTCGGTCAATCCCCATTGTTTGAACGCAACCTCTAAAACCTGACGATTGCTTTCCAGAAATGTTTTGAAATTACCCTGAATCTCTTGCTCGGCATCCTTACTGGCGACGCCGTTTGAAAACAGGCGCAAGTCACCAAAATATTCATTCAGAAAATCGTTTGCGTCTTTGTTGTCTTTGAATGACTTCTTGTCCGCATCCATTGCGCGAAATGCATCTTGGAATGCGCGAAATAACTTCTCCCATTCGTCGTCACTCAGTTCCCACGCGCCACCTGCCTCGGTCGGGTCGGGTATTGGATTGTTCGCGCCATTCGTCATCAGCTCTTTTTTCCAGTCCTTCATATGACCACGGAAATCATCGGCCTTCAGATAGACGTCGAATTGGGCACGAACCTCAGCCGGCATGCTGTTAAAACGCAACTGCTTGTAGTACTGTAATAAAAACTCATTCATCTTGACAGACATGGGCACGTCCTTTTAGTCACTTACACACGTAATTATAGTGCGTTTTTGCCAAAAAATCAATACACAGGGCATAAAAATAGTGTATAATACCGCCCAGAGAGAGTAACCCCCCATGAACCAAAAAAATTCTGTGCATGATTTTCTGATAAACATGTACGGATACACTTTTTTTAACTATCTGATGTGGGTGGAACCGGTGTATCCCATTTATATGCAGATGCACGGGGCCAGTGATTTTGGCATTTCATCGTTGCTGATGCTGTGGTCGGCGGGCGTTATCGTGACGCAATTACCGATTGCATTGCTGGCGCGTCGTTTTGGTGCTCGAAATGTTCTGTTTGCTGGTCTGGCGATAAAGGCGGTGGCGATTGGCATGTGGCTGGTGTGGCCACAAATGCTGGGGTTTGCAATCGGTATGTTCCTGTGGGGGATGCAGAGTGCGATTTACAGTGTCGTATCCGAAGATGTGCTGTACGATGAACTGCGCGCGCGGCAAAATACACTGGTATATGAACGCGTGTTGGGCCGACGCCGTAATATTGCAACGATTGGAACTGCGTGTTCGGCGGCTGGGTCACTGTTGATGTTCTTTGGTTATGAATGGGTGACAGCATTATCGGTTGTGTCGTTGGTGTTTTCAATGTTGTTTTTGACGCGTATGCAACTGGTGCAAAAATATTCTGGGGTCTGGACTGATGGCGCAACCACATTATCGGCAATAAAATCGGCGGCCCGTGTTATGCGCGCGTCGCCAGCACTGATTGGTGTTTTGATAATCAGTGTTTTGGTGACGAATTTTGCATATCTGAACGATTATTTGTCGCTGATTGGATACGGGGTTGGTGTCCCAGTGGAATTTGTTGGAATTGTGCCGTTCTTTATCCTGATGTGCCAGATTCTGGGTCAGGGAATTGCGCATCGTTTCGTTGGAATGCGACCATCGGTTATGTTCGCACTGATAATGGTTGTGGGAATACTCTACGGTGTTTTTGCGGTGCATTATAACATGTGGGGGTTGTTTGCGCTGGGGGGTGCGTATGTTATATATTCGGCGATAAAAATATTGTTGTACGGTCGATTCCAGAACATGACGCCATCGCAAAACCGGATGGAGGTTTTATCGTTCTATAACATTGCCGACCAAGGGACATATCTGGTCATGTGTCTGGTGGTGGGTTTGGGATCAACGCTGGGCGGGTGGCGGTACAGTATCGCGATTATGGCGGTGTTGCTGGGCATGCTGTCGCTGGTGGGATTGGTATTTATGCGACGTCATGTGCGCCGTGGTATGCTGCCACGTCCCGCCCCCAGTGCCAGTGTGCGCCCCGGCGTGGTCATGCAATAATCTTAGATATTTGTTCCTGTGATTTTGTTGCGTGGTTTCTGGTATGCTGTGACCATGGGCATACGGCTGCGCGATGTTTTCTTGAAAAGTATTCCATACCTGCTGTCAATCGTGGGCGGGGTGGCATTATTCACGTTGACCAAAGATAACATTGCCGACAAAGATTTGGCGGATTTGGTGACAAATATCGCGGCGTCGTTGTTGTCAATACCGCTGGTATTTTTGCTGTACGATTATTCTAATTCGCGGATTTCTAATAAACTCAGTGCCACATTGGCGGCCAATATGACGGACAAGATAAACGTACTGGTATTGAATATCATAATGCTGTTGCGTCGTTCGATTGGGGTGCGCGGACGCGCAACATTGGAATCGCTGAACAGAATGGACGGTTTGACGGCCAAGAGTATTGCGCAAAAAATCAAACTGACGCGGCCAACTATAAAAACGCTGCGGGCGTATCATACTGAATTGGAAAGTTTACTGTACAGTGCGGTGCAATCAAATCTGTTATCGTTAAATCAGGTTCAGACATTGGCGGGTTTGGGGCGGGAATTGTTGCACTTGGTCAATGAAACGCGTTTTCGTAACAGTCGCACGGTCATTGCGCGCCACGTGGAAAATATCGTCACGCATGTGACCGATTGGCTGGACGCCGATGCGGGCGGGGCGATTGATTTTGAACATCTGTTGGCGGCGGCGCAGGCGCGAAAAACAAAAAATAAATAAAAATGCGATTTTTTCTTGATTTTTATTTCAGATTGTGTCAGAATTTGCCCCGAACCTTGAACAGAGAACGTAAGTTCCAGATTCAGGTTCCGTTTTGGGGACATAGCTCAGTTGGTAGAGCAAATGACTTTTAATCATTGGGTCCAGGGTTCGAGTCCCTGTGTCCCCACCAGAAAAATTCAAACGCCGCTTGTCGGCGTTTTAATTTTTCGGGGCACAGGGACTTTTTGTAAGGTCGGCGCAGCCAATCTCTATTTTATTTTTGCTTGTTGGCGCACAACTGGTTATTCAAATTATTGAATTTCATTGTGGTGTATTGTTTCAGAATATCTGGATTTTCATTCGCAATGCGCATTATTTCATGCGGATATGCGGCAACGCCGCCCCCGTCCAGACATGGGGTTACGGTTCGGAAATTTCTCTCTTGGAAAATATCGTCATCAAAATACAAGTGCATAGAATCATACATCAGTCGCATGCTGGTGGCGTCGCCCTGCATTTGCATCATCATTGTTATAATTGGCATTCGGGCGATTTGTGGGCCGAATACGTGTGACATTGCCACCTTTTGCGATTTGCCCGCAACGGCATTGTTCACGCGCCGCGTAAATTCCGCGGCGAAATCGTTGCCGTGTGTGTTTAATAATTTTGCGGTGTTTTATCGTGGTGCGTTTCAAACGGTGAACCTGTTGACGGCGGACGCACTGGCACGAATTTTGTCAGAATAACACCTTGATTTGTCTGAAAATATGGTTATAATGACCACTGGTTTTTATCAGTGGGGGTGAATATGTCGCAGTTTGTTGCAGGAATTGATTTCGGAACAACTAATTCATCGGCGGCAATATCAAGTGGTGGTGTCCCACGTATGGTCGATGCAGAGGCAGGCCACGATACAATTCCCACCGCGCTGTTTTTCCCAGATAAATCAATGGATGTTTATTTTGGTCGTGCGGCCATTGGCCGGTATCGCGATACCGACATGGCGGGGCGTTTTATGCGCAGTATAAAGCGTATACTTGGCACGGATTTAATGGATTCTGCGACCGTTGTCGGTGGTCGTTCGGTCAGATTTACGGATATAGTTACGCATTTTATGCGATATATGAAATCGCGCATTGACGCAGCGGCGGGCACGTCGGTGGACAGTGTTGTTATCGGTCGCCCTGTGCATTTTCGCGATAATGATGTGGCGGGTGATATGCGTGCAGAATCAGAACTGGAACGTATTGCCACCGCGGCCGGATTCAAAAATATTGGATTTCAATTTGAACCTATTGCGGCGGCGTTCGCGCACGAACAGAATTTAACCGCAGACAAACTGGCATTTGTTGTGGACGTTGGTGGTGGAACGTCTGATTTTACAGTGATACGATTGTCGCCCGCGCGTCGTGATGCGGCAAATCGTGCGAACGATATTCTGGCAAATACCGGTGTGCGAATTGGTGGTAATGATTTTGACCGCGATTTGGCACTGAATGTATTTATGCCAATGTATGGAATGGGGTCACAGTATCGTTCTGGAGACAAAATATTGGATGTGCCAAACAGTATGTACATCAATTTGGCAACGTGGAGCAATGTTGGTGACGTATATAATTACAAGGCATTGAATACGGCGCGTGGGTATGTTGTATGGGGGTGTGCGCCGGTGCAAACCGCACGTTTATATCACATTATTGAAAATCGTTTGGGACATACAAATCTGGACACGGTGGAATATACCAAAATGCGACTGTCTGATGATACAGATGTTCATGTATGTTTGGACTTTTTGCCAGATGCACCGACACTGGACGTATCGCGCGGTGAATTTGAATGTGCAATCAAACAAAATGTGAATAAAATGTGGTCTGCGGTTGACCAGTGCCTGAATGCGGCGGGCGTAAAAAATACAGACATTGAATTGGTCGTACTGACCGGTGGTTCAACGGAAATACCATATATTGCCAATACGGTGCGTACGGCATTTCCGAATGCAGAAATATCAGCCGGTAATAAATTGTCCAGCGTTGGTCTGGGACTGGCATACGATGCACGTCGACGTTTTTTGTCGGAATAAATAGGCGTTGACTTTATTGCTTTTGTTGCTAGCATCTGTGTGATTGTACAGGTTAGAAGATGCAGGATTTACCACGGAAAGTTTCAACGTTTTATATTCACAGATTTTGGTGGTATGCCGGCCCAGTTGCGGTTTTATTTTTAATTTTGTCGTTTATTGATATTTTTGGTGTCACACTGCTGCCGTCGTTTTTCTTGAAATATGTGGTTGGTGCGCTGGAATCTGCGCCGGCCGCCGCGGCGTTCCAGATTATTGTGCCCGCGGTTGTGGCGTGGTTGATTGTGCGTGGGGTGATGATTGGCGCGTCTATATTGCGCTGGACGGTATTTGATAATTATATCAAGTATCGCGCAAATAATCGAATTTCGGCGGAATTATATAACTATGTTTTTCACCAGAATATGGATTTCTATGCCAATTCAATGCCTGGTAAAATCGGCAGCCAGATAAACCAGATTTCCGAAACTTTCCCTGCGGCAATATCGCTGTTGGGCGACGGGCTGGCAACATTGATGCTGTTTGTGGTGTCGTTTGCGGCATTGTTCCAGATTGGTTGGCAATTTGTCGCGCTGATTATGGGTGTGGTGGCATTTCGTGTTGTGTGGGGATGCGCGACATACAAATACGCAATGCGTGCGGCCGCCGCGCGTGCCCGTGCAATGAATACTTTACAGGGGCGGTTGTTGGACGCGTTGTCTAATTTTTCGGCGGTAAAGTTGTTCGCGCGCGCACAATGGGAACAGCGCGCGGTTATGCCCGAACGCACGGAATTTGAACGTGCGGGGCGCAACGCAAACTATAAATCACGCCTGTTTTGGGCCCCTGGGAATGTCGTTGTTGATTGGTTCGGATTCGGCATGCTGATATTGCTGTGCGGGTATATGTATGCAACCGCCGCGGTGACATTGGCGGACGTGTCGTTTGTTTTGGCATTGTTCGGCAGTTTAAGTGGCATGTCATTCAATTTAATTATGCTGATAAAAGAATTTGTGAACACGTGGGGTAATGCGGTCGGTTCATATAACGTGCTGGTGCAGCCAATCGTCCTGCGCGATGCGCCAAATGCCGCGACATTGCGCGTGCCACGTGGCGATATAGAAATCCGCAATTTGTCATTCAAATACACGGACAAGATGATTTTGGAAAACCTGTCCCTGCATATTCACGCGGGCGAACGCATTGGTCTGGTCGGGTCAAGTGGCGCGGGTAAAACAACATTGGTCAACCTGATTATGCGTCTGTATGATCCGACGGACGGCGCGATATTGATTGATGGTCAGGATATTCGCAACGTTACACAGGATTCCCTGCACGAAAACATTTCGTTTATTCCCCAAGAACCGACAATGTTTAACCGCACGGTCGCGGACAATATTGCATACGGCGCGCCGAACGCGAACCTGCGCCAGATTCGCAGTGCCGCGCGATTTGCATCGGCGGACGATTTTATTATGCGTATGCCGGCACGCTATGACACAATCGTGGGTGACCGCGGAATAAAATTGTCTGGTGGTCAACGCCAGCGTATCGCCATCGCGCGCGCATTGTTAAAGAATTCCCCAATATTGATTCTGGACGAGGCCACCGCCGCCCTGGACAGCGAAACAGAGGTCGCCATTCAATCCAGTTTTGATAAGTTGAGTCATAATCGCACCACGGTTGTGATTGCGCACCGCCTGTCGACATTGCGCAACATGGACAGAATTGTTGTCTTGGACGGCGGCCATATTGCAGAGATTGGCACGCACCAGCAACTGTTGCGTCGCAAAGACGGTATTTACAAACGCCTGTGGCAAATGCAATCGGGCGTATTTGTTCCCGATGAACAATAGATGCAAATCGCAATGGAAAAATACATTGATGCACATTGTCATTATGTCCCCAGTGGCGATATCGCGCCGGTGGCTGGTTTTGTGTATAATTCGGCACGTCCGTCGGATTGGCGGCACGCGATTGCCGCATTGGGCGTGCGTGGTGGCGCGGGTGCGATTGGCGTTCATCCATGGTATGTTGATGAAATAATGCCTGATTGGGCGGCGCAAATGGCATGCGCATTGCGCGATAACCCCGCGTTGATGGTGGGTGAAATCGGTCTGGACAGGGCGCGTGGCAATATTGATGCACAAATGCCTGTGTTCTTGCGCCAGTTGGAAATGGCGCGTGAATTGAACCGCGCGGTGCATATTCATTGCGTCCACGCGTGGGACGTGATGTTAAACGTTTTTGCAACGCGCCCGTTACCGCCGGTGGTAATCATTCATGGTGGCGTCCCCAGTGCCGACATCGTGCGCGCAGTGATGCAACATGCAAATGCATACTTTTCATATGGCACGGTGCGCAGTGATAAAATTGCCACATCGATTGTGGCAACGCCAATCGATCGTATTTTGGTTGAATCAGACGCGGCATCGCCCGCCGTTGCGCGTGCAATTCTGCCGCGGACGGTGGAACAAATCGCACCCCTGTTGGGGGCGGATGCATCCGCCATGGCGGAAATAATTTACAATAACTCATACGGGGTAATTACAAATGGCGGACAGATTACACAGAATTAGATTCTTGCTGGGGGATGCGGCGATTGAAAAATTGCGCGGTGCAACGGTCATGGTTGTTGGCTGTGGCGCGGTTGGTTCTTTTGCAATCGAGGCCTTGGCCCGCAGTGGTGTTGGTCACATCGTCGTGGTGGATTTTGACACGGTCGAAGAATCAAATATCAACCGTCAACTGTTCGCACTGACGTCAACAATCGGCATGCCAAAGGTTGATGTTGCCGCGGCGCGTATTCGCGATATCAATCCTGATACAATCGTCACACCATGCCGGATGTTTTTTGATGCGCAAAATGCGCCCGATGTGCGCCCCGATTTTGTGATTGATGCGATTGATTCTGTGGATTCCAAGATTGCGCTGTATAATTGGTGCAACACACGCAAAATTCCATTTATTTCCAGTATGGGTGCGGCGCGCAAGACCGATCCATCGCAAATCAGGGTGGGGCGGTTGTCCAAAACAACTGTGTGTCCATTGGCGGCAAAAATTCGTCGATTGGCACGTGATGCGCATATTCCGGATTTCCCAGTTGTGTATTCAACCGAACCCGCCAACCCGAACGTCGCCGCCGGTCGCGTATTTGGTTCTATTATTACAATTACGGGTGCATTTGGCCTGAATTGCGCAAATTATGCCATAAAAAACATAGTGGAACGCGCGTAAAAACGCGGCAACCCACATCGGTATATGTGCAAAAATGCGCGGATTTGTGCGGCTAAGAACGTTTTCCTAAGTGTAATAAACGATTTGCACGTATCGTACGAAACATTTATAATTACCATGTCTTATCACAGACAAAAACAACCTGCACAAAGGAGAAAAAGATGAGAGGACTGGTAAATTATGTCTTGAAACCGTTGACCTTTATCGGGGCCCTGAACTGGGGACTGATTGGGATTTTCGGTTTTGATTTGGTCGCATGGATTTTCGGGTCTGCCACCATCGCCAGCAGTATCGTTTACAGCATAATCGGTATTGCCGCACTGGTTTGGTTGATTTGGATTTTCGTTGACCAGCCCGTACATAATGAACGCTGATTGCGTTTCACAGTTTTCATGTCATTTTTCGCCCCCAACGGGGCGTTTTTATTGAATGGAATATTATAAGTATTGCCAGACGGATAACTATTTTTCTTTCATATGCGTCAGTGCATTTGTGACAATCGTTTTTTCTGATTTTTTTAGTTTCCATGTATCCAATGCGTGTTGAAATAATTCTGGTTTTCGTTCTTCAAATTCGTCGGGCATCATATCGCCTTTGATAGAATTGCAAATCTGATGTGCCGGAAACAAGTTGTCACGAAAATCAGTGCCACCGTGCATTCTGGGAATATAATGGTCAATTGACATTTTTTGATTTTTTAATATCGGTTGTCCGCAAATACTGCAATACACATCGTCGCACAGCAAAAATTCAAATTTCAACGTAATGGTTATTTTGTGCGTTTCTGTGCGTTCCATGCGTGCCCCCAAGAAATATCTATGCATACAATAGCGTCTTTTTGCCACAAATGTCAATGGGTTTTGTGTCGACGGAGTGCGTGTATTTATATTGACAAATAATAAATTTGTGTTATTTTTATGGGCTGTAACGGGGGCAATATGCAAATCAGTAAAGTTCATATTCACAATATTTATTCAATCCAAGACGCGGAATTTACATTGTCTGACTTTAATATGTTGGTTGGTAAAAACGGCGCGGGCAAGAGTAATATAATCAATATTCTGCGCGGATTTTTACAGGGTGGCTCGTCTTGCGGTCTGCGTGCCCCTGGTATGGCATTTGACGGCAGTTCGCCCACCGAACCATTGTGGATAGAGGTGGAATTTGACCTGACGCCCGCCGAATTTGCGGCTTTGCCCGCCGAACAACAGGCGATTCCAAATAAGTTGCGCATTCGCAAAAACGTCCGCAATACTGTGGCTGCGTGTGCCGAAATCTTGGGCGAAGGCGGCATCACAGGCGTACCGATGGATCGCGGAACATATGTTTATACAAAAACGGGAATGACGCGCATCAATGAAAAATTGCCGTTTGATGTGGTGTTTATCGAACCAACAAACTATGACACATCATTTGTTACCGATGGGCGCGGAAACTATAAAATGCCCAGTGGTAAAGTGCCGGTGGAAAAAGCGTTGACACGTGTTCGCAGTGTTATCGGCGCAAAAGAATTACGTGCCACGGGCGTTATGAACCAGATAAATGACCTGAACGGCAGCGGAATAGGGCTGTCATGGGTTAAACAGAGCAGTGGCATGCGCCGCGCCCAGCAAATACAACGCAGCATCAATGCGCGTCATGCGCCAAGCCGCCTGACGGTGATGCTGTGTGACGAACCGGAAAATTCCCTGCACCCCAGTTATTTGTCGACCGTGTCCGAATCCTTGCGTAATTTTTCCCAGCAAGAAAATTGTCAGGTTTTGCTGTCCACGCACAGCCCCCAACTGGTTGCGGAAAATGCAACCGATTTGACCAATATTTTGCGCGTTGATAAATCCGACGGTTCTACGCGTGTGCACCAATACCAGAACTCGGCCCAAGACCCCGTGTATAATCTGACATTTTTGAATAATCTGGACAGGGCAAAAATGTTCTTTGCCGATCGCGTCATTTTGACCGAGGGCGAAACCGAATCCGCATTCTTTAACTATATGATAAAAAATAAAATGTTTGCGGCGACACCGGCGGCGGAAAACGTTGCCTTGGTAAATTGTCAGGGTAAGTTTTATATTCAATATTATTCTAAAATCTTGACCCAATATGGGATTCCGCATACGGCATTGTGGGATTTGGATCGGGGCAAATACCCGCAACACAACGAAGACATATTGAAGTGTTTTAATGATTATATGTCCGTTGGGTATTGCTTTTATGAAAATATAGAGGCATTCAGCGGCACAACCAAAGTGCCGAATTTGCCCGCACAGATAAACTTTATTCAAAAATATGACGATGGCACAATCGATGCGCAACGACGCACAGAATTGTCCACGTTGTTTAATAACTTGGTGCGCGCGCCCGCCACGTCCGAACCAGTGGTCGCCGATCCAAATTTCAAAACAGTTCAGGCATTTCAACACGTCCCCACCATCACCGCCCAACCCGTCGCCCTGGGCCTGTATAAGGTGATGTATAAACAAAAAACGAAATAAGCATGTAAGTACCGTAAAACTTGTTGAGTTGGTGGCGGCTTTTGTTATATGATACAGCGTTAGGAAATGGAAATGCGCTATATCGGCTGTAAATCAAAATTGCTACAAGTGATAGAAAAACTCATACAAGACAAAAACTTGTATGATGGTTGTTATACATTTTTTGATGCATTTAGTGGAACGGGATGTGTTGGCGATTATTTCAAGAGTAAGTACAAGATATTAGCAAACGATATACAGTATTACAGTTTTGTCATGACATGCGCTAAACTGAACCAACCTGATATGAAGTTTAGTGCGCTAGGATTTAATCCGTTTGATTTTTTTAATAGCACATCAAAAACGACAAAAGGATTTATTTTTTATAATTATTCGACTGGTGGCAGCGAGAGAAAATATTTTTCGGAAGAAAATGCCCAGAAAATAGATTTTTTCAGGGAAACAATAGAACAGTGGTATTCGTCAGAAAAGATAAATGAAAAAGAATATTACTACTTATTAGGTTGTTTATTAGAGTCGGTTTCTAAAGTATCTAATGTGGCGGGTGTTTATGGTTCTTTTCTCAAGGGTTGGGATCCGCGTGCGTTAAAACCGATACGGTTTATACCGACGGAACAAACAAGTACAGGAACCGCCTGTTATGAAAATGAAGTGTATAATCAGCCGATAGAAAAACTTATAAACGATGTCAGTGGTGATATTTTGTATCTCGATCCGCCGTATACAAATAATCAGTATTCGGTACAGTATCATTTGTTGGAAACTATAGCAAAAAACGATAAGCCGGTTATAACCGGTAAGGGCGGGTTACGAGATACAGGGCGAACAGCGTCAAATTTTTCTAGAAAAGGTAGTGCAGAAGTAGCGTTTGAATATATTATTGCTCACGCCCAGTTCAAGCATATAATTTTAAGCTACAGTTCAGATGGTCTAATGAGCGAAAAATTTATAGAAAATGTTCTAAAAAGGTACGGAAAACCAGAGACGTTTGAAAAACGTAAAGTGTTGTACAAAACATACCAGAACCATCATACAAAAGCCAAAGACAATCACCAAGAGTATTTGTTTTACATAGAAAAAAAAGATGCTGATAAGGTTTGTTTTGCTTCTCCTCTAAATTACCAAGGGGGAAAGTATGATTTGATCGATTTTATAAAATCGCACCTGCCGAATCGAAAGCTCAAGAGTTTTGTGGACTTGTTTGGTGGTGGCTACAACGTTGGATTAAATGTTGACGCAGAGCAGGTGATCTATAATGATTACAATCAAAAAGTCAAAGAACTGATAGAGATGTTTCGAGTAACGGAAACAGACACTTTAATCAGATACATTTTCCAAATGGTCAAAAAATATGGTTTGGCCCCAAAGGCGAAAGATGCCTACATCTCATTACGGAATAAATATAATAAAACAGAATTGACTAAAAGAGATCCCAGAATGTTGTATTTGCTGGTTCTGTACGGGTTTAACCAGCAATTACGATTTAATAGTTCGTATGATTGTAATAATCCAGTCGGCCCAGCGGGGTTTAACTATAATATATTGGAAAAGATAACGAGTTTTTGTCGAAAAATCAAAGAACAAAATTTGATAATGCTATCACGTGATTTTGTAAACGTGAAAGAGTATATTGATAGCAATACGTTTGTGTATTGCGATCCACCATATTGGGTAACATTAGGTAGCTACAACGATGGCAAAAGAGGATTTGAGGGATGGACATCAGAACACGAACTAAAATTATACAGATTCTTGGATGGGTTGGATAATCGTGGCGTAAAATTTATGCTTTCTAATGTGCTGTGCCACAGAGGAAGGGAGAATGTTATTCTACAACAATGGTTAGAGAGGCATGATTATCACGTATTCGCGTATGATGGTGTCTGTAGAGGGGAAAGAAAAGAAATATTGATTACAAACTATGAGGTAGAGTAATGATCACGATAACTGTGCCACAAGTACTAATGAATTTGACGAAAGCAGAGTTGGATTATATCGCGTTCAAAACATATCGGGCCAAGGTATACCAAACGGTTCATGTATTAACAAAACGCGCCGGTCGCTATTTAACAGTATCAGATGGTAACAGTGTTCATTATGTATGTGTTTCAAAACCGGAAAATGACGCACGAAATGCTCGGCTTATGCAGTTTGTAACGCCGACATACACTGCGTGGTACGAAGAAAAAAATAAAAATAAATTTTTGGATATATATTTGTCTAAAATAACGGAGAAAGATAAGAACGATTATTCTAAACTTTTTTACAGATGTTTTTTAACGTTGGGGATAAATATATTAAATATAAATGATTTGAATTTGCCGGAACTAGTACCGTTCAACAGCTACTTTGATTTGAAGCAATATAGAGAAAGGAATGCAAGACGGAATATTCATAATAGGGCTACTTATTTTTCAGAAGATGCAGATCGCATAGAATTGTTTGCAAAAACATTTGGTGCAAATCAAATGGAATCTTTTATTTTTGCCTTGGTTTTGCGAAAATTATTTCCAAACAAAGAGATAACTTTATATCCTGTGGTGGACAATAAGGCAAAGGTTATTGCTAAAGCGCAGAAAAAGATTTTGGTTGCAAAAGGGGTAAAATTTGGTGAGACAATTAGTTATATAAACAATGCTAATATAAAATTAAGCGCTATTGTTCCTGGCAGAGACACCCCGAAGTACCATTATAACTTATTCGAAAAATATGGTAGAAAAAAGTGCTTGTTATGCGGTTGTGATATGGATCATTTGATCATTGGGTCTCATATTGAACGAGTTGCGGATATAAAAAAGAGTAAAATTTATTCTGATGAAGAAAAAATACGAAGAATTGTTGACGGTGAAAATGGTTTTTGGTTGTGTGCAAACCATGACAAGATGTTTGAATTTGGGATAATTTATTTCAAAAACAAAAAGTTATGTTACCGTTCGGGGCTTAGAGAAAATGACACAGGTTTTATAAATCGCTCTATTATGCCTGATAATAAGAATAACAAAGAACAAATTCCATTTGAAATACCACAACAGTACGTGTCTGAACAGATGGAAGAGTACTTGTCGCAACACCGAAAACGTGTGGGCGTTGAAAATTGAATAAGAGTGCGTAAGCTAGAAACTGAAATTTGTTATGTGCTGGCTGGAATATTGTTCTTACAATGTCTTGCGGCGCAACACTTAAACTTGTTTTTCTATTGGACAAAGTTACAGTTTGCTCATCTTTTGGAGAATTTCTTGCAAAACCTCATTAAAGTGTTGAAAAATACGTATCTTTTCGTCCTCCGGGTATGCTAGTACTGCTTGGCAGAGGTTCTTTTTGGATAAAACTTGACGTTGTTCTCCATAGTTGCCTGGAGTTTCTGAAACATAAAATTCATCATAATTAAAATTCTCTGGCAGTACTAGCATGTTTTCTATGCCTATTTTGTATCTGGGTGCTTCGTCATGTTTTTTTAATTGAACGATATTATCGGCGGTAGCAACTTGTGCATCACAATCGTACACAAATAAAAATTTCTCCTTCATTCCGATAGTTGCCAATGTTTTTCTGCAGCTATCTAATACAGAGTCGCCGCCTCGATTTTTTTTGTTTTTTCCGTCTCCTATATTTTTTATCGTAATATCTTCGGGGAGTACCCTGAAAAGGTTGTTTGCCTCTTTTAGATATTGTTCATCTGTGTAACCAGAAACAAACGCTGTCTTGCAATTTTTGCTCTTGTTTAACTCTTTTTTTAGAGTGTCGATTTCTTTTATCTTGTCCATGATATAAGGTGTAACCAATGGCATGACGCCCATTACATTATCGAGTTGTCCTGCTGTGTTTTTTGCTATATTTGTCGCATTCTCATCTTTTATTACATAAAAGACATCAGCAGATTTTTTTAGCATAGCTTCCACATTGTTTGCTACAGAATAAAATCCGGGAGAGTGAGTTGTTATAAACATTTGAAACTCAGTTGAGTACGACAAGAATTCATTCGCCATGTCAAAACATTTTGCCATTTCAACACCATTTTCTGGCTCTTCATAGCCCCAAATTACGTTGGTATTAACTTTGCCCTTGTGATCTGCATTGCGTTGACTTTCTGAAATGAATTTCAATAATGACGGAATATGTCGTGCTTTAATTCCATCTCCCCTAAAATCTAAACCTACACCTTGACCATTTAACTTTGTGTTAAATGTTAATGCTTCAAACATTTTTTGCATGTCTTCAGGTATATTGATAACGCTTGCTATCCCAAGCTTATCCTTGATGTTTCGAGTAAGACTTGCTGTGTATTCTTCAATTTTGTTAGAAAATTGCTGCGCAGAGTTGATTAAAGTATTGTTTTCCTTTTGTGGAATAGCCGAGTACAGTTGAGATAGTAAAGTTTTAAATATATCCGTTCCCTTCACAGCTGGGATATAATGGTATTTCATTTTATCAAGTGCTGCTGGCAACCTACAAGGTTTCCCTTTTTTGTATTCGTATTGTGGCAATGTTCTAGTGTCTTTACGCCATTTCCTAGTAAACCACATTTCATCAACTATAAAGCCATCGCCATGCAATAATATGCTAATACTGATTTCTTTTGCCTTTTTTGCTCTAACTTTAGCAAAATTACAAAAATCGGTGTCAAAGTCAAATGAGTGTCCGTAATCGGTTTCGTTATTAAAAAACAAATTTAATGCTTTCAATACATTAGATTTTCCAACGTCATTCAGGCCAACAAAAATGTTCATCTGAGGATTTACGCTAAAATCCAATGTGTCAATGGAACGAAAGTTTTTTATCTTTATTTGTTTGATGTATACTGTCATTGGTTCAATACACCCCCGTGGGTCATTATAATGATTTTATTTGATTGTGTATAGCCATTTTTAGTATGATTCATACAAAATGCATTTATTCAAAACAAAACCCCCGCCAACGGCGGGGGGTAATCTTTGGCTCGGGCAACTGGACTCGAACCAGTGACATACGGATTAACAGTCCGTTGTTCTACCGACTGAACTATGCCCGAACAGCCCGCATATCCTATAATTTTTTTTTATGCATTTCAAGTGTTTTTTTCATTCGTTCCCAATTTGGTGGAATTATTATGGTGGGTGGGGCAATATCGGGTGGTTGTCCTGATAAAATTATTGATATTTGGCGGGCAGGTGTATAGCATTAATGTCACAAGGATTCAGAAACGCCGGGGGCAGCATGATAAAAGATATCAGTTATTCTGCATATATTATTCCGGTGCGCGCCGGGCGCGTTGCGGTGTTGAAATATGGTGAAAATGGATACGGTCCAATCGGTGGGCGCCTGGACGCGGGTGAAGATTTTGATGCGGCACTGCGCCGTGAATTAGCAGAAGAACTGGGGCCATCAGCGGCAGATTTGGCGGACGCGGCGGTGGCTGTGCCGGTGCCATACGCATTTCGGCATGCAACGCATGCGCGTGCGTTGGCGCGTGGCGCATTTGCCGAGGAACACCATTTTTATATCGTGCATATCGCGGATGATTGCACGCTGAATTTCTGTGAAAACCGTCCTGATTCGGTGTCGGTTGTTTGGGTTCGCCCGGATGATTTGCTGGCGCCGGAATATGTACCGATGTCCGATATGCGCGATTTTTATGCAACGCATGTGTTGCCAAATGTGGTATAATAAAAATTGACATTTTTGGGGTGTGTGCTAGAATTGGCATAAATCAAAAGGATAAAAACCAATGCGTATGTAATATTGTAATTCTTTATAAAAACAAACCGTGCGGCGTCATGGGCGTGGGCGGGCGGTGGACTTACAATATTCAAAGGTTTTTATCGTGTCTACAATTTCTTTATCAAATGTCTCTTTTTCGTATGATGCGTCCAATGTGATTTTGGACGGGGTGTCGATTACGTTTAATGATTCCGAGCATGTCGCCATTGTTGGTGATAATGGCGCAGGCAAAACGACAATCTTGAACCTGTTGGCGGGTGATATCGTGCCGGATGATGGCCGTGTTGTTCGTAACGCCAGTGTGTACATGATGCGCCAAATAAACGCAACGGACACCAAAAGCGGGGGTGAACGGCAAAGTTCCGAACTGGCGCGTGCATTTGCCAGCAATGCGGCAGTATTGTTGCTGGACGAGCCGACAAATAATTTAGATTATGACGCCAGACAGCATTTCTTTAATAAATTGGCATCGTACCCGTTTGGCGTCGTGATTGTTTCGCACGACCGTGAATTACTGCAACAGGTTGATAAAATTATTGAAATCAGGCAGGGCAAGATACGCATCTGGGGCGGAAATTACGATTTCTGGGTTGCTGGGCGGCGCGCCGAACAAGAAAACATTTATTCCAGATATGTCGCCACCCAGAAAGAAATTGACCGCTTGGGCGCGACAATGAGTGTTGCGCAAAATACCCGCCAACATCACGAGGCCAAACAGCGCAAAGAAATCGCCGCTACACGTCGCAGTCGCATTGCGGCAAATGCATTAAAGGGTAAGAGTCAGGAAACCGAAGCCAAACGCCGTGCGATTATTCAAAAGAAGTTGACGGCCCAGATGGACTTGCGCCAAGAATTGTCCAGCCAGATGCAAGATGACAAAATCAAAATTCCATTACCCAGCAAACCCTTTTATGGCAAGGAATTGATACGCATATCGGGACTGGATTTTGGGTATGATGCGTCGTGTGTGCTGAATAATGTGAATATGCTGGTTTGTGGTGGGCAGCGCATTCGCATTACGGGCCGAAATGGTGCAGGAAAATCCACATTGTTAAAAATAATTTGTGGTGTTTTGACGCCGCGCGCTGGGACGGTTCAAACATTTGGTAAAATTGCATATCTGGATCAGGATTTAATGTTACTGAACAAAAACAAGAGTATTGTCGATAACATAGCAGATATTGCCGGTTTGTCGCCACACGATGCGCATGTGATTGCGGCAAACTTTGGTTTTCGGGGTGATAGTTCAAATAAACGGGCGGGAATATTATCTGGGGGCGAATTGTTAAAGGCGACGTTGGCGGCCATATTGGGTGGCGCGAATCAGCCAGATTTATTGATTTTGGACGAGCCGACAAACAACCTAGAAATCAAGAGTATTGCGATTTTGGAAGATGCATTGAATCAGTATCGGGGTGCTATATTGTTGGTGTCGCACGATGAAATGTTTGCACGTAATATAAAAATCGACCATACGGTGCAAATTTAATTTCATACTAGAATTATTAAAACATGGGTGGTATATTGAACGTGTCCAATATCAATAACAAAAGGAAAGATTATGTTATTAAAAGGAAAAAAGATTCTGATTACTGGCGTGGCCAACGATTGGTCTATGGCGTGGGCAATCGCAAAGCGCGCGCACGACGAAGGGGCGGAAATCGCGATGCCTTACGCGATGCCGAACTTGGAACGTCGCGTGCGCCCATTGGCCGAATCAATCGGTGCTAAATTTGTCCAAGAATGCAATGTTCAAAATGACGAACAGATGGATTCTTTGTTTGCAAACATCGAACGCGAATGGGGGCATTTGGACGGCATGTTGCACGCGATTGCGTTTTCAGACAAGAATGAATTGACCGGTCGTTATGCCGACACAACCCGCGCAAATTTCAAGAATACTATGGACATTTCCGTGTATTCGTTGGTCGATTTGACACGCCGTGCGTCACGCCTGATGACCGATGGCGGCAGCATTGTTGCACTGACGTATTTCGGCGGGGAAAAATCCGTGCCAAATTACAATGTAATGGGTGTTGCCAAATCCGCACTGGACAGCAGTGTTCGTTATCTGGCATCTGATTTAGGGCGTGATAACATTCGTGTAAATGCCATTTCGGCGGGGCCAATTATGACATTGGCGTCATCGGGCGTTGGTGGTTTCAAGGCGATGCTGCGCCTGAACGCGGAACAGACCCCACTGCGTCGCAATATGACACTGGACGATGTGTCGGGCGCGGCGGTGTATTTGTTCAGTAACCTGTCGTCCGCCGTCACGGGCGAGGTTCATCATGTCGACTGTGGCTATTCCACAACGGGTATGATGCCGAACGAATTGAAAGATATTTTGTTAAAGGGTCTGGACGAAAAATAATTTCGCCCGCCACGTCACAACGCCCGCCAATAGTGGGCGTTTTTATTTTTTTGTTAAACATGAAAAAAGTAATTGATTTCCATTGAAAATTCAATCATAATTAGAATGCAACATAAATATCTTAGGACATATAACCGTTTTTATAAAATGGGGGCGAATATGATAGATAACACGATGTTTTGGTCTGCGATTGACAATTTGGCGGCGGCGCACCGAATATCGTGTTCGCATATGGCGCGTATCAGTGGGATTGACGCCACCGCATTGAACAAGAGCAAGCGCACCGGCACGGGTGGGCGTCGGTACTGGATGTCGGTTGGCACGTTGGTCAAGATTCTGGACGCGACGCATACCGAATGGGCCGAATTTGCGAAATATTTCCCACAAAATTCTAAATAGTTCACCGCCCCCGTGGCGGATTTTTATTGCACGAAATTGGGGATTTTTTTATAATCGGGGTATGAGCAAGACACCTGATTTATTTACATTGGCCGAACACGCCGATTTACTGAAAAAACTGAACGAATGGGACATTGCGTACCATCAAAATGATGCGCCGGTGGTTGATGACGCCACATACGATGCGGCGAAATCGCGCGCCTTGGCGATAGAGGCCGAGTATCCAGAACTGGCGAAAAACGGCGCGTCCACACATGTTGGGGCGGCGGTTGCGGCGGGGTTCAAATCGTATCCACACACCGTGCCGATGCTGTCTATTTCGGACGTTTTTAATTCTGGCGAGGTTGCCGACTGGTTCGATAAATTGGCGGACAAGAATCTGTTTATTGAATTAAAGGTTGACGGTGTGTCATTTGCTGCGCGGTACGAGCATGGTCGATTGGTTCGCGGCCTGACGCGGGGCAGTGGTGTCTTGGGCGAAGATATAACGGAAAATCTGCGCACGATTGCGGACATTCCCCAGACCCTGACGGGCGATTTTCCCGATGTCATAGAGGTTCGAGGCGAGGTATATATGCGTCGCGCGGATTTTATCGCGCTGAATGCGGCGGCAACGGAAAATGGCGATAAAGTGTTTGCTAATCCGCGCAATGCGGCGGCTGGATCGCTGCGACAACTGAATCCGGCGGTGACGGCGGCGCGTCGTCTGTCGGCGTTCGGGTACACGTATGGTGACCTGTCGGCGCGCACATGGCAGACACAGAGTGAATATTTCGATAAACTGGAATCATGGGGATTCAAGACCACGCGTCCATGGGCACATCATGTGAACACTTTGGCGGGGATTCAGGACGTGTATAATCAAACAATGCTGATACGCGACGAAATTCCGTTTGATATTGACGGTTTGGTGATAAAGGTCAATGATGTAGCCCTGCAAGAAAAAATGGGCGCGCGCGCCAACAGCCCCCGGTGGGAGGTTGCCTATAAATTCCCCGCGGCGCGTGCGATAACCACACTGCGCGATATCACGGTTCAGGTTGGACGTACGGGCGTTTTGACGCCGGTTGCGGAATTAGAACCAATCAATATTGGTGGCGTTTTGGTGTCGCGTGCAACCTTGCACAATGCGGACGAAATCGCGCGTCTGGGGGTAAAAATTGGGGACAAGATTATTGTTCAGCGTGCGGGCGATGTAATTCCGCAAATTGTTGGTGTGGCGGAAACCGCGCCCGATGCGCGCGAATTTGTGTTCCCCGACGTTTGTCCCGTGTGTGGCGCGGCGGTGGTGCAAGAGCAGGGTCAGGTCGCGCGCCGCTGTGTAAATTCATTGGGCTGTCCCGCACAGCGCATTGGCGAATTGGAACACTTTGTTTCGCGCAAGGGGTTTGATATCGATGGTCTGGGCACGCGCCAGTTGGAATTGTTCATTTCGCGCGGTTGGATTTCGTCGCCTGCGGACATATTTACATTGATTGCGCGCCATGGGGACGCGATAAAGAATCTGGACGGGTTCGGTGATAAATCGGTCGCAAATCTGGACGCGGCGATTACGCGGGCACGCGATATTGACCTGCATCGTTTCCTGTTCGCCATTGGCGTGCCAGAGGTAGGCGAGGTTACATCCAAAATTTTATCGCGTGCATTCGGAAATCTGGACGCAATTCGTAATGCCCCCGCGTGGAAATTAAAACAGGTCGATGGCATCGGCGATGTTATGGCGGACGAAATCGTATCATTTTTTGCCGATGACCATAACGCGCGCGTGCTGGACGATTTGTTGACGCATGTGCGCGTGCGTGAATCAGAATCTGTTGCCGCGCCCATGGACAGTCCCGTTGCAGGCAAGAAAATCGTTCTGACGGGGACGCTGGCAAATTACACCCGTGATGCAGCGCGCGAAATTCTGGAACGTATGGGCGCGCGTGTTCAGGGCAGTGTGTCCGCCAAGACGGACATTGTTCTGGCCGGTGCGGATGCGGGTTCTAAATTGGCGCGTGCAACCGAATTGGGAATTACAATTTGGGGCGAAGATGATTTGGAGAAACTGATAAATTCCGCAAAATAAAAAATGCCCAAATGGGCATTTTTTTATTTCAATCCAAACTTGTACGCGGCACCGATATAGATTTCTGTTGCGTCAATCCGTGTCGTGGCGTATTCACCGCCACTGTTTTCAAATGCCAATTTGCCATATCGGACGTATTTTGCGCCCAGATTCAAATCCACACGGTCATTCAGTGCAAAATTCACACCAAACATTGCCTGTAATGATAAATCCAATGTTGAATCAGAAATGTGTGGGGCTGCCCCGCTGATGTCGCCCCAAATACCGGTCAGACCCAATCCCAACCCCGCGTATGGTTCAACCGCGCCGCCAAACGTCTGGTACAAATATACGTTCAGCATATTTGACCAAATGTCATAGTCGTGATGTGTACCATAGCGCGTGAATTTTGCGCCGGTGTATGCGGTTTCAAATTCGATTTTTACGTTGTCGGTCAGGCGATTTCCAACATTGATTCCAAAACCGAAATTATCGTCCTTTGGCGTAAGGGTTGCGCCACCGTTGATGTCGTATTTGAATGCGATATGTTCATTTTTATGCAGGCGAATCCCCACATAGTTATCACGACGTGCGGGCGCGCTGTACCCCATGTCATAATCGTCATTGTACCAATCGTCCGCCATTGCCGGCATCACCGCACAGCAACCCAATAATAACGCAAATATTTTATGCATAGTGTGTTTCCCTTTCCTAAAATTCCTATGTGGGAATTATAATTATAAAATCTGGCATAACGCAAGTTGTTTGTGATATAATTCCATCACAGGGGCAGGAAACATCACGTGTCACGACAACAAAACATAGATACAGCACCAGAAAAAAAGCGTCCATCATGGCGGTGGCGGCTGTTTTTGTTGCTGATGAATCTGGCTCTGGTCGGCGTGGCGTCGGTTGCAATTTACCTGACCATCATATTTTTACAGATGCCATCATTGGACGCAATATTGCACGAAACGCGGCCGGCGGCGGTTATTTTCTTGGACAAAGATGGCAATGAAATCCGCAGTGCAGGCCGCATTATGGGCACGCCTGTGTCGGTGGAAACGTTGCCGCCCCATGTATGGCAGGCGATTGTCGCAATCGAAGATAAACGCTTTTTTGAACACGGCCCAATCGATATGCGCGGCATTACGCGCGCAATGCTGTCAAACGCGATTCATGGGCGACTGGCGGCGGGCGGTTCGTCCATAACGCAACAGACCGCAAAAAACATATTCTTGTCCCGCGAAAAAAAGATTTCGCGCAAGGCCCAAGAATTGATTCTGTCGTATTGGCTGGAAAATCGTTTTGATAAAAATCAGGTCTTGGATTTATACATGAACCGTGTGTCACTGGTTGGTGGTATGCGTGGGATTGATGCGGCGTCGCGCGTAATGTTTCAAACGCCGGCAAATAAAATGACAATCGCGCAATCGGCACAAATTGCCGCCATGCTGAAAGCACCCACATCGTACAGCCCATTGAAAAATCCAGAGCGGAACATAAAACGCGCCCGCGTCGTTTTGCAGGAAATGGTGCGTCAGGGTTATATTACACTGAATCAGGCACGTGCCGCCGCGCGCGAACTTGCACCCGCCACACCCGCGCCGGACACAAACATATATCGCTATTGGACGGACTTTGTCTTGGACGAGGTTCGGTCGCGGATTGGCGTGCTGGATTCTGATTTGCTGGTGTACACCACGCTGGATATGAAGTTACAGGAACGTGTTGCCGCGGTTTTGCCCGCGCATACCGATAAATATCAGGGCGCGGTTGTCGCCATGACGCCGTCGGGCGCGGTGCGCGCAATGGTTGGCGGTACAGATTATCAGACCAGCCAGTTTAACCGCGCAACAACAATGCGCCAACCCGGCAGTTCGTTCAAACCGGTCGTGTATCTGGTTGCGCTGGAACACGGTATGACGCCGGATTCATACGTCAACGATTCCCCGTTCGCGATTGGCGATTATAATCCAAAGAACTATAACGAACGCTATTATGGTGATATCACATTGGCAACCGCATTTGCGAAAAGTGTAAATTCCGTGCCACTGAAATTGACCGAAACGTACGGGATTGATTCTGTGTTGGACATGGCGGGGCGTTTGGGTGTTGGAACAAAACTGCGTCGCGAATATTCAACCGTGCTGGGTGCGTCAGAAATGTCATTGGTTGATTTGACAACGATTTATGCCGTTATTTGGAACGATGGTGCATCGGTGCGACCATACTCAATCACAAAAATAACCGACCCGCGTGGCAACGTTTTGTATGCGCGTAATCCGTCTGATGCATTACAGGTCTTGCAGCCACAGACGGTTGAATACATGACCGACCTGTTGGCGGACGTTGTGGTGCGCGGCACGGGACGTCGTGCAAATGCGACGGGTGTTTTGGGTGGCAAAACCGGCACAAGCAACAATAACCGTGATGCGTGGTTCGTTGGTGCGGTGCGCGATTTGGTAATCGGCGTTTGGGTGGGTAATGATGATTTTACCCCCATGTCATCTAAAATCACGGGCGGTACAGTTCCTGCTGAAATTTTCCACGATATTGTGAAATAGTTCTGTAAAATCTGTTTTTATCACTGTCGGATTTGTGATATAATACCAATCATGAAAGGAAGCAAATTTTTATTTTTGTTGCCGGTTTTGTCCGTCCTGATGGGTGGCACGGCACACGCAAATTGGCAATATGACGGCGAATATATCGGCGATGGTTGGTATGCCGACGATGGTGCACGCTTTACAATATCTGTGCGTGGCGGTGCATCATATGGTATGGCAAAAATCCAGAATGACGTCGGCGCATTGTCAAATGAATATTGGTATAACCCGACCGATGGTATGGTTATCACGGCGGCATATTATGACAGTTTGACCACCGAACAACAGGCCGCATTCAAATTCGCGGGTATTGGCGAATTGGGCGACGTTGATGCACGGGAAAATTATTCTGAATTTTCATTCGCGGCGGGTGCGTCGATTGGTTGGGTGCTGCCAAATCGTCCCCAGTGGCGTCTGGAATTGGGCTGGGATCACATCAGCGAAAGTGAATATAACACCGCCCCGTTGTTTGAGGGGGACATGCCACTGACCGGTGGTGATGTGTCTGGTCTGGTGATTCAGGTTCAGTCCGGTGCGGTTCAATCAAAAATCACAACCGATATCATCAGTGCGATGGTGTTCTATGATTTCTTTGACGGATTGCAAAAGCCGACACATACATTGATTCCGTACATCGGAATTGGTGCGGGCTATGTTGACAGCAAGACCACGTTGAACTTGTCGGATTTGTATGGCGATTTGTCGACGTCTGTTGATTTGCAGAATTTTGGCAAATTGGACGATTACAAGGTGTTACAGTTCTATCGTTCGGAACACGATACATCGACGATTGCGGGTGTGGTATCGCTGGGCGCGTCGTATGGACTGACGGAAACGATGTTCTTGGACTTTGGTGTGCGTGCGGCATACGTGCCACGTATTAAATGGACGCTGACAAATTCAGACAATTCGCGTGAACGCGATTGGTTCAGTGCCAAAGATATGGTGTACATCAACGCCATGTTGGGACTGCGATTTGAATTCTAAAAACGGGGCGTCGCCCCGTTTTTTATTTGTCGTAATAGCAATCTTTGGTATATGTGTATATGCCAGCAGAATCTTTTAATGATTGACCAGATGGAACATAGCATGATGTAATATCATTGGCATTGTCTGTGGCAGATGTGCCAGGGCCGGGACAAATTTTGCAATCGCCAGATGACAAATAATATCCTGCATTACATGACGTGTATGTTTTAGTTGTTTCAACACAATCTGCATATGCTATGCTAATGGACATTAGGCCCAGTATTGGAAAAATAGAAAATAATTTCATTTTTATACCCCCATAGTGCAATAACAGTTTCCTGTGCCATCGTCTGACGACGCCATCATATAACACGGGCCTGTTGTGCCTGTCCCAGAACAAGTTCCGTATTCTTGGGTGTATGTTCCCTTGGCATCGGTGGCGGTTGTTGACCCGCGTTTGCATGTGTTGCCTATTGTGCCAGCACTCCACCCATCGGGGCATTTAACAATTTTACCTGTCAGGCCAGTGGGACAACAACAATTACCAGCGACTAGTAAATCTCTGCAACTGGCCAAGCCCATACAAGAACGTGCAGCCCATGTTGCGGTTGGTGATATCAAAATTACACACGCCGGAAAGATGGGCAATGTAAAGATTATTTTTCTCATGAATCAATCTCCCATGCTGTTTTAGGTTAGTAAAAACCACCAAATATTTGGTGGTCAGGAGGTTGAGAACAATTGTTGGAAATTGTGCCGCGTATTGAATATTTCGCGAACCCTCCTGACCCAAGAATCAGGAGATTGCTTTTCGTCAAAACAGTAAAAATGGCACAAACTGCGTGCCACGACTTACCGGTCTTGACGCCAACATTCGGGTTCTCACACCCCATCGTTGGAACACCCAACGACAAATTGATTTTATGATGTTTATGAAATAAAAACAAGTGGAAATATTTGTGCGCAATGTGCAGATCTCCAATTCACTGGATTGCCGCGCGTCGCTACGCTTGCTCGCAATGAATCCAAGCGAAGCGCAGGATGCGGCAAGGGCGCAAGCCCGCAGGCGACATACCAACTAGAACCACTGTCATTGCGAGTGTAACGAAGCAATCCAGTAAATAAAAAAGCAGTGCGCCATTCGGCGCACTCATTATTTTCACCGCTACGAAAATCACTTGATAACTGCACCGTATTTTCCACGGTTGATTGGGCGGTATGACAGTGCCTCTGCAATGTCTGACATTTCAAGTGCATCGCGCCCCGCCAAATCGGCAATGGTGCGCGCAATGCGGCGTATGCGATTGTATCCACGTGCCGACATTCCCATCTTTTCCGCGGCGGTGTTCAAAAAGTTCTGTAATTCCGGTGTCAATTTTGCAGCCGCATCCAATTCCGGCCCGTCCAAGCGCGCATTCAGGCAACCCTGACGTGCGATTTGGCGATTGTATGCCGCAACAACGCGGGCACGGATTTGTGCACTGGTTTCACGCGGTGCGTCCGACGCCGTATTCATTTCCCATGGGTTGACCGCATCAACGTCCACGTGCAGGTCAATTCTGTCCAACAACGGCCCTGATATTTTGTTCTGGTACGCTTCGGCACATCGTGGCGCGCGCGAACAGGACAGGGCGGCATTTCCCAAATGCCCGCATGGACATGGGTTCATTGCCGCAATCAGTTGAAACCGTGCGGGGTATGTCGCGGTGTTTTTCGCACGCGAAATCATAATCCGACCCGATTCCATCGGCTGGCGCAGGATTTCCAACGTCGCACGATTAAATTCCGGCAATTCGTCCAAGAACAGCACACCATTGTGTGCCAGCGATATTTCCCCCGGATGTGCGTTCGCGCCACCACCCGCCAACGCCACCTGTGATGCGGTATGATGCACGCTGCGGAATGGGCGACTGCGCACCAATCCGCGCCCGTCCAGTTGCCCCGCGATTGAATATATAATCGATGTTTCCAATATTTGTTCGGCGGTCATTTCCGGCATAATTCCCGGCAATCGTGATGCCAGCATTGTTTTGCCCGACCCCGGTGGCCCAACCATCAGCATTGCATGTCCACCCGCCGCGGCGATTTCCAATGCGCGTTTCGCAGATTCCTGACCATGAACGTCTGCCATATCGCCACATGTGGCGGTGGCGGGTGGCTGTGTCGGCGCATCAGGCACGCCCAGTGTCAATTTGCCACTGAAATGATTTATCAGTTCCAGCACGTGATTGGGGGCCAGTATGTCGGTGTGACCGGCCATACGGGCCTCGCCCCCTTGGGCGGCGGGACATATTATGCCCATATTATGTTTTTTTGCCCAAACACTGGCGGGTAAAACGCCATCTGTGCGCACAATTGTGCCGTTCAGGCCAACTTCGCCCAATATTAGGTAATGCGACAGTTGGTTTTCAGGTAAAATCCCCAGTGCACATAAAATCCCGCACAGTATCGGCAGGTCAAAGTGCGAG
>URBZ01000001.1 GCA_900546225.1 uncultured Rickettsiales bacterium | reverse complement strand
TTTTATTATTACGCACTCTCTCGACCACCCCGTCGCATTCGCGCCACCCCTCCAATGGAGGGGAATTTAGTATGTTCTAGAATCTCTCTCATTGCGAACGTAGTGAAGCAATCCAGTTGATCGTGTTGCGTAGCACATATATATCGCCTGCACAGGATGCGACAAGGGCGTTAGTCCGCGGGTGACACATGTTTTTAAGTTCTATATTCTAAAACTATATCACTATATCACTGAATCACTATACCACTTACTCATTCTGTCACTATATTGTGTCCTAGAACAGCGAAATCAGGCAGATGCCCAGACCGGCGGCGATAATCGCGCCCAATGTCAATGGCCAGAAATATTTTTTCACGATTGTGTTCGCATGTTCTTGGAATCGCCACAGTAAATAACCAACAATTGCAAAACGCCCCGTACGGAATATCGCAGATACACCCAAGAATAATAAAATTGGATAACCTATGAATCCCAACCAGATTGCCAGCAATTTATATGGAATAGGTGTCACCGCAGTCAGCACAATAATCAATATGCCGTACCGTGAAAACATTGGTTTGATTGCTGTTTCTATCAATTCTGGGTTTGAAAATGTTGTTATCAGCCACATGCCAACAGAATCATACAGCCATGCACCAATCATATACGCAATCGCACCACCAACAATTGAACCCAATGCCGCAGCCACAGTGATGGGCAGAGCGCGCCTTTTGTTCGCAATTATGGGCGGGGTCATAAATACCTCTGGCGGGACAAATAAAAATATAGATTCACAAATTGTTAGTAAAAATACAATCCATGTGTATATGGGACTCTCGGATTTTTTCAGAATATATTCAGCAAACTTCATTGATTCTTTCCTGCTGTTGAACAAAATTTACTTGATTGTAAATGAATATCGGCTACATTACAATCAGATAATGATACAGGGGTGATTTTTATGCCAAGAAAACAAATGCCAAGTAATTCCAATCGCGCGGGGCGCGTCGCGTCCAAGGTTCAGACACTGGTCGCAGAAATTCTGCGTGATGATTACAGCGATGATAAATTGCTGGCTGGGGTGTCCTTGGTTGGGGCGGTTGCGCATGGCGGGTTGCAGTTCGTGCGGCTGTTTTATTATTCGCGTGATAAAAACATTCCCGCGGTGCAACAACGTTTGGACGCGATTACACGTATGGTACGCTTTGAATTGGCGGCACGTATGAATCAGAAATATGTGCCAGAAATTAAATTTGAATATGACGATACGTTGGAACGTGCGTCACGAATTGATGCGTTGTTGGAAAATCTGTAAAAATGTCGCCATTTGGCGACATTTTTTAGAGAGCAATGACAAAAGTAATGTGAAAAAAATACGGTTGAAAACTGAAATGTACTGGTGTATCATTGCCGCATGCATCAAAAAAATATCAGAAACTTTGCAATCGTTGCACATATTGACCACGGCAAATCCACATTGTCAGACCGCCTGATTGAATACACGGGTGGTTTGCAATCGCGCGAGATGAAGGCCCAGGTCTTGGATTCCATGGACATTGAACGCGAACGTGGCATTACCATCAAGGCCCAGACGGTGCGCCTGAACTATCATGCGCGTGACGGGCAAACGTATCAGTTAAATTTGATGGACACGCCGGGGCACGTGGACTTTTCTTATGAAGTGTCGCGCAGTTTGGCCGCGTGCGAGGGGGCGTTGATTTTGGTCGATGCAACCCAAGGGGTTCAGGCCCAGACGTTGGCGAATGCTTATTTGGCGTTGGACAACGATTTGGAAATGCTGCCGGTGCTGAATAAAATTGATTTGCCGTCCAGCGATGTAGAAGGTACGCGTCAGCAAATTGCAGATGCAATCGGGCTGGACGCGACAAATGCCGTATGTGTTTCTGGGAAAACTGGCGCGGGTGTTCCCGAATTGCTGGAAGAGATTGTTCATAAATTGCCCGCCCCACATGGAAACGAGGATGCGCCGACACGCGCGCTGTTGGTGGATTCGTGGTATGATTCTTATCTGGGCGTTGTGGTTTTGGTGCGTGTGGTTGATGGCAAATTATCACGTGGGCAAAAAATCAGATTCTTGGCCACGGGGGCGGAATACACGATTGAAAAAATTGGTTACTTTACGCCCAAGATGGTTGATGTTGATGCGCTGAATACCGGTGAAATCGGTTTTATTATCACGGGTATGAAGACAATTCATGACTGCAAGGTGGGTGACACAATCGCCGATGCCAAGGTGGCGGCCGCCACTGGGGCAGAGGCATTGCCAGGGTTCAAACCGTCTGTGCCTGTGGTGTTTTCGTCATTCTTTCCCGTGGCTGCGGACGATTATCCGACATTGCGTGAAAGCGCAGAAAAGTTGGCGTTAAATGACGCGTCGTTTATGTTCACAACCGAAAAATCATCTGCGCTGGGGTTTGGGTTGCGCTGTGGATTTTTGGGATTATTGCATATGGAAATTATCAGCGAACGCCTGTCGCGTGAATTTAATTTGTCGTTGATAAATACTGTGCCCAGCGTGTTATACAAGGTCTATATGCGTGACGGCAGCGAAATGGATTTGGAAAATCCAGCAGATATGCCTGATGTGACGAAAATTCAATCTATTGAAGAACCATGGGTTCGTGCCACAATTATGATGCCAGATAAATACATGGGCGGAATTATGTCGCTGTGTGCGGAACGCCGTGGCGTCCAAGAAAACGTGTCTTATGTTGGAAATCGCGCGGTCTTGGTGTACCAGTTGCCGTTGGCGGAAATCGTATTTGATTTTTACGACAGGGTGAAATCCATATCGTCGGGTTACGCATCATTTGACTATGTGGTCAATGGATATCAGCCGTCTGATTTGGTCAAGGTTTCGATTCTGGTCAATGATGAAAATGTCGAGCCATTATCGTTTATGTGCCATCGCATGTTCGCAGAACGTCGCGGTCGCCAAATTGTGGAAAAACTGAAAGACCTGATACCGCGTCATCAGTTCAAGATTCCATTGCAGGCGGCCATTGGTGGCAAAATTATTGCGCGCGAAACAATCGCTGCATATCGCAAAGATGTTACGGCGAAATGTTACGGCGGGGACATCACCCGCAAACGCAAACTGTTGGAGAAGCAGAAAGAGGGAAAGAAACGTATGCGCACATTTGGGAATGTTGAAATTCCACAAAGCGCATTCATAAACGCACTGAAAGTGTCGTAACAAAAGGAGCTCACGATGCTGATTGACAGAATATGGTACTATATAAAAACAGATACACAGACGCGCGCCACGGATCGGCTGCGTTATCAAGAACTGAAAATGCAAGAGCAGGTGTTGGCCAAGGAAGCATGTGATGCATATGCCGAAATGAGAAAAGGGGCGTGTGTTGTCGTGACGTTTCATGAAGGCGAAAATTGGGCCGATGATTATCCCTGCTTTGCATATTACAATACGCATATTTGCCCGCATTTCAGCGAAAACAAGATATGTAATGTGACCGGTTGTAATTCATATCCCGCAAAGCACAAGTATGACATTGCGTACGCGAAGTGGTATGAGGCACATCGCTGTATTAAAAACTTCTGGCGTGATGCACACATCGCACATAATACAAACGGCAAATAACCCAAGGGGGTATAAAATGATACTAGCCAAAATAAAATATTTATTGAAAACAGACAAGGCCACGCGCCGCGCCGATAAAAATGAATATAATATATTGAACGAAAAATACATTAAAACATTCAAAGATGAACAAGATGCCTTTGATGATATGACCATTGTACGTGTGTGCGAAAAAAATAAGCCACAAATGTCTGATAATGCATGCCGTATATCTGTGATTGCTGCCAAGACCGGTCAAATCCGTGATGTTCGTGAATGCGTGTTCTTTAATCGTAATGGTTGTGGTCGTGTGTATTGTCCTTGTTATCCCCAGATGGAAAAATGGGTTCGCGCCCGTACAGAACGCGCTGTATACACCAAAGCATTGAAATGCTTTTGGTTGGACAAGGTAAAAACACGTGGTGGTAAATAAATATTGGGGGTAATTATATGTTCACAGATACTATAAAATATTTTTTCAAAACAGACAAAACAACACGTGCATATGATTTAGCACAATATCGCCAAATCAAGCGCGCCTGTGCAGAAAAACAGCGAGATGTTACAAATGCAATGTGTGAAGTTATGCATACAGGAAATTGCTTTTGGATTGAACCAGACGAATCGGATAGAAATATCGGGTTCTTGGTACCGCAACAGTGTTATACTAAATTCTGTCCACAGTTTAATGACACAAAACCATGCGTATGTACTGCGTGTCATGCGTATAAACTGAATAAAAAATTTTTTGATGTACGCGATGAATACGTGGCGTTATCTGATTCCAAATATTCTTTTTGGAAAAATGCCAGTCGTCGTACCCCAGAACAACGCGCTGCGCGCGCTGACGAGGCCCAGCGTGTATATGTAAAGCGGGAACGCGAATTGTCTGAAAAATGTGCCATTGCCGCCGAAAAACAGCGTGCGGCGCAGGATGCGATTTGTACACCATTGTTTGTACAATCAGACACCCCACGGCGTGAAAGAGAAAACTGCTTGCAAGATGTACATTATGACTCGATGTCTTATTGCGTAGATTACGACCATGGTTTAGACATCAATGTTGTAGAATCATGTAAACATTTCAACCCAGACAGTGTTTGCAGCCAAGAAAAATGCCCGTATCATATCAATAACAAAAATATGATTCAAGCAACCAAAGAATTCAAAGATGCCCAGTGTGAATACCGTAAGTTCACGGGTAAAGTATGGGAAAAATCAAAATGATAGATAAAATTCTGTATTATCTTAAAACCACACCCGCACAACGTGCGGCGGACAAGGCGGAATACGATGCGTTGAATTGCCAGTGCGATAAATTGTATCATGCGCGTGAATTGGCGTACGATGCAATTTGCACGTGTGCGCAACCTGATGCAGATTTGTGGAATGTTTTGGCATGTGTGAAACAGCAGCGGGTGGATTTCTATGAACGCGCGTCGTTTTGGCATCAAGAAGAGTGCGAACATTTTTCATTTTTGCGCCCATGCAAAAACGGAAAGTGTCCCAAGGTTTTGGCAAATCACTTGTATATATCACGTAATAATGACTATGAACGTGCATTGAATAAATTGAATGATTTTTGGTCAGAAAAATATAAACGGGTGAAATAATATGTTTGAAAAGATAAAATATTACATCAACACAACATCGGCCCAGCGTGCATTATATTCGGCGGAATATAATGAATTGGCACATCGTGCGTCCAAGGCGAAATGTGACATGGATTATGCGTATGATGCGCTGGTTGGGGACGTTCCAGTCGACAGATCTTTTTATTCCGTGCATGCATGTATGAAGGTTATGGAAATTCCACAGGTGTCATTGGCTGATGTTTTTATTTCGTTGTCATACCCATGCGGTTCTGTGGTTTTGCGTGACCAATGTTGGTATTATACGCCGTCGCACCAATGCGGCCAGCGTGCATGCAAATATCATGCAAAGAATCAGGATTATTTTGTTAAACGCGAAATTTATCGTGCGGCGTGCGCGGTGCGGGACAGTTATTGGCCCAATCTGTACGCAAAAATCAAATAAGTTTATGGGCAGGTAAAACTAGAATAGGGGGCGCAAATGGCACATCAGTTCTTTTTTAATCCGTTTATTTTGGACAATTTGCCTGCGCCCAGTTCTGGATTTGATGTGGTTCAGGATTTGTCTGAACCGCGCCTGCGTATGTATATTACCAGCCGTGGGGTTAAAACATTCTTTGTGCGTCATCGCAGCCACGGTCGTGACAAGCGTATAATTATTGGCAATTACCCAGATATGGATATCGAAGACGCGCGCGCCGCGGTGGCGGACGCGTTGGCGCGTGCCGATGCACCAAAAAATAACAAGCGTCGGAAAATCAAATTCAAAAAATTTATTGATATATATATGGCGGCGCGCGTGCGTCGTGGGGCGGCATCGCGTGAAAAATTGGTGCGTTCTATCAATCGGCACTTGTCAGGATTGTTTGATAAAAATATTGCCGATATAACGCGTGATGATTGCGTTGCGGTAATTGATGGTATCAGTGGCACGGCCATTCGTGGACGTATGCAGGAGCTGTTACAGAGCATGTTTTCATACGCATGTGATGCGGGCTATGCGCCCATCAACCCGATTGACGATTTGCCAAAGGTTGTGCAGGTGCGACGTGTTCGGCCACTGACCCGTACCAGTTTTTATCGATTGATGCGCGCGATTAAATCGGTCAAATCGCAGAATATGCGTGCGGCGTTTTTTATGTTGGTCTATGGATTTGCACCGAAATCACAAATCTTTTCTATGCAGTGGCGCGATTTGGATTTTAATCATGATACGTGGTGTGATCGCCCGTTGTCCGATGCGGCGGTGGTGCTGTTACAGGATTTGCCCCAGAATGGTCGCTGGGTTTTTGCGGGACGCGGGCGCGGGCATCTGACCGATCCGCGACGTGCGTGGCGTGCGGTCGCCGCGGCGGCGGGCGTGCCAAATTTGACAATGGACGACGTGAACAAATTCTTGATGCGACAACTGGTCTGGGCGTCTGATCGCGAAGATTTACGTACTAATATGAATAACCTGTTGACGGAATTGATGGCATAATCATACAAAAATGCATTTGTCAAGGTATTGTTAGAGTTTGTTATAATTTCTTGACACTGGCGTTGTAAAATGATAGTTTTAAGTAATGACGTCCCAGAGTGGACAACAAATTTAACCGAAACAAAGGATAAAAAATGACAACTTTTGAAAAAGTAAAGAAAATCGTAGCTGAAAAACTGAATGTAAAGGAAGATACGATTACCGAAGCTTCTACATTCGTTAACGATTTGGGTGCTGATTCTTTGGACGTTGTAGAATTCGTTATGGAAGTTGAAAAAGAATTTGATATCACAATCCCAGACGAAGAAGCTGCGAAATTGAATACAGTTGGTGATGCTGTTAAATACATCGAAGCGCACCAGAAATAATCCTGTGTTTCTGTGATTAAATCCGTCGGACAATTTGCCGGCGGATTTTTTTACTGTATTTTGTCGCATAAACGGTCTATGATATGGGGGCACAAAGGTTAAACTCTGACAAAGGAAAAAGTATGAGAAGAGTAGTTATTACCGGTATGGGAATTGTTTCGCCGGTTGGCACAGGAATTGAATACGCATGGAAAAATGTGGTTGCGGGTAATTCTGGTATTCGCAAGATTGACACATTTGATGCGTCTGATTTGGCAACACAGATTGCGGGTATCCCCGTGCGCGGAACGGACGCCGGCCAGTATAATCCAGAGGCAGTATTAGAGCCCCGCGAAATGCGCAAGATGGACAAGTCCATTATGTACGGCGTTGTTGCCGCGGACGAGGCATTGCGTGACGCTGGCCTGATTGATTATGATGGCGACAAGGAAAGATTTGGTGTTTCCATTGGTGCGGGTATCGGTGGTTTGACATCTATATATGAAAACTGTTTGGAATTGTTTAACGGTGGCCCACGTCGCATCAGCCCGTTCTTTATTCCAAAATCCATTATCAATATGACCGCGGGTCATGTTTCTATCAAGTATGGCTTAAAAGGGCCAAACTTGGCGGTGGTGACGGCGTGCGCAACGGGTGCACACTCGATTGGCGAAGCGGCCCGATTGATTCAGCATGGTGATGCGGACATCATGGTTGCCGGTGGCACCGAAGGGGCGATTGATAAAATCGGTATCGCGGGATTTAACGCGATGAAGGCATTGTCAACCCGCAACGATAATCCGACCGCGGCATCGCGCCCGTGGGACAAAGACCGTGATGGTTTTGTTATGTCCGAAGGGGCTGGCGTCTTGATTCTGGAAGAATACGAACACGCCGTGGCCCGTGGTGCAAAAATTTATGCAGAGGTTGCAGGTTATGGTCTGTCGGGTGATGCGTATCATATCACAGCCCCAGCCCCAGATGGCGAGGGTGGATTCCGCGCAATGCGTGCGGCATTAAATGATGCGGGATTGACACCGGCCGATGTTGACTATGTCAATGCACATGGTACGTCAACCGGTCTGGGTGATGTTGGCGAATTGGCCGCGGTTAAAAAAATGTTTGCGGGCGTTCCTGTATCAATGTCATCAACAAAGTCCGTGACGGGTCACCTGTTGGGTGCGGCCGGCGCGGTCGAGGCGATATTCTGCGCATTGGCGATTCGTGATGGTGTTGTACCACCAACAATCAATCTGGAAAACCCAGAAGAATCTGTTGGCGATTTTGATTTAGTACCAAACGTTGCCAAACATCGCAAGGTTGACGTCACCGTCAGCAACAGTTTCGGATTTGGCGGCACAAATGCCAGCTTGGTCTTGAAACGGGTAAAATAAAACACGGGGCAAATGCCCCGCGTTTTTTTAGAGCGTAGATAATAGATTCGTGCAAAACAAAAAACACCACAAAAGTGGTGCCTTTTATTTTGGTCGGAGTGACTGGGTTGCGCTGGCGCGCGACCTTGGCTCGTTCGCGTGGACGCGAACCGGCATACTGCCGTCTGCCTCTCGCCTGCGGTTCGAACCGCTTTCCACGCTGGTTCAAACCCACACATTCGTGCAAAACAAAAAACACCACAAAAGTGGTGTCTTTTATTTTGGTCGGAGTGACTGGGTTCGAACCAGCGACCTCTACGTCCCGAACGTAGCGCTCTACCAGGCTGAGCTACACTCCGAATGCCGTCATACTATACCTTTGATTCCAAAATTACAAATACTTTTTTTGAAATTCACGACCTGAATGTGTTTTCAGGTAAGATTCAAAATGTTCGGCTTTTTCTTTTTTATCAAATGCAAAATATGCTTTTAGTTTCCATGGTTTGTACATATTTGTGTATCTGCATGCACCACTGTTGTGTTCATGGAGACGTATGCGCAAGTCGCTGGTATAACCAACATAAAAATGTTCGGGGATTTTGATACTTTCTAAAATATACACATAATACATTTTAAGAAATTTTTTGCTACTGTCCGGCTTCGCTTTGCTACGCCGCGACGCTCCGTCTTGCGTCCTTGCCGCTGAACCGCGGCTGCGGCGGTTGCAGTGCAACCGGCCAGACGGGCGAACGTAGCGCTCTACCAGGCTGAGCTACACTCCGAAAACGACTGTGTTTTTATAGAACGGTGCAGATTATGCAACGAACACGCTTAAAAAGCAACAGTTTTTATTTCGCTTTTATACTTGTAAATGTCAAAAATTTTGCCATATTTTATCAGGTATCAAAGAAAGGGAAAAATTATGTTTGCTTTACGTTTTTTGTCAAAGGACAAATTCGACAGCTATGAGGATTATCGTAAAAATGCTGTCCCGCATGTCCCAGACAATTTTAATTTTGCATATGATGTTATAGATGTTATCGCCGCCGAAGATCCGGACAAGGTCGCGTTGTTGTGGACAAATGATTTGGGTGAAAAAAAGACGTTCACTTTTCGTGATTTGTCATTGATGTCTAATTCGGTTGCAAATTTCTTGACGTCGCGTGGTTTGAAGAAAGGTGACACGGCATTATTGTTTATGCGTCGTCGCTGGGAATACTGGGTTCTGATGATGGCCATGCACAAGGTGGGGGCGATTCCAATTCCATCGACCAACCAGTTAAAGGCCGAAGATATCAAGTATCGTATTGATACGGCGGGTGTTGGTACAATTATCGCATTTGATGATGGTACGGTTATGGGCGAAATAAAGGCCGCAATCGGTGATTCTGCGGTGCAGTTGATTTCAAACGAAGAAATCGCCCGCGCTGTTACGACAGAGTCGACAGAATTTGCGCGCGTGCCAAATGAAAATAGCGACACGATGGTCATTTATTTTACCAGTGGTACAACCGATTTACCCAAGATGGTTGCGCACGATTACACATACCCATTGGGGCACATCAATACGGCCATATTCTGGCAGCGTTTGCGTGATGGTGATATTCATTTGACGGTGTCTGAATCTGGTTGGGCAAAATGTTCATGGGGCAAGATGTATGGTCAATGGATGGCGGGCGCGGTTGTGTTCGTGTATGACTATTCAGGAATTGCCACGGCGCATGATTTGCTGACGGCTGTATCGGAAAATCACGTGACGTCGTTCTGTGCACCACCGACTGCGTACAAGATGCTGATACATGGCGACTTGTCCAAATATGATTTGTCGTCACTGAACAAAGTTGATATCGCGGGCGAGGCACTGAATCCAGAGGTGTACTATAAATTCTTGGAACAGACGGGGATTAAACTGCGCGAAGGGTTCGGACAAACCGAAACGTGCGTTATGTTGTTTACCAATGAATGGATTGAACCAAAACCAGGCAGCATGGGTATGCCCGCCGCCGGTTGGGACATTCAGTTGTTGGACGAACGTGGCCGTCCTGTCCCAGATGACACCGTTGGCGAAATCTGTGTTTCGTTAAAGAATGGCAAACCATTAGGATTGTTCAAGGGGTATCACAATGCGGAAAAATTGACCGCGGCGGCGTTCCGTGACGGGTTCTATCACACGGGTGACGTTGCGTATCGTGATTCAGACGGTTATTTCTGGTTTGTGGGACGCAATGATGATTTGATTAAAACATCTGGGTATCGCGTCAGCCCATTCGAAGTAGAATCTGTTTTAATAGAACATCCTGCCGTGCGCGAGGTCGCCGTTACCGGTATTCCAGATGCGTCGCGTGGTATGGCGGTCAAGGCAACGATTGTCCTGAATAAATATTTTCAGCCAACTGAATTTCTGAAAGGGCAATTACAACAGCATGTTCGTAATCGTACCGCACCGTACAAGTGTCCGCGTGTGATTGAGTTTGTGGACAGTTTGCCAATGACCATCAGTGGTAAAATTAAACGCGCGCTGATACGTACCATTGACAGCACGAAAAACACACTGATTGACCCAATAAAAACCACTATTTTGGGCAAGGACGAAGAAAAATAGCGGATTTGTGATGAAACGAACCAGACGACGTTGTTTTAATGACTTGACGAAAATGGGGCTGACGATTGCTGCGCTGGTAATCGTTGGGTGTCTGTATTCGTTTGGTATAAAGTCACCGATTCGCAACGCCACAACGTTTACGTTGGCACGCGGGGCGTCGGTGTCGTCGGTTGCAGCATCACTGTATGCCGATGGTTTGATTTCATCACCTGATGCGTTCAAGTTTGCGGTGCGCATGCATGGGGGCAAAATTCAATCGGGGCGTTATGACATACCGCGTCGCACCAGTGTGTGGCGTTTGGCGCATATGTTTGCAACGGGTGATGTTGCCGCCACCGTCGTTGTTATACCAGAGGGGCTGACCATCAAACAAATCAAACAACTGTTGCGGGCGCAGGCCGACCTGTCGGGGGGTGTTGAATGCGGGGCAGGGCGCAGTGACGCCGTATGTGATTTGCATGATGGTGATATATTTCCCGATTCGTATCGCGTGGCAACCGGTACATCGCGATTGGCGGTGTTGGAACTGGCGCGCAAGAAAATGTCCGGAATCGAAGATGCGTGGGCGCATGCGGGGCGCATTATGCCGTCACCGTTGCACAGCTGGAATGATGTTGTGACGTTGGCATCGATTGTCCAGAAAGAAACCCCGCGCGAATCGGAAATGCCGATTGTGGCCAGTGTGTATTTGAACCGTCTGCGCAAAAATATGCGGTTGCAGGCCGATCCAACCGTGGTTTATGCGCTGACGAATGGTTTGGGTGATATGCAGGGTGCGGCATTACTGCGTGGGCACTTGCGCGTGGACAGCCCGTATAACACATATACCCATGGCGGTCTGCCGCCAGCACCGATTGCCAATGTTGGTCAGGCGGCGATTCGTGCTGTACTGCGTCCGGCGGAAACTAACTATCTGTATTTTGTCGCAGATGGCCGTGGCGGACACAAATTTGCAAATTCGTACGATGAACATATTCGAAATCACGCTGACTGGCGCGCGATAAAAAAATTGCGTAATGGACAATAGAAATACTGTCATTCATTAAATTTTTTAATGAATTTGATGCCGTGTAATCATTTGTGAAATACTAAACAAAACGCCCAGAAATCTGGGCGTTTTATCAATATCTTGTGAATCTTTTCCGAATCGCGAACGCGCGTATTATAGCATATTTTCGGGGTGTGTGCAAAAATCTTTACGGTTGAATATAGGTATAAATTCAAGGTACAATACAGGTAACTAGACAGTCAAATCTAGTGTTCTTTTAACAAAAGGGAAAGGATATATGATGAAAAAATTAGCTTTAACTTCCTTGATGGCTGTATTCGCAGTTTCAGCAGCGTCTGCTGCGGCGATAAACGATAATCCGTTGTATCGTCCTATGCAGGGTCAGGCATACAGCGTAACTGGGTTGGAATCTCATTCCAAATCAACCAGTGATTGGGACGCGACCGAAGAATTGGCTTACGGTGTTACAGATAAATTAGCGATTGGTATGGAATTGTCTGCATCAGAAAGCAACTGGTTCGATAAATCCGGCATTGATACATTTGGTATCGGCGCAAACTATCGCGTATTTGAACAGAGTGGTTGGGCTGTTGATGTAATGGGTTCTTATGGTCTGTATGGTGTTCTGCCATATGGTGCTTCATTCTTGGACAAAGACGTAACAACTTACCAGTGGACAGTTGGTGCACAGGTTGGCAAAGAATTTGGTAACCTGACGTTGGCTGGTCACGTTGCTATGGACTATGTCAACAGCGAATCCTTTAACTGGAATGACGATGGCATTCACCAGGTTCGTTTGGGCTTGGACGGGTTCCTGGCATTGGACGACAACTGGGCATTGGTTGGTGGTGTTGAATACACCGGTATCGCCGATGACGAATCGCCAAATGGCACAAAGGTTGAAAATGCCGGCACATGGACAGGCACAGTTGGTGTGAACTATAACTTCTGTGACAACACATTTGTTGGCGCATATGTTGGACGTGAAATGTCCCACACTGGCGCAGGCGAATGGTCAACAGATGCTGGTTTCACATTTGGTGCTAAATTCGGTGCACAGTTCTAATATTTAATTGGAACAAATATGGGCCCGCGCAGATTGCGCGGGTCTTTTGTTTGATTTTCGTCCTGTTGTGCGCGTGGTGGCATTGGCGATACCATAATGGCCAAGATGGTCAGGTTGCGCGTTTTTTTGGGAATTTTGTTGATTATCGGCGTATGTGCGGCATCGCGCGCCGATGTCGGCGATGTCAGCCGCATTGTAAAGTCCGGCGAATTTTCGGCACATTTTGGGGCGGCCTTTGTTACGGGACGGGCCCGCGATGGGCATTCGCAAACTGATTTTTCCGCCGGTCGTATACATGAAACCAGTTTGACATTGGATTACAGTCCTAATGACTTTTTTACTGTGCAATTCAGTACAGATAACGATTATTCCGATATGCAAATCGGGGCATTATATAAAATATGGACAACGCCCCCATTGAAATTCGAGGCCGGCGTGGCATACGGCCCCGCATGGACAAAACGGGCGACCGATGGCGTCCGATATGGTCGCAACAATGTAATATTAGATATGCGATTGCATGGTGTGCGCTGGTCGCGCACACAATGGTCGGTCAAGGTATCACCACAATTTGTAATGGATGATGACGGAAATTTCTGGAATATAAAAATTTCGCCACAGATAATGTATTACTTTTTTCAAAATATCGCCGCGATTTTGGGCTTTGATTATGATTTTTTGCAAATTTCGCGTCCCAAAACAATATATAATCGTTCGGTCAGTGCCGAGGCCGTATATAACCTGTCGACCGCCGCATCGGTCAATCCATATGTAAAATATCATTTTGAAACCAAGGACGCCGACAATAATTTGATGGACTATGACGATTATTGGAAATTGGGTGTCAGTTTTTCGGTTAAATTCTAATTTTTTGCCGTATTATTTCTTTGTCTAATAACATGTTTGTACTAACTATGTTTTTGTCATTTGATAAAATTCTGTCAGCCCTTAAAATCAGGCGTTTTTTCAATGTTTGTTAAAGAATATTTCTTGACAATTCGGGGCGGTATGGTTATAGTGTACTGGCTTTCCGTGTAAACAAGGAAAGAGAAAAACACAGAAAACTGCGACATTTAGCAGGTTTATAATCAGCGGCGTGCCGTTGAAATAAATCTGGTGGCAGGTTTTGTGCAGACCAAAAAAGCAAGAACAAACAAAGAGATTTTGAATGCCAACAGTAAATCAACTGATTCGGAAACCTCGTAAAAAGGTCGTTGTGAAATCCACAGCCCCTGATATGATGGAAGCTCCGCAGAAGCGTGGTGTTTGCACACGTGTGTACACAACCACACCTAAGAAACCTAACTCGGCGCAACGTAAGGTTGCACGTGTAAAATTGGCCAATGGTCGCGAAGTAACCGCGTACATTCCTGGCGAAGGTCACAATTTGCAGGAACACAGCGTTGTTATGATTCGTGGCGGCCGTGTAAAGGACTTGCCTGGTGTTAAATACCACATTATCCGTGGTGTTCTGGATACCAAGGGTGTTGACAGCCGTAAGCAGGGTCGTTCCTTGTACGGTGCCAAGGCCGGCAAATAATTAGATAAAACTAACCAAAAACACGCGGGGCAACCGGCGTGAGTAATCTGTGAAAGGCACAGACGAAGAAATAAAAGGAAATATAAAATGTCAAGACGTAAAAGTGCAACGAAACGTGAAATTCTGCCAGATTCCAAGTACAATAATCTGGTTGTTGCAAAATGTATCAATGTAGTCATGTGGGACGGCAAGAAAGAAGTTGCCGAAAATATCGTTTACGGTGCATTAGAAAAACTGAAAAAAGTCGCAAAAGACGGTGATGAATTGGCTGCTTTCTTGGAAGCCGTAGATGCATTGAAACCATCTGTAGAAGTCAAGGGCCGTCGTGTTGGCGGTGCGACATATCAGGTTCCAGTAGAGGTTCGTCCTGTACGTCAGCAGACATTGGCGTTGCGTTGGTTGGTTATGTTCGCACGCAAACGTGGCGAACGCGCAATGGAAGATCGCTTGTTCGGCGAATTGCGTGATGCTTTGTCCGGTCAGGGTGGGGCGTTCAAGAAAAAGATTGATACTCACAAGATGGCAGAAGCCAATAAGGCATTTGCACACTTCCGCTGGTAATTATATCGGAATAAACATAATCGGATTAAACACAAGACAAAGAAATAAGGAAAGAATCTATGTCAGTCGGAAAAACCGCTCCTTTACATATGTACCGCAATATCGGCATTATGGCCCATATTGACGCGGGTAAAACAACAACATCAGAACGTATTCTTTTCTATACAGGCAAAACATATAAAATCGGCGAAGTTCACGATGGTGGCGCGACGATGGACTGGATGGAACAGGAACAAGAACGTGGTATTACAATTACATCTGCGGCAACAACATGCTTTTGGCGTGATCACCGTATCAATCTGATTGATACCCCGGGACACGTGGACTTTACAATGGAAGTAGAACGTTCCCTGCGTGTTTTGGACGGTGCTGTTGCAGTATTTGAATCCGTGTCCGGTGTTCAGCCCCAGACAGAAACAGTATGGCGTCAGGCAGACCGCTATAACGTTCCACGTATTTGCTTTATCAATAAGATGGATCGTATTGGTGGTAACTTCTTCCGCTGTGTTGATATGATTCGTGAACGTTTGGGTGCAAACCCATTGGTTATCAATTTCCCAATCGGTGCAGAATCTGATTTCCGCGGCGTTGTCGATGTCGTTGAAATGCGTGCCATTGTTTGGGAAGATGACTTGGGCAAAGATCCTCACATCAAACCAATTCCAGAAGAATTGCGCGAAAAAGCCGAAGAATTGCACAACAAACTGATTGAAGAAGTTGTGACATTGGACGACGATATTATGGAAGCGTACATGGAAGGTACAAAGCCAGACATCGCCACAATCAAAAAACTGATTCGCAAGGGTACAATCGCCCAGAACTTTAACCCAGTTCTGTGTGGTACAGCATTCAAGAACAAGGGTGTTCAGCCACTGTTGGACGCGATTGTTGACTATTTGCCAAGCCCATTGGACGTTCCTGCTATCAAGGGGACAAAGATGGACAAGACGACCGTTATCGAACGTCACCCAAGTGCAAACGAACCATTCGCAGCACTGGCGTTCAAGGTTGCAAATGACCCATTCGTTGGGAACTTGATGTTCATTCGTATTTATTCTGGTAAATTGACATCGGGTTCGTACATCTATAACTCTAACCGTGACAAACGTGAACGTGTTGGTCGTATGTTGTTGATGCACTCTAACCAGCGTGAAGAAATCAAAGAAGCATCGGCCGGTGACATTATCACATTGGTCGGTATGAAAGAAACAATCACAGGTGATACACTGTGTGATGAAGCGAATCCAATCATCTTGGAAAATATTCACGTTCCAGAACCTGTTATCAGTATTGCGGTTGAACCAAAAACCAAGGCCGACATTGAAAAGATGTCATTGGGCTTGCAGGCATTGGCCAAAGAAGACCCTTCGTTCCGCGTATCGGTTGACGAAGAATCTGGTCAGACAATTTTGGCTGGTGTTGGCGAATTGCACTTGGAAATTTTGGTTGATCGTTTGCTGCGTGAATTCAAAGTTGACGTCAACGTTGGCGAACCACGTATTGCATATCGTGAAACATTCCGCAAGGCAGTTACCGAAGAATACACCCACAAGAAACAGTCGGGTGGTTCGGGTCAGTACGCACAGGTTAAAATCGAATTCGAACCATTGGAACCAGGCAAAGGTTATGAATTTGAAAACAAAATTGTCGGTGGTGCTATTCCAAAAGAATACATCCCTGGCGTTGAAAAGGGTTTGAAGATAGCCCAACAGACAGGTGTTCTGATTGGCTATCCGACAGTGGATTTCAAGGCAACGTTGGTTGATGGTAAATATCACGAAGTTGACTCCAACGTATTGTGCTTTGAAATTGCGGCGCGTGCTTGCTTCCGCGAAGCCATGAAAAAAGCATCGCCAAAGTTGCTGGAACCGATTATGAAGCTTTCGGTCAACACACCGGAAGAATACGTCGGTGACATTATCGGTGACTTGAACAGCCGCCGCGGACAAATCAATGGCATTGAAACTCAGTTTGGTAACCAGTTGATTTCTGCCTATGTTCCGTTGGCTAATCTGTTCGGATACGTCAAGACATTGCGTTCTTTGTCACAGGGGCGTGCAAATCCGTATATGGAACTGTCGCACTATGCCGAAGTACCGCAGAACGTCGCAGATGAAGTTATCAAAAAGCTGACGAAATAAAAAAATAAAAAAAGATTGTGATTTTTGATTTCTGGTTTATTATATAGGCGTGAAATCCAAATAATAACCGGAAATCAAAGTCAGAAATCATTTAACAAGCCAAGCCTAAGGAGAAAAAACTATGGCAAAAGAAAAGTACGTAAGAACCAAACCGCATGTTAATGTTGGTACTATTGGTCACGTTGACCACGGTAAAACAACATTGACTGCTGCTATCGTTCATTACTATGGTGTCGGCGCCGATAAAGAAAAAGGCGTTGATAAAATCGATAACGCACCAGAAGAACGTGCACGTGGTATCACAATCAACACCGCACACGTTGAATATGAAACAGAACACCGTCACTATGCACACGTTGACTGCCCAGGACACGCGGACTATGTTAAAAACATGATTACCGGCGCGGCCCAGATGGACGGTGCAATCTTGGTTGTTGCTGCAACAGACGGCCCAATGCCTCAGACACGTGAACACATTTTGTTGGCACGTCAGGTGGGTATTCCAAAAATCGTTGTTTATTTGAACAAATGCGATTTGGCGAACGATCCTGAATTGTTGGAATTGGTTGAAATGGAAGTTCGTGAATTGTTGTCTGCAAATGACTTCGATGGCGACAAAGCACCTATTATTCGTGGTTCCGCTGTTTCCGCATTGGAAGGCAAGAACGACGGTTTGGGCAAAGAATCCATCGATGCATTGTTGAAGGCATTGGACGAATACATCCCAATGCCAGAACGTCCAGTTGACAAACCATTCTTGATGCCAATCGAAGACGTATTCTCGATCACAGGTCGTGGTACAGTTGTTACAGGCCGTATCGAATCTGGTACAGTCAAAGTTGGCGACGAATGCGAAATCGTTGGTTTGCGTCCAACACAGAAAACAACAGTTACCGGCGTAGAAATGTTCCGCAAGATGTTGGATCAAGGTGAAGCTGGTGATAACGTTGGTTTGCTGTTGCGTGGTACAAAGAAAGAAGATGTAGAACGCGGTCAGATTATCTGCAAACCAGGTTCTATCACACCACACACAGAATTTGAAGCCGAAGTTTATATCTTGACGAAAGAAGAAGGTGGACGTCACACAGCGTTCTTCAGCAACTATCGTCCTCAGTTCTACTTCAGCACAACAGACGTAACTGGTACAATCACATTGCCAGCAGACAAAGAAATGGTTCTGCCAGGCGATAACGTTCGTATCTCTGTGCAACTGATTGCACCTATTGCTATGAGCGAAGGCCGTCGCTTTGCTATCCGTGAAGGCGGACGCACAGTTGGCGCTGGTGTTGTATCAAAGATCAACAAATAACAACATAAACGGGTCGGTGTAACTGGATATACAAACGCCAGTGATTACCGGCCCGAACAAACATAAGGAAAACGAACAAATGGTACCTGCATCTAAAATTCGAATCAAATTGACAGCGTTTGATCATCGCGTATTGATGGACTCTGTTGATGAAATCGTAAAAACGGCAAAGCGCACAGGCGCAGACGTCGTTGGGCCAGTTCGCTTGCCAACATTGATTCAGAAATTTACAGTCAACCGTTCCCCACACGTCGATAAAAAATCGCGTGAACAATTCGAAATCCGCAATCACAAAGCGGTCGTCGATATTGTCAACCCAACCCCTCAGACAGTTGATGCCCTGATGAAGTTGGATTTGGCGTCTGGTGTTGATGTAAAAATTAAATTGTAAAAATTGAGTAAGTAAAATTGTTAGCGTCGAGTGTTTTGGATTCTGAACAAAAACGCTTCGACCTACTGGCAAAATAAAAGGCAAAAAAATGAAACGTAGCGGATTAATAACAACAAAAATAGGAATGACGCGTCTGTATGATGATGCCGGCGCAGCGCACCCAGTAACAGTTCTGTCTGTGGGCGATTGTGCTGTCATTGGAAATCGCACGCAGGACAAGAACGGCTATGTCGCGAATATTTTGGGTATGCGCGAAGCCAAGGCAAAACATGTTGCAAAGCCACAGGCGGTTGCAGCGGAAAAAGCAGGGGTAAAGCCGTATCGCAAAGTGGTGGAATTCCGCGTATCGGACGAATGTGTTATCCCAGCAGGGACACAGTTGTCTGCGTCTCATTTTGTTGCCGGTCAATTCGTTGATGTCCAAGCGACAAGCAAGGGTAAGGGCTATCAAGGTGCGATGAAACGTCACAACTTTGGTGGTAAGGAAGCGACACACGGTGTTTTGAAAGCACATCGTTCATTGGGTGGTACTGGTATGCGTGAATGGCCAGGCCGCGTTCTGAAAGGCAAAAAGATGGCCGGTCAGATGGGCAATGAAACGGTTACTGTTCAGAACTTGAAGGTCTTTGGAACAGATGCAGCCGAAAACTTGATTTTCGTCGAAGGCGCAGTTCCAGGCGCAAACGGTACATTTGTTTTGGTTACCGATGCGGTTAAAAAAGAAAACAAAGATTTGCCAGTTCCAACTGCACAGACAAGCGCACCAGCAGCAGAAGTTGCCGCCGATGCAGCAGAAACAGTTGCGGAATAACAATGGGTCAACATTAAGGTGAATTAAAATGCAAATAGAAGTTATAAATTTTGATGGCAAAGCAGTTGGCAATGTTGAATTGGCCGACAGCATCTTTGGTTTGGACCCACGCGCAGACATCTTGCACAGAGTTGTTACTTGGCAGCGTGCAAATTCCCGTGCCGGCACACATGCAGTGAAAACTGTATCTGATGTCGAAGGCAGCGGTAAAAAAGCGTTCAAACAAAAGAAAACAGGTAACGCACGTCAGGGTGAAAAATACAATGTTCACATGCGTGGCGGTGGTGTTGTTCATGGCCCAGTCGTCCGTGATCACTCTATCGATTTGCCAAAGAAAATCCGTAGCTTGGGCTTGAAGATGGCTTTGTCATCCAAGGTCAAAGACGGTGCTTTGGTTGTTATCGATTCTGAAAAATTGGCAGATGCAAAGACAGGTGCATTCGCAAAGCAGTTGAAAAAACTGGGTTGGGATTCTGCATTGTTTGTTGGCGCAGATGCATTGGACGAAAACTTCAAGAAATCTGCGGCGAACATCGCAAAAATCGATGCGTTGCCAACGATTGGTTTGAATGTTTTGGACATCTTGAACCACGATAAATTGGTTTTGACAGCTGACGCAGTCAAAGCGGTAGAAGCAAGATTGGCATAATTTAATAAAAGGTCAATGAAATGGCAGAAAATAAAGCAGAAAAGAAAATCGTTGCGACCGCCGGTATTTATGATATACTGCGTCGTCCGATAATCTCGGAAAAGACAGCGAAACTGTCCGAGAGCAATGGTATTGCGTTCGAAATTGCTGCAAATGCAACCAAAGAAGATGTTGCACGCGCAGTTCAGGCGATTTACAATGTGAAACCAACCAAGGTCAACATTGTTGTTGCCAAGGGCAAGGTTAAATCCTTCCGTGGTCGCGCCAGCGGTACACAACGCACTGTAAAGAAAGCATATGTGTCTTTGCCAGCCGATGCAAAATTGGATTTGGCGGCAAACGCATAAGTAACAAAGAAAAATCGTCAGGGCAGATAATCTGAGAGCAGTTCAGACGTTATTGCCCTGACAGAAACAAAGGTAAGAAAAAAATGGCATTAAAGCACTATAAGCCAATGACCCCGGGTACACGTGGTTTGACCCAGGTTGACCGCAGTGGTTTGCATCGCGGCGCGCCTGAAAAGGCATTGACTGTTGGTTTGAAATCCAAGGGTGGTCGTAACAACTTTGGTCACGTAACCGTTATGCACCAAGGTGGCGGTCACAAACGTAAATATCGTTTGATTGATTTCAATCGTAAAAAGACAGGTGTTCCAGCAACTGTTGTTCGCTTGGAATACGATCCTAACCGTACCGCATTCATCGCATTGATTGAATACAAAGATGGTGTTCGTTCTTATATCTTGGCACCACGTGATTTGAAGGTCGGTGATACTGTTATTTCTGGCATTCGTGAAGATATTAAACCAGGTAATGCGATGCCATTGAAGAATATGCCAATCGGTACAATCGTGCACAACGTTGAACTGAAACCAGGTGCTGGCGGCCAGTTGGCGCGCAGCGCGGGTTGCTATGCTCAGTTGATGGGTAAAGACGGTGTTTATGCACAGATTAAAATGAACAGCGGCGAATTGCGCAAGGTTCATTCCGATTGTATGGCCACAGTTGGCAGCGTTTCTAACCCAGATCAACGCAACGTCAATTTGGGCAAGGCCGGTCGCGCACGCTGGTTGGGTATCCGTCCATCTGTTCGCGGTATGGCGATGAACCCGAACGATCACCCAATGGGTGGTGGTAATGGTCATTCCAAGGGCCACGAACCTGTGTCGCGTACTGGTATTCCAGCCAAGGGATATCGTACCCGCAGCAACAAACGTACTGCAAAGATGATTATCCGCAGCAGACATTTGGCAAAGAAGAAATAATAAATAGCCCTGCATCTATATGGTGCAGGGGACATAAGAAAAACGGAGTAATTGATGTCTCGTTCAGTTTGGAAAGGTCCTTATGTTCACCCATCTGTCTTGAAAAAGACCGCGGCGGCGAACGAAAAAGATGACCGTAAACCAATTAAAACTTGGTCTCGTGGCAGCACAATCGTGCCACCAATGGTTGGGCTGACTTTTGAAGTTCACAATGGTAATAAATTTATTCCAGTTTCAATCGTAGAAGATATGATTGGTCATAAATTGGGTGAATTTGCGCCGACACGCACGTTCAAAGGTCATGCGGCAAATAAAAAGGCCGCGGCAGCCAAGAAATAATGATTTCTATATGGAATCCGCAAGAATAATAAGGTTATAGTTATGACAACAGCAAGATATGGAATTAAAGATAATCAGGTTCGCGCATTCAACAAAATGATCCGCGTCAGCCACCAGAAACTGAATCTGGTTTGCGACACTGTTCGTGGTTTGCCTGTTGAACGTGCAATCGATGTCTTGAAATTTTCGAAGAAACGCGTATCTGACGAAGTTTTGAAAACTTTGATTTCCGCGATTGCAAATGCAGAACACAACAAAAATCTGTCGGCAGATTCTCTGTACGTCAAAGAAATTTGGTGTGGTAAAGCGTTGACAATGAAACGTATCATGGCCGGCCCACGTGGCAGCGCACGTCCGATTTTGAAACCATTTTCAAATCTGACAATCGTTTTGGAATCAGGTACAGCACCTGCGAAAAAAACAGCAGAAAAAACTGCAAAGAAAGCAAAATAATAAAACCGTGGCACGTGGTATGGGGCAACCCTGAATAAAACCTATATGGTTTCAAGAACACTTGCCACAAACTAAGGAAAACAAAAGATGGGACAGAAAGTATCACCAATCTCGTTGCGCGAATTTATCAACAAGATTACTGACTCGCGCTGGATGGCTGGCAAAAAGGACTATGCGAACCTGTTGGCCGAAGATATCAAAATTCGCAAATTTATCGAAAAGAAGTTGAAGAAAGCCGGTTTGGCCAAGGTTGTTATTGAACGCTTTGCCAAGAAAGTTGTTGTGACAATTCACACATCTCGTCCGGGTATGATTATCGGTAAAAATGGTGCTGATATCGAAACATTGCGTAATGATATCAAAAAATTGGTCAAGAATGATCAGGTCGTCGTAAATATTTACGAAGTTCGTCGTCCGGATCTGAATGCCCAGTTGGTTGCACAGAATATTGCACAGCAAATCGAAGGTCGTGTTTCCTTTAAGCGTGCAATGAAAAAGGCGGTTCAAAACGCCCAGAAAGCAGGTGCACAGGGTATCAAAGTTATGTGCAGCGGCCGTCTGAACGGTGCGGAAATTGCCCGCAGCGAACAAATCCGCGAAGGTCGTATTCCTCTGCACACATTGCGTGCTGACATTGACTATGCGTCAATTCAGGCGAAAACAACATACGGTGTTATCGGTGTGAAAGTTTGGATTTACACTGGGGACGTCGTAAATAAAGAAAAGCTGGCTTCTGAAATGGCACGCCCAACTGAATATGCCGGCAGCAGCGAAAAGAGAAACAAGTAATTTTTGCCGGCATCTATATGGTGTCGGGGAAAACAAAAATTAGCAAAAGCAATAAAAGGTAGTTTATTATGTTGATGCCAAATAAAACAAAGTTTCGCAAACAGCACAAAGGCCGTATTCACGGCGTCGCCAAAGGCGGCAGCGAACTGGCATTTGGTTCGTTTGGACTGAAAGCCATGACACCAGAACGCGTTACAGCGCGTCAGATCGAAGCGGCGCGTCGCGCCATCACACGTCACATGCGTCGTATGGGTAAATTGTGGATTCGCGTATTCCCTGATGTACCTGTGACCAAAAAACCTGCCGAAGTCCGTATGGGTAAAGGTAAAGGTGCGGTTGAATATTGGATTTGCCGTGTTAAACCAGGTCGCATCATGTTCGAAGTCGACGGTGTAAAACCAGAAGTCGCATATGAAGCGTTCGCGTTGGCGGCGGCGAAATTGCCAGTTAAAACCAAAATTGTTGAACGTAAAGCGAACTAAGTATAACCGCACACAAAAAGGTCAATGAAATGGCAGAAAAGAAAGTTGAAAAAGAATCTTTGACAGTCGAAGCATTGCAGAGCAAGCTGGCTGATTTGAAGAAAGAGCAAATGAACCAACGCTTTCAACATGTGGCTGGTCAGTTGCCAAAATCGCATGTAATTCGTCAGACCCGTCGTGAAATCGCACGCGTCAAGACAAAATTGAATGCGGACAAAAAATAAAAAATTGTCGATTTTTGTTGAGATTTCTAAAAATTTAGTTATCATATGCCGAAATCGGTTAAATAAAACCAAAGAATCAGTTGCTGTTTTGCGCGTTTTAGTGTAAAATTAGGCCCGCAAAACAAGCACTGGCAAATGTATAAGGACACAAGTTATGCCAAGACGTATACTGCAAGGAACAGTAAAAAGTACAGCAAACGACAAAACAGTTGTCGTCGAAGTGGAACGTCGTTTCCGTCACCCGCTGTATGGCAAGTTCGTAAAGCAGAACAAAAAGTACAAGGCGCACGATGAAAACAACGAATACAAGGTTGGTGACATCGTTGCGATCGAAGAACATCGTCCAATCTCCAAGACAAAATCTTGGGTGGTCAAGGGGCGCGTTGGCGTTTCCAAGGACGAAACGGTTGAGGTCGTTGACTAATACCGCCGGACAGGGTCTTTGAGGTCGGCATTGTTTTATCAATGTGCGGACAGTCGGGCCCTATAACAAAGCGGCGGGGGATTGCCCCGCGCGCAGGACAAGGAAAAAAGTTATGATTCAGAATGAAACAGTTATGACGGTCGCTGATAACTCTGGCGCACGCAAAGCGATGTGCATCAAAGTTTTGGGCGGTTCACACCGTCGCTATGCGACAGTTGGCGATAAAATTGTCGTCGCCATCAAAGAAGCGATTCCACGTGGTAAAGTACAAAAGGGTACTGTGCAGCGTGCAATCATCGTGCGTACAAAATTCCCGGTAAAACGTCCGGACGGATCTATTATCCGCTTTGACGATAATGCGGTTGTTTTGATCAACAAGAACAACTTTGAACCAATTGGCACACGTATCTTTGGGCCGATTGCACGTGAAGTTCGCCGCAAATACGATGTTCAAAAAATCGTATCTCTGGCACCGGAAGTTATATAATATACAAGGGGTTATAGATATGAAAATCAAGAAAGGCGACGAAGTCGTAGTTATTTCGGGAAAGTACAAAGGCGTCAAAGGTAAAGTACTGGAAGCGCGCCCAACAGAATCTCGCGTTGTGGTCGAAGGTGTAAACCGCCACAAATGGCATGTCAAACCAACACAGGAACAGCCGGGTCACATCGTTGATCGCGAAGCACCAGTGCACGTTTCTAATGTTGCGTTGGTTGACCCAAAGACGAAGAAAGCAACACGCGTTGGATATAAAATGTCTGGCGACAAGAAAGTTCGTGTTGCCAAAAAGTCAGGCGCAGAATTGTAAGAATAAACTGTTCCCGCTGTTACGGGGACACAGAGTGTAAGGAATAAAAAAATGCAAAGCAGATTGCGTGAAATTTACGAAAAAGAAATTGTACCTGAATTGGTCAAAGAATTTGGGTATACAAACAAGTATGCTGTGCCAAAATTGTCCAAAATCGTTTTGAACATGGGCGTTGGCGAAGCTGTTAGCGATAAAAAGAAATTGGATTCTGCAGCCGCTGATTTGACAGCGATTGCCGCACAGAAATCCGTTATCACACATGCGAAAAAGTCCATCGCGACATATCGTCTGCGCGAAGGTCAGGCCATTGGTACCAAGGTTACGTTGCGTGGTAAAAGAATGTATGATTTCTTGGACAAACTGATTACAGTTGCATTGCCACGTGTCAAGGACTTTCGTGGTTTGTCAAAATCCAAATTCGACGGTCGCGGTAACTATGCGTTCGGTATCAAGGAACACTTGATTTTCCCTGAAATTTCCGTTGATAAAATTGACGCAATTCGCGGTATGGACATCGTCATCGCGACAACAGCGAAAACTGACGACGAAGCACGTGCGTTGCTGACGAAAATCGGCTTGCCGTTGGTTTTGAAATAATAAAAAGGTATAAAAATGGCTAAATTAGCGTTGATAAACAAACAGAAAAAACGTGAAAAGATGGTCGCCCAGTATGCCAAAAAGCGCGAAGCGATCAAAGCGAAGATGTCTGTAAATGCAACACCAGACGAACGTATGGACGCGATGAAGAAATTGGCAAAATTGCCACGTAACGCGAATCCAACACGTCTGCATAACCGTTGCTCTGTTACCGGTCGTGCACGCGGGTTCTCTCGCTTGTTCGGTCTGTGCCGCCAACAGTTGCGCACAATGGCGTCCGAAGGGAAATTGCCAGGCGTACGCAAGTCCAGTTGGTAAAATAAAAACAACCCTGTTGTGGACAATGCAGCAGGGGTTAAACAAAAGTGCAGGGGGCATATGCCCCATGCAACGAAGGAGTAAAAGATGTCATTATCACACCCAATCGGCGATATGTTGACACGCATTCGTAATGGTCAGAATGCGGGTAAAGAAACAATCACCGTTCCAAACAGCAAACTGCGTGCAGCAGTGCTGACCGTCTTGAAAGACGAAGGTTTTATTACAGATTTCCACAAAGAACAGATTGACGAACATCGTGCCAATTTGGTCGTTGAACTGAAATATGTCAATGGCAATGGCGCAATCCAAGAAATTTCTGTCGTGTCCAAACCCGGCCGCCGTGTTTATTCCGGCAGTGCAAAAATGCCAAAGGTTATGGGCGGACTGGGTATCGCAATCGTTTCCACACCAAATGGCGTTATGACTGATCACAAGGCACGTTTGATGAACGTTGGTGGCGAAGTGCTGTGCAAGGTAATCTAATTTAGAAGTAAGGATTGAAGTTATGTCTCGTGCAGGAAAATATCCAGTAAAATTGAAAGACGGTACGTCAGCGGCGATTGTTGATGACGTTCTGGTTGTCAAGGGCCCAAAGGGCGAAATTAAATTGCCTTTGGATACAAAACATGCCGGCTTGGTTCATGTCGCAATCGAAGACGAACACGTTGTCGTTACACCAAAAGACGCCGAAGACAAAGTTTCGCGTGCAATGTGGGGTACAATGACCCGCAATGTTCGCTGCGCAGTCGAAGGTGTATCTGACGGTTTCTCGAAAGATATGTACATGAAGGGTGTTGGTTACAAAGCATCGGTTTCTGGCAACAAATTGGTTTTGGTTGCAGGTTATTCACACGATGTTATCATGGAAATCCCAGCGGGCTTGACCGTTGTTATGGGTGAAACACCAACCGAATTTAGCATCAAGGGTATCGATAAATGCTTGGTCGGTCAGTTTGCGGACAAGGTTCACAAGGTTCGCAAGGCAGATCCATACAAGGGTAAAGGTATCTTCTATAAGGGCGAAGCAATCCGCCGCAAGGAAGGTAAAAAGAAATAATAAAATAGGGTAATCCCCGCTGTTACGGGGGTTGAAAAAAAGGAAACAAAATGTTGAAACATTTGTCTAGTGAAGAAAGACGCACATTGGCAACACGCGGTGCGTTGAAAAGAAAGAATCCAGGCAAGATTCGTCTGTCGGTTTTTCGTTCGGATCGTCATATTGAAATTCAAGCCATTGATGATGTTCGTGGTCACACAATTTGTGCTGCGTCATCCAAAGAAAAAGATTTTCAGGGCAAGGGCTGGAATATTGCTGGTGCGGAATTGGTCGGCGCCGCGTTTGCAAAACGCGTTGTTGATGCAGGCATCGCTGAAAATTGTTACTTTGACCGTGGCGCATATCGCTATCACGGCCGTGTAAAGGCACTGTGCGAAGCAATCCGCGCAGGCGGCGTAAGAATTTAATGGAATATACGGAGTTATAAGATGGCACGTTTTGATGATAAAAAATTGCAGACGGATAACCTGGTAGATAAACTGGTTTCCATCAACCGCGTATCCAAAACCGTAAAGGGCGGCCGCAATATGTCGTTCTCGGCGTTGGTTGTGGTTGGCGACAAGGCCGGTCGTGTTGGTTTTGGCAAGGGTAAAGCACTGGAAGTTCAGTCCGCTGTTCAAAAGGCAACCAAGGCCGCCAAGGCGAAAATGATTCGCGTCCCACTGAAAGAAGGTCGCACATTGCACCACGACAGTTCCGCGAAATACGGCGCAAGCAAATTGGTTGTTCGCAGTGCAGTCCCAGGTACTGGTATCATTGCTGGTGGTGCGTTGCGTGCGGTGTTTGAATGCTTGGGCGTTCAGGACGTCGTTGTGAAATCTCAGGGTTCTAACAATCCTAATAACATGATTCGCGCTGCATTCTTGGCGTTCGGTAAAATGAACTCGCCAAAGACAGTGGCCGCGCGTCGTGGTAAAACAGTTGCTGAAATCATCGCTGGCCGTGATGGCAAGAAAGTTGAAGAAGCAGCATGCGAATGCCCAGCCGAAGACAAATAATCTAGGCGCAGATAAAAACGGAGTAAAATTATGGCTAAGATAACTGTAAAGCAAGTCAAAAGCATTGTTGGTCGTCCGGAATCTCAGCGCAAGATTGTTGCTGCATTGGGATTGGGTCGTATCGACAAAACCAAAGAATTGGGCGATACACCAGCCGTTCGCGGTATGGTTGCCAAGGTTTCTCACTTGGTTGAAATCGTCGAAAAATAAGAAAAGTAAAACCGAGTATGCGGACAACACTTGTCCGCATGCGAAAAAGGACTATATGATAGTCATAGGATAAAAGGAAAAAATTATGAAACTGAATGCATTGATGGATAATTTCGGCGCACGTCGTGACACAAAGCGTGTTGGTCGTGGTATGGCGTCGGGTTATGGCAAAACATCTGGCCGTGGTAACAAGGGTCAGAAATCCCGCAGCGGTTCACGCAAGCAGGCAACTTTCCAAGGTGGTCAGATGCCAATTTTGCGTCGTTTCCCAAAATTCGGGTTCAACAATCCATTTGCCAAGGAATATGTGACAATCAACTTGGGCGATATTGAAAAATTCATCGCGTCCGGCAAGATTGATGCAAAATCCCCAATCACTATTGATTCCCTGATGGCTGCAAAAATCATCAACCGCAAAATGTCCGGTTTGAAAGTTTTGGCCAAGGGCGAAATCAAATCGTCTGTAAACGTTGTTGCTGACAAGTGGTCCAAGGCCGCAGAAGCAGCGATTGTGAAAGCAGGCGGCACAATCAAAAATAACTAATCCGTATATTTGTACCCCACATCGTGGGGTACATGTCTGATTTGAGAATGGTCAACGCATGAAATTCTTGAAAGATTTTTTTGGAAACCTGTCAGATTTGCAAAAGCGTATTTTGTTCACACTGGGTGCGCTGATTGTATATCGTGTTGGTTCGTTTATACCATTGCCGGGGGTAAATGCATCGGCGGTGCTGCACTTGTTCACGGGCGAGGGCAGTGGCATGATGGGTATGTTTGATATGTTCTCGGGTGGTTCGCTGTCGCGTATGTCTGTGCTGGCACTGAACATTTTCCCGTACATTTCGGCATCTATCGTGTTGCAGTTGTTGACGGCCACCAGCAAGAGTTTAACAGAATTACGCAAAGAGGGTGAATCTGGTCGTGTTAAAATCAACCAGTACACACGTTATTTGGCGGTATTTCTGGCCGTTGTTCAAGGATGGGCGGTTGTTCGTGGTCTGGAATTGATGGCACCAGTCAATGGTGTTGCGGCGGTTGTGAACCCAGGATTTGCGTTTGAATTGTCGGCGATTATTGCACTGGTTGGTGGTACTGTGTTCGTTATGTGGTTAGCGGAACAGATTACCGCACGCGGTATCGGTCAGGGCGCATCGCTGTTGATTTTTGCGGGTATTATCGCACAAATCCCAGAGGGTGTGGCCAAGGTATTTTCATTGGGCTCGGTCGGCCAGATGTCGCCAGCAATGATTATGCTGATTGTTGCATTTGTTATCGGTATTATTGCGTTGATTGCATTCTTTGAACAGGCCCAGCGTCGTATTCAGATTCTGTACCCACGTCAGGTTATGGCAAACGGTGTTATGAACACTAACGCATCTTATTTGCCAATCAAGGTAAATATGTCTGGTGTTATGGGGCCGGTGTTTGCCGCCAGTATCATGATGCTGCCGGCATTTGTTCAACGCTTTGTCCAGAGCGAGAATTTAATCGTTCAGAACGTTATGGCGTTCTTTACGTATGGTACATGGTCTTATATTATCACATATACGATTTTGATTGCGTTCTTTGCGTATTTCCAAACCGCGGTGATATTTAATTCCGAAGAAACCAGCACCAACCTGAAAAATGCGGGTGGTTACATCCCAGGCGTACGTCCAGGCGAACAGACAATTCATTATCTGGATGCGGTTGTATCACGTACGACGGCGATTGGCGTTTTGTACCTGATTGTCGTGTGCGTATTGCCAATCATTTTGAATACTCACTTTGGTATGCCATTGATGATTGGTGGAACCAGTGTCTTGATTGTGGCGGGTGTTATATTGGATACAATGAATCAGGTTCAGTCGTACTTGGTGGCAAAACAGTACACCAGTGTTATCAAGTCGGCATCCAAGAAGGGGCGTTTCCGTTAAATATTGGCGGTAACGCAAAACAAGATTTGACTTTTGCCGCGTTGTGTATAAAATAACACGGCAAAATAAAATACCTGTGATTCTGGACGGCAGGGTCATGGGGAAACAGCAGAGCAGGGACGCGCCCACGCGCAACCCATGGTAATAATAAAAAGGAAAACAGAAAATGGCACGTATAGCAGGTGTTAACATTCCGACAGAAAAGCGTATTGAAATTGCGCTGCGCTATATTCACGGTATCGGGCCGGCAAAATCTGCACAGATTTGCAAGGCATTGAACCTGAAAGATGGTTTGCGCGCAAAGGACTTGACTGACGAGGATGTTGTTAAAATTTCAAGTTACATTGAACAGAACTTCAAGGTTGAAGGTGATGTCCGCCGCGAAGTTGCAATGAACATCAAACGTTTACAGGACTTAAAGACATACCGTGGCATCCGTCACCGTAATCGTCTGCCGGTTCGTGGTCAGCGCACCCAGACAAACGCTCGTACTCGCAAGGGGAAACGTGTGGTTGTTGCAGGTTCCGCAACCAAGGGTAAATAAAATTTAATATAACGCCACATCTGTGAGCGTTGGGCTCTGGTCATGTAACATTTGTACACTCCCGTCGCCCACCATCTCACATCTGTAACGTTCTATTAAATTTATCCACAGATAAATAAGGTAGAGAATAACACGATAGTTATTTGAAGACATCTAACAAAGGTTAAAAATAAAATGGCAGTAACAAAAGCTAAAAAGAAAGTTGTAAAGAAAGTATCGCACGGCATCGCGCATGTTGTTGCGACAAATAATAACACACGTATCACCATCACAGACCAGTCCGGTGCTGTGCTGACATGGGCGACCGCCGGTGCAAATAATTTCAAGGGCGCAAGAAAGTCCACACCGTATGCAGCGACCGTCGTCGCAGATGCAGTTGGCAAGAAAGTTGCCGAAATGGGTATGAAGACAGTTGATGTTCTGATGCGTGGCATTGGTCAGGGTCGTGAATCTGCTGTTCGTGGTCTGGCCAACGCTGGCTTGATTGTTCAGTCCATCACAGACACAACGCGCATTCCACATAATGGTTGCCGTCCAAAGAAAGTGCGTCGCGTCTAAATTAAATATAACGACATATCTGTTCACAGTGTGGCTCGTTTATGTAGCGTTTGTACACTGCACTCGCCACACTGCGTACATCTATGCCGTTCTCTTTAATTTTGAACCGTCCCATTGGGACGGTTTTTTAGAGCATAGATAATAGAGCATAGATAATAGATAGTGCGCCATTCGGCGCACATATTATTTATTACTGGATTGCTTCACTACGTTCGCAATGAATCCAAGCGAAGCGCAGGATGCGGCAAGGGCGTTAGCCCGCAGGCGACACACTAGCTAGGAACTCTGTCATTGCGAGCAAGCGTAGCGACGCGCGGCAATCCAGTAGATGATGTTGCGCAGCACATATTCGTCAACCCGAAATGCGTGGATTGTTTCCCTTGTGTTTTATGGAAAAATATTGTAAAATTGTTGGGCAATGGCGGGTTGCTGTTGCGGGGTGTAAGAGTCCCGAATCTCGTTGCGTCCGCAGGGACGTTAAAAACTCCAACCATGGGTTGGAGGGTTGCGAATATATTGAATAAGCACACTATCTCAACGAGATTAGCTCTTAACCTCCAACCACCTGAATTTTCTGGTGGTTTATTTTTTATGGGGGACATATGGCGAATATTGCAAAAACCTTGGACGAACGGGCGTTTAATTCGCGCTTTGGGGAATTTATGCGACGCGCGCGTGAAATGATGGGCATCAGCCAGAAAGAATTGGGACGGCGCACAGGTATAACATTTCAACAAATTCAAAAGTATGAATCTGGCCAGAATGCTGTATCTGTATTTCGTATGTACCAAATATCGCGCGCGTTGGAATTATCGTTGCTGGCATTCTTTGAAAATGATTTTCCCGTTGCACCGTGTCGGATTTTGGACAGTGCGCGTGTGCGCGATTTGTTGAACGAAATGTCTGGCACTGTGCACGCATTGCGCCAAGAATTGTTTTGAAAAAAAACGTCCCATCGGGACGGTTTTTTAATATTCAATCACACGGCGGGTGGTGTGTGTGCCGGCGGGCACATAATGCACAACCGGTTGATATTCTTGGTAATGGTCAATAACCTCTGTGTATTTCTTGACACGAATTGGGCGCATTGCGGGTGCGCGACGGGCGCAACCACGGTTCAAATCCGCAGATGATTTTACACGTGCGCATGGTGTTCCAATGCGTGCAGGTTTCGCAACCTGTGGCGCGGTGTATACGTCGTCGGTATATTCAACGGTATTTACCTGAACAGATTCATACGTTGTTTCGGTTGTTGTTTCACTGCACGGGCACGCGTGTGCACCAGCGGTCAAAATTGCGGCAAAGATGCCAAAAATTGCGATATGTTTCATGTTAAATCCTGTGTTATTTATGACATGAAATATACGGTGGCGCGTGCCGTATGTCAACCTTTTTTACGGGGCGGCAGAATATTGAAAATTCTAATAAATCATTGACTTTTTGGGGGGCGGGGTATAGAATACGCACGCGCGAAAGAAATTTTGCGGAACCGAATGGTGAAAATAATAAACTAAACCAAAGGGAAAATCATATGATTGAAAAGAACTGGATGACCCTGATTAAGCCGAAAAAGCTGAATATCACGGTTGACGAACATAACCCAAATTTGGCAAAACTGGTTGCCGAACCATTGGAAAAGGGATTTGGACTGACATTGGGTACGGCGTTGCGTCGCGTACTGTTGTCGTCATTGCAGGGCTGCGCACCAATCTATATCAAGATTGACGGTGTTCAGCACGAATTTTCCAGCTTGCAGGGTGTTCGCGAAGACATCACAGACATCATCTTGAACCTGAAAGGTGTTTATTTCAAAGCATTGACCGAAGGTCAACACAAGGCAACCCTGAAAGTCAAAGGGCCGGCCGTTGTTACCGCGGGCATGATTGAAACATCTGGCAGTGTAGAGGTGATGAACAAAGACGTTGAAATCTGCACACTGGATAAAAACGCGAATTTGGATATGGAAATCACATTGGCGACCGGCCGTGGTTACGTTCCTGCATCTGCACACGCAGACGGACTGCCACTGGGCGTGATTCCTGTTGATTCCATCTTTTCGCCAATTTTGAACGTCGCGACTGCTGTTTCTGAAACACGTGTTGGTCAGTCAACAGATTACGACAAATTGGAAATGACCGTCAAAACTAACGGTTCTGTTTCGCCCGAAGATGCAATCGCATTTGCCGCGCGTATTTTGACAGACCAGTTGGTTGTCTTTATCAATTTCGAAGATCCAGCACAGGTCAATGCCCCAGCCGAAGAAGAAAAGGCCAAGGATGCATTGCCATTTGATCCAAAATTGTTAAAGCATGTTGACGAATTGGAATTGTCTGTTCGTGCAAACAACTGTTTGAAGAACGACAAAATCAACTGGTTGGGCGAATTGGTTCAAAAGACCGAAGCCGACATGTTGAAAACCCCGAACTTTGGCCGCAAGTCCTTGAACGAAATCAAGGTTCAGTTAGAGGCCATGGGTCTGGGCTTGGGTATGGAAGTACCAGGTTGGCCACCTGAAAATATTGCGGAGTTGGCCAAAAAGTACGAAGACCCCTACAAATAAAATTACCATAGCACGCCATCTGGTGCGTTTAGATGGTGTCTCATGTAGGTCAACTACACTACGACACCACTAAACATCACCATCTGGCATGTTCTGATAATTTTCTAAATTAAATTCTGTGGGCTCTTGTCGCGATTGCCGGTTCTTATGTAGGTCAACTACACTGCGAACCGTCAATCGCTTCCAATAACCACACACAATTTAATTTCTAGATATGCTAGGAGTGAAGAATTTTTCTGGCATATCAAATCCCACATTGCTGGTGAAAATCAGGGTGTGGCGTCTCAACAATCCCCAGTGTTCTGGGGCAGAAGCAAAAATAAAGGAGTAATCTGATGAGACACGCAAAAGCAGGTCGCACATTCAATCGCGACACAAACGCACGCAAAGCACTGATGGCTGGCTTGGCGAAGAACTTGATTGAAAAAGAACAAATTAAAACTACTTTGCCAAAGGCAAAAGATTTGCGCAGTGTTGTTGAAAAACTGATTACTCGCGCAAAGAATGACACGGTTGCCAACCGTCGTTTGACCGCAGCAGAATTGGGCAATGCGTCCGATGCCACAGTTAAAAAACTGTTCACGGTTTTGGGCCCACGCTATGCCAAACGCCCAGGCGGCTATACTCGCGTATTAAAGGCGGGTTTCCGTTATGGTGACGCTGCACCAATGGCGATTATCGAATTGGTTGATCGTGATGAAAACGCGAAAAAGGTTGTAAAACCAGCCGACGCCGCGGAAAAAACAGCAACAGACGCAGAACCTGCGAAAAAGGCCAAGGCCGAAAAACCAGCCGTCAAGGTTGAAAAGGAAGCCCCAAAGGCCGCGAAAGCATCGACAGCGACGAAGACAGTTGCAGTGAAACGCCGCGCAACCGGCAAATAAAATAAATTCTGTGGACGCCTGTTGCGTTCACAGTTCCTCGTGTATGTCTAATACACGTCGGAACTGAAATGAACGCTGCCATGCGCCTCACATAATTTATTTTATACCCGCCCATTGGGCGGGTTTTTCTTAGAGCATAGAGAATAGAGCATAGATAATATATGTTGCGCGTAGCGCACAAAATTTTTATCGCGGCGGAGCATTTGCGGAGACGGATGAACTTTGCACTTTGGTATTTGAACTTTGAAAAAAACGCCCGTGTGGGCGTTTTTTATCGTGTGCGCTGGAATATAACCATTTCAAGCCCGCGCGTTGGGGCAATGGTTTGCTGGTGCGCCAGTGTCATGTTATGTGTATGAATATTGATGCCATCATATTTATATTGTGCCATCTGGGGCAGGTACACAATACGTCCACCAATGCGGAGGTGCTTTATCAAGCTGCCCAGAATGTTCGCCTGTGCCGTGCCGTCCATGCCATAGTCGAATATGTTTGATATGTCAATCAAATCATATTCTGTGGTCAATTTCGCATGCAGGTTTGCAATATCGCTGTTGATGAAATTGAAAGGTTTGGTCACCAGTGTTTTCAGTTTTGCGTATTCGGCATCTGTGAACTGATTTTCGGGGTATGAATCAATCGGGCAACCCGCGCCAAAGTCAACCTTGTCCGCGTTTGCATGCATTTCGGCAACGGTCGCCGCGGGCATATGTTTCATAACGTGCGCCAAACTGACCAAATTCATTGGTTCGTGCGAATAGTGCAATTCGCGCATCAGTTGTGTGTACTGGTCGCGTGGCATCATTTGCAGCGCGGTTGTCTTGATATCTTGAATCATATGCGCGCATTTTGTGATGTCGTATGTGTCGACATTTTTTGCGCCGGTCAATTTGTATGTCAGTGCCTGGTCGCCGCTGCCTGCGACGGTCAGGACGTCTTGCGCACCGGCGGTCTGGGCACGTGCCCAACGCCAATTTTCATTTGTGATTGTGTATGCGGACAAAAATTCTTTATTCATGTGATTGATTCCCTCTGTTTATCTTTTACCCATTATTATATAATACAAAAAATAAAATTGTCAATGTTTGGGGCGCAATTTTTTCATATCTGTTGGAAAAATGCGCTTTTTTTAGCCGCCGTTATGTGTTAAAATTGCATGAATAGGAAAGGGTTTTCTGGAATGAAGAGAATTTTTGTTTTTTCTGCTGTATTGTTGGGATTATTTACCACCGCCGATGCTGCGCAAGCGCCAAATCCGCGTGGCACGCGTACCGGTGCGACCGGCACAACCCAAACTGTGACCAGCACGGCACGCAGTGCGGTATCCGCGCGCAGCGCAACGCCTGCGGCATCAACGACAACCAGTACATCGGGCCGCACGGGCGCGGCGGGGCGTACGACCGTTTCGCGTGGGACGTCTGCGTCTGGGGGAACGGCATCTGTGGTTGCACGCGCAGGCACAACGCAAAAGGTTATCAGCAGCGGAACCAAGGTTACATCGGCGACCAAGAACGTCGTGGTCAGCGAGGCATGCCAGCAGAAATACGACGGCTGCATGGATTCATTCTGTATGATTGATAATGACAACGGTGGACGTTGTATTTGCAGTGACAGAAATGCGGAATTGGATTCTGTGTTGGCGGAAATTGAAAAATTAGACCAGCAATCGTACCAGATGGCGACGGTCGGCGTTGAAAAGATTGAAATGGGTGCGGACGCCGACGCGGTTATGGCGAATGTAAATTCTGTGGTCGACGCATTGGACAAAGAAAATAACAAAACCAGTGCGCGCCGGTCATTGAACTTGGATTTGTGGAATACGACGATTGATGATTCTGATGACGATATCTGGTCGTCGGTGGACAGCATGGCCAGTTCCATTGATGGCAAAACGGGCGACGCGTTGTACCGTGCGGCAAACAGCATTTGTGTTGCCCAGATGCCCGAATGTGGCAGTGAACTGTCGATGTTGCAACTGATGTATTCGCAGCGGATAAAGTCGGATTGCAGTGCGTATGAAAACAGTTTGAAGCAGCAGAAAAACGCCAGTGCGAACAAATTGGCATCGGCGCAACAGGCGATGCGCGAAGCGGCATTGGAACAATACCGCAATGCGAATAAATATGATTTAGGGCAATGCACGACCGAGTTCAAAAAGTGTATGATAAACACCGGTGGTTGCGGCAGTGACTTTGCCAACTGTGCATCTGTTGCGGCGTCTGATAACACCAATGTGAACAAGAGCCGCCGTGGTAAATCTACAACATATTCTATCAAGGGCGCGACAACAACGATAGAAATATCGTCGTCAACGTATGACACGCTGTATGCGAAAAAGCCATTGTGTGAAAACGTTACTAAACAGTGCGTTGCGGTCGCTGACCAAGTGTGGGACACGTTCTTGCGCGAGGTTGCACCCCAGGTCAAGAGTGCAGAACTGATTGCAGAAAACAACATTCGCCAGAGTTGCATTGGCACAATATCAGAATGTTTTCAAAAGGCGTGTAAGGACACGATTGACCCAAATGATCCGGATGGTTCATACGATATGTGTCTGTCGCGACCAGAGACGATGTTAAATGTGTGCAAGATACCATTGAATGCATGCGGAATTGACGCGTCGTCTGCGACCAAGGCCGAAGGGTCTCAGATATGGCAATACGTTGTTGCTCGTCTGGCGTCAATGCGTGCTGACGCGTGCACGACAGAGGTAAAAGAATGCCTGCAATCTGCGGATCGTTGCGGCAAGGATTATGCGCAATGCGTTGGTCTGGACACCGATACCATCGTGCGTATGTGTCCAACAGAAAAGTTGACGGCGTGCGTTCAAAAATATAAAGGTAATACGTCTGATTTGGATGAATACCTGTCCAGTGTTGCCCAAGGTATTATGTTAGATATTGATAACAGTATGTTGACCCAATGTCAAAATGCGGCGGACGAAGCCATGGTCAAGGTTTGTGGTGATACCGAAAACTGTGACGGTCTGGCACTGGACGACGGACTGGGTGGTCGTTCACTGGAATACAAGATTTGTAATTATAGTACGTCGGACGACAGTATGAATATTGATTATTCAAATTGTCGCACAGATGTGTCACAAATTCGTGATAGTGAATTGGGGCGCGTTGCTGGGTCTACAACGGGTGAACTGGGCGCGGTGACACCACTGGCGGGCGTTTTGGACGGAACAATTTATTGGGAAAATATTGATTTTGACGATAATGGTAATTTGTCTTCGTTGGATGATTATTTGTCGAAAATTGATGCGACAGGTATGTCAGACGCCCAAAAAGAAAAAGTTAAATCTGAACTGGCGGTTTTGCAACGTGGTATCAATAATGCGATTGCCACTATCGAGGCCGACCCAACCGTTCAATATTGTATGACTGGGCGTCGTGTTCAGGGATTGACACGTACAACCAAGACAGACGAAGGCGTAATTCGCAATCGTACATCGTTTGGTTCAGACGAGGGACGTTTTACCGGTCTGACCCAACAGATGCGTATGAAGATTGCAACGTCTGCGTTAAAGAAAGCCAAGGCAAACTATTATGCAAAATATGATGAATTGAATACCAAGATGTTACAGGACTATGCAACGATTGGTGAACGTATTGCAGAAATGCAAAACGAAAATTCGTTGGATTCGCGTCGCGAGAATGCGCGTATTGCGTGTACTAGTTTTGCCGAAGGGGCGGCATTGCCACGCAGTGCAAATCCACCAAAGGGTGCGTTTGGTAAAGTATTAGCGGCCACTGCCGTTGCGGCTGCCGCGGTTGCGATTCCGTTCACGGGTGGTGCGTCTGCTGTTGTGATAGGGGTTGCTGCTGGTGGTGTCGCGGGTATCGGACTGAGTGCCAACGCAGGTTCGGACAGCGCAAATGGCAGTGATGACGGCGCCGTTTCGCGTGAATTGGTTGGTACAAAGCAGGTGAATCAGTGGAATTACAAAGAAGTGATAACCGCAACATTTGAATGGGATACGCTGAATTGTCACAAATGTACTCGCGTTCAACAATGTTCCAAGACGCGTCGTCCATGGTTTGGAAATAAATATTGCCAGACATGGGAAGAACCAGTTGAAACATGTACAGATACTCAGTTCTGATGAATAAATAAAAAACGCCCGTTTGGGCGTTTTTTATTCTGGTAATTCATCGGGACGGGTGATAACCGTAATGCCGGCGGCTGTCCATTTTTCGCGCATCTGGTCAAAATCCATAATATTCGTTGCACCCATGTACAGAACCGGTTTGACATTATGTTTTTCGGCGGCGCGCACCAGTTCCAAAACAGGTGATGTTTTTTGTTGGCCTGTTGCAAACCAATTCTCGTCTTCGGCAACCCAGAAATTTGGATCGTCGTGAACGGCGATGGCCAGTTTATCTGTAATCAGTATGTCGCCATCGGTTGCAATAATTTTTATATCATGGTCGTGCATATATTCGGTGATTGATGCATTTGGCGTTGGCGCGGGTGCGGTCGGTGCGGCGGGCGTGTCGTCAAAATTTATTTCGGTAAATACCGGTGCGGCCATGTCGGCAATGTTTGAATCAAGGTCAGTATCGTCAAAATCGTCGCCTAAATCAAAGTCGGTTGGCAATGGTAATGCGCCGTTGTCGGACGTGGCGGTGTCTGGTTGCGCGGGTGTGGCGGGTTGCGTTGTGGGGGCGATAATTTCCGCAATGGCGGATTTTGTGTCGATTGCCGGTGGAATGTTTGATGCGGTGTCAACACTGCGTGTGTCGACTGACGATATCTGTTCGCGGCCGGCGTTGCTGCGCGCACGTAAATACGCCGCGCGTAATTCCATTGGTAACCCATCGGGCAGGGGGCGCGCCGCGGGCGCGTCATCGGCGGCGGTGGGCGTATCGGCTGTGGCGGTCGCGGCGGCCGGCGCGCGTTTCAGAAATGCTGGCAATGGAATTGTAAACAGCGGTGCACCTGTGCGCACGATAATTGCGGTTGTTGATGCGTACAGTGGCAACAGTGTTAAAATCATTATGCCAAAGACGAAACCTGCGAATCCGCGCAGTTGTGCATTTGCCAAACGTGTCCATTGCGCGTATGACAACATATCAAAGCCGAATAATATGCGGAACAGGGCATATGCCACGCAAAAATAGCACACCGTCCAGATAATGACGTATTTTTGTTTCTTCAAAAAATCAAGTATGCGTTGCATACTATAAATTATAGACAATAAATAAAATTTGTCAAGATACGTTGTGCGCGCGTGAATATTGTCTAAAAAATGCTTTTTTTTGGGTGTTTTTTATGGCATAATATCACAGATAGAAAGGGAGATTTTTTTATGCAGATTTTTCTGAAAATGTTTGGTTTATCGACCGCTGTTTTGGGCTTGGTTGTGACGGGCGCGTTTGATGCAAATGCCGCGGCAACTGGGCGTGCGGCGTATGATACGGTGCGCGCGACATCATCGACATCGACCGTGCGTATGCCGACAATGCCAACATTGCCGATAAATTCTGTGGGCAATTTGTCGCCAGATGTGCCGACCACACCGACGCCAAATCCAAAACCTGATGTTCCAACACCAGATCCCGAACCAGACCCAGAACCAACGCCAGAATGCCCTGATGGTGGGGTGAAAAATTCTGATTATACCATCACGAATTGTATGAATGACGTGTTGTCGTGCGTGAATCATGGGGCGTTGCCAAATGGCCTGAATGATTTGTTTAACGAAGATTTGCGTAATGCCATTATGAACGGCATGAACCTGTGCGCGGTTCAGGTTGAAAAGTGCATCACCACGGTTCGTCGCGATTGTGAAAATGTGTATCGCACAACGGCGGACGTTTGGTTGGACTTTAATTCCCGCGTGATTCAGCCGGAATATTACAACTTTGTTTTGCGCAAGACCGGATTGACACCAAATCAGGCGGAAAATACGTGCTGGTTGCTGGACAAGAATACATATGGCCCATCGTTTAGCGCGGTGGCAAATGATGGTACAGTAACTGCGGAATATAATAACAAGGTTGGCGCATACAACAGCCAACAGGGTAACGTTCTGGTCAAAAATAATCCACAGGGTGTTCGGGTCAATAATGGTAACTCTGGGGTTGATGGCCAGCGTGGACATTATGCACGTTGGGACGCGACCAAGGCCGAATGTTGGGTTCGTGTTGCCGCGTATAACAAAGATGAACAGATTAAAAACAGTTGGTTGTTCGGTGCCGCGGGTGACGATAAAATGGCAGAGGTATGGAAACTGGCCGGCGACACATTTACATGCAACAAGGATTTGTTCGGATTTTCATTGCTGAATGATACCAGCACGGCGGCCGTTGTTGGCGTTGGTGGTGGTACATTGGTTGGTGCGGGTGTCGGCGCGATTGCGGGACATGGGGCGCGCAACTTTGATTGCACCAATAATGGACAGGTTAAAAAGTTAGCAGAACAGTTGACGCAAAGCGGCAACATAGGAATCCTGAATGAATATTTGGATTCGTCAAATCGTATTACTGCGAATGTAAAAACACTGACACGTGCACAATGCCAAGATATCGTGAATCTGTATGCTGTGTACAAGCAGTTGGATACGGCATTGGACGATTGTCGCGATGTGTCTGAATACACCCAAGAGAATCAGTTGACGGTAAGAATAAGATACATGGCGTCGGATGCAGAGGCAGCCAGTGTTGCTCAAGATATTATCGACAGCAGTTTTCCACAGTGCCGTGGCAAATCGTTGGATGCATGCATGCAGGTTTTGACAAATGCTTGTGCAACGCATGCTGATGATTGCATATCATATTTGCAGAGTTCGGGTTACGTAGGTGCTGATGCGTCGGCAAAGTTTGATATCAATGTTACAACGAAATCTAACATTGTTGGCAAATGTGCATTTCGCCCAATCAATATTGCCAAGATAAATGGCGAATTGATTTATTGCAATCCAACAGAAAATGGTTGCCAGACCGCAACAGATATTCGTACAGATGTTGACCGTTTAGGTCGCGCGCTGTCGGGATTGGATATTTTGGCCGGCGAAAAATCCAACATGGCCAAAAGTGTCGGTATCGGTGCGGCAACGGGTGCGGGCGCGGGTGGTTTGGCCACGGCAATTACCGCATTTGTCGAACGCAGTAACATCAGTTGCCACGTTGGCGACGGATTGGAACAGGTTGGTTTTGGCAAATCGTATTCAATTGGTACACTGAAAGATTTCTATGTTAAATGGAATCTGCGTCTGCCAGATACAATTATGCCAACGGCAAACGTAACAAATTGCGAAACATGGAAGGCCGCGTGCGCGACACTGACCGATTTGAATCAGTGTGCCGCCGCACAGGTAAATTACAAGCCCGCTGACGCGAATACAATCACGTTGGTAAATTCTGCATGCACTCCATCGGGCAGTGTATGTATCGAAAACCACGCGGTTGCGGTATCGCAAGGTGCATGTAAATAAAAATACAGTTTGTGTTCTCCCGCCCCCGCCAAATGGCGGGGGATTTTTTTAGAGCATAGATAATAGATAATAGATAATAGATGTGCGCCGAATGGCGCACTTTCATATTACTGGATTGCCGCGCTACGCTCGCAATGACATGGGGCTAGCAGTGCATTTTATTGGAACTGCTGTTTTGTATGTGCCACTGGCACGTGTGTTTTGTTCTTGTTGTAATCAGTGTTTGCTGTACTTCTAGTTCCTTTATCATTGCGAGGAATAAAATAACGAAGCAATCCAGTAAATAAATCAGTGCGCCATAGGCGCGGCATTACGCACTGGATTGCCGCGCTACGCTCGCAATGAATCCAAGCGAAGCGCAGGATGCGGCAAGGACGCAGTCCGCAGGCGACACACGTGCCGGAACTATCTATTATCTATGCTCTATTATCTATTCTCTAAAAAAACGCCCCAACGGGGCGTTTTTAACATTTGCCGTCGCGGTATGTTATGTCAACCTTGCGACACGATTCTTGTGCGCCATTCATTGTGCATTCGGTTTGGCCGCGGCCGCTGGCCTGAATGTTTTGCACCGACAGACCCGCTGATATCAACGCTTCCTTGACCGCATTGGCGCGATTTACAGACAGGTTGTTGTTCAATTGTGCGTTGCCGGTTTTGTCGGTATGGCCAACAACCGTGATGCAGTAATCAGGACTGTCACCCATGGCAACAGATGTTTTGACCTGTGACGCAAACGATGTAATCGTATTTTTTGCCGCCGGTGTCAGTGTTGATTTGCCCAATGCAAACAGATTCTTGGCTGGCAATACGACGTGTTGCGCCGGCATTATGTCTGTGGCAACCTGTGCCAGCAGTCCCGTCGATTGTTGGGTTATCTGGGGCAGTGCGGCCAGCGTCGGGTTATTGCGTACGCATTGACCGCCATCCAGTGTAAAGCCAGTTGTTGGACACTCACATGTTTGACCATCGGCGGACAAATGAAAACCGTTTTGACATGAACATGTGCCGTCGGCAGCGACAACTATGTTCGGGTCGGATGTAACGCATTTTGCGTTTGGCGCGGCGACAACGCATTTGCCATCTTGGACAACGCGGTCAGATGGACAGGCCTCGCACATATTAGAATTGGTGTTGAATACCATCTTGTCTTTGTTCTTGCATTCACAATTTGGATATGTGCCGGTGGTATCAGACGGACATGTTATGCTGGCCTCGCTGTCGGGCAATTTTGCGACGTCGTTTTGCAATTTGTACAGTGGGGCATATTTCGCGATGATTTCGTCACTGCGATTTTGTTTTGCCGCCCCAGAATTTACCGCAACGTCGGCAACCAAACTGGCGGCGGCACCAACGCCCGCCGTGATTGCGCCGGCCTTTAATTTCTGGCTGGTTTCACTTTTTTGCGCATTCCATTTTTCTGCATCTGCGCCCGTTGGGTTGGACAGTGCGCGCGCCAAACTGGCATATGTGCCGTTGGTTACGCCTGTGGATTCGTCGTCGTACAGACCGGTTGATGCCTTGTCCAAAATAACCTGTGATTCAATGCCAGCGGACAGGCCCAGTGCCTCTTTGCGGGTTTTCAAATCATCGGCCAATGTTTTATATTCGTTGTACAGTGATAACAGGTCATTACCCCCAGGCAGTTCAACCTCTTTATCGCCACCGTTGATATTTCGTCCCATGCCATAGTCGCATTTGAATGTGGCCAGATATGCGGTCATGTCGGCCTCGGCCAGGTTATCGGCGCGCTGTTCCGCCAACGCAGATGCCGCCATTTGTGCACCGATACCAGTTGCTCCAATGCCCGCCGCACCAATCAGTTTGTTGGCGATGGATTGTTCCTTGGCCTTTTGCGTATTATAATTTTCGCGCAATTCTTGGGTCTTGGCCGCGGATTGTTCGGCAGTCAATGTTGGTTGTGGTTTTTCAATGCATGATAATTTGTCGTCACTGACGTTATAATCAGCGGCGCATTCGTCAATTATGCATTGTTCAGAATTTGTTTCTGGGTTCCATACGCGGTGTGCGATTTTTGCGTTGGCAGGCATTGGTTTGCAGCCGCCGCTGATTTCGACGCATTTCCCACCCGATACTTCGTATCCGCCATCGCATTCGGTTGCGTTGCATACACCGCGTTTTAATTCACCCGCGGTTGCGTGTGGAATTGCCGCGATTTGTTCGGCACTGCATGGGCCGTCGCTGGGGACACACTTGCCATCGTCTAACATATATTTAATAGGTTTGGTGTTGCATTTTTTAATTGTGCATTCCAAGGTTGAACCATTCATTTCGTACTTTGCAGATTTTGCATTCGCGTCACCCGATTGACAATCGCGACCAACCATATCATCACAGCCATTTTTGGCCGCATTCATAACATAGCGTGGCCCGTCACAGATAATTTTTTCGCATACGCCGTGGGTCAATTTGTATTCGGCAACGCATGCGGTCGGTACGCAGTGAACGCCCGTGCCATCAGAATTTTGTGCGGTTTTGCCGGCGCTGGCGTGCAGAGAGCTCAGTTTATTGGCTGTGCATGCGGAAGCGGTGACAACAACCTTGTCCAAGGTGGGGGTGCAATTTAGTACAATCTTGGAATTTGCGCTTGCCGCAGAAATTGTCTTTGATGTACAGCCAGTAAAACTGATTTCCAGTGTATCGTCGCTGTCAATATTCTGTAATGAAAACGCGCCATTGGTGTCCGCAATCGCATATTTATTTATTGTGGTTTTACTCAATATCGTTGCGCCCGTCAATGGTTCGCCACGTTCGTCCACAATCGAACCAGATATACTGGTCATGGCGGCAAATGCCGGCACAGAAAATAAAACGACAAAGATTCCAGTTAAAAATTTTTTCATTATTTATATTGCCCGCATTCTTGTTCAATTTTGTTGTTTATAAATTCCGTTTGTGCGCGATCAAATGCAGCGTTGCTGTCGATGATACCCTCTGCATCAGTGGCAGACGCGGCGGCCATTTCCCGGTGCAGTAATCCGGTAAAATCGGCGTCGTTCGCGAAATTCCAATTCTTGGAACGGACGCTTTCTGCACAGTTATTATATTTCTGTTGTGGCGTTTCCATTTTTTGCACGTTCAGGGTATCGGACAATAAATCCAATTTTTCGTTTCCGATTGCGGCGATGTCCGCTTTTTCTGCATCTGCGATTTCTTTATCAATGTCTTTTGATGCCTGACGTTCTGCTTTGCGCAATGTGCGGTTCAGTTTTCTGTCGCCCACGGCACGTGTGGTGTCGGTTTGGGCTTCGGTGGTCTTGTTGTCAGGCGTGGCGTCTGATTCGTTTTCCATTGGTTGCACGTTCAGAGTGTCGGATAATAAATCCAATTTTTCGTTTCCGATTGCGGCGATGTCCGCTTTTTCTGCGTCTGCGATTTCTTGGTCAATGTCTTTTGATGCCTGACGTTCTGCCTTGCGTAATGTGCGATTCAGTTTTCTGTCACTGACGGCGCGCGCGGTGTCGGTTTTTGTATCAGACGTCGCATCAGATGTTGCATCCGATTTCGTGTCCGATGATGTTTCTGATTTTGATGATGCGGCCTTGTCATTTATTTCGGCTTGTTCTTTTTCGGCATCTTTCAGGGCATTCTTGGCCTTTTGCGTGTCGATTGCACGGCCGATTGCGCCCGATGTAATTGCGCCTGTTGCCACACCAACGCCGGCCCCCAGCATAGCAGCTGTTGCAGATTTTTGACTGCGTGTCAGACGATATGCGTTTTCTTTGAATGTTGTGATATCAATGCCAAACCAGTTTTGGTCGCAATCAAATGTTGCGCCGGCGTATGCTTTCTTGGACGCATATGGCACGTCGCTGTCGCCCGCCCAGAAATTGACGGTATAGACGCAATCCAAACTGCGTTCATCAAACATTGCGCCCAAACGTTTACATACCGTGGCCATTTGATCGCGCAGTGCATACAGGCGTTTTTCGTCGGATTGAATCTGAACCTCGGCCCCTTGGCGCAGGGTTGCAAATGCGCCCATTGTGCGGCTGGCCAGACCACTGTCGGCCGCGCGACATTCGTCGGCAATGCTGGCACAATTACTGATTGCGTTATCGCCCGCCGATTTGCCCAAACATTTTGAGTATGTGTTTCCGCACTGATTGATTATGCATTTGTTATATCGATTGCCGCAATCCAAGATTTTATTGTATGACGCCAACAATGCGTTCAAATCACGATCGGCCTTGATTTCTGAGGCGAATAATTTGTATTCGTTACCTGTGCATTCAGTGTCGCGACGGCACGCGTCCATTTTTGTGCCCCATGTCGTATCGGTATCAACACTGCATTTTGTAAAATCATTACCGCATTTATTTTTCATACATGCGCGCAATGTTGCATCACACGCATTTTGACCACTGACCGATGATTTGGTCGCCGATGCGTTTGCAGTATTGGTTGCGTCGGCGGCGTCCAGCGCGGCACGCGTGCGACGAATTTGTTCAGCCAGTTCTGTGTCAGATGAATTGTTGGTGGTGGTAATACCAGCCGAATTTACCGCGGACGCGAATTGCGCACTTTTGTCCGTGATGACGACATCGTCGGTTGTGGTGTTTCCTGTATCTGATTTTTCTGGTTCAGACGGCGTTGTGTCGGCGTCTGTTTTTGGTGTATCTGTGGTTGGTGTATTATTTGCATTTGCCGAACTGGTAATATTCGCGGCTATTGTTGGCATACGTGATGCAATACTGACACGTGGGGCGGTGCGTGTTGTTACCGTATTACGCTGAACCACGGCGGGGGCGGCAAATGCGTCCGCACAAGCTATGGCGCACGCCAGTGCGATTGCGCTGATTTTAATCCGTTTATAAAAATCCACTGTTACTTGCGTCATTTATATTGTCTTTGTTTATTTCAGCACATTGCACGCCAATTCATAGAATTTGCACAAATTGGCGGCTATGGATTTTTCAGATGATGCGTCGCCGGCGGCGCATTTGTTTGGCATATTGTTTTCGCATACTGAATTTATGCACGCGTCGCGTCCCGCATTGTTGGTGCAATTTGCACGCGCCGTTGCCAATTTCTGGGTGCGGGCATTCTGGTATGATTCAACAATGCCATTGATTGTGTTTTGGGCGTTGGCCAAGAATCTGTCGCGGGTGGTAATCATCGCACTGCGAATATTTGCGGTGTATTCATCGCACCCCGTGGCCAGCACACTGCACGTTGCAAATGCCGCGTCAAAATCCGCGTTATCTGTGCATTGGGCATAGTTTGCACCACAATGTTTTGATTCTGTCATGCATGCGGTGATGTCGGTTGTGCATTTGGATTGGCTGGCCGGCTTTGCCGCCGCAATGGCCAATGCCGACATTTCCGCGCTGATGCCCGCCGCACGGCACGATTGTTCAATCAAACTGTCGTATGCGTCAGATGCATTTTCCGCGGTGCAGCCGTCCACGCGCGCAATACATTGGCGAATTGCCCATGCATATCGCGCCGATGGGGCGTCGGGTGCTTTCTGTAATTCCTTGGCCGATAAATTATATTTCGTAGATGCGCCGACCGATACACTGCGCATAGTGTTGGTTGGCGTGCCGGCGTCGGCTGTGCCACAATATTGGCAACGTGCGGCCGGATTAGACGACACATTGATTGCACACACGGAATCCAAACACCGTGTAAAATCGGCAACGCTGCACGCCGCGTGTGCCATATTGGTGTGCGCCATGCCCAGTGCGATTGCCGCCGAAAAAATATAGATGCTGTTTTTCATTTCTCTCTTGTCTGGTAAATTATATCAAAAAAGGGCAGGGCGTGCCAATAAAAAAGTACCAGAAAAATCAACGTCTTGACAAAAGTAATATTTTGTCCTATATTAGTGGCGACATAAATAAAAAGGTGCAAAAATGGCAACAAAGAAATTAGACAAGAAAGTTTTGGCGGGCGTGGGTGCCGGCATTGCGGCAATCGCGCTGTTGGCGTTTGGTGTTACCCAGTGCAGCAGCAAGCAATCCGCCATCGCGGATCGCGATAATTACAAGAGTGCGTATGAAAAACTGAATGGTCAGGTTGAACGCTTGGAAGATGAAAATGCGGCATTGCGTGATTCTTTGGATTACACGGCGGCCAAATTGAACGAATGCGAAAAGGGCAAGCGTTGTGTTCGTGCGCAGACGCCGGCCAAGAAAAAATCACAGCCGAAAAAGTCGCAGGCGCAACCACAACAAAAACAACAGCAACAGAAAAAATGTGCGCCCGCGCCATGTGGTGGCAACAAGGTTGTTGTTCGTGACGATGCCCAGAATAATGGCACAATCGTTGTTGGCAACAATAATAATGTTGTTGTTGTAAATAATAATGCCAAACAGGTTGCCGCGGATACTGTAAAGCGTGTTCATACAATTACCGCAACGCGCATTTGGTATTCCAAGGTAAAAGTGAAATAATTTTTGCACCATCAAATGAAAACAGTCCGGTGTCGGACTGTTTTTTTTATAGACAGATAAAATAAATCTGTGTTATGATGTTTAGCACAGAGAGATTTTACATGAAATACATCAGAATTTTACTAGTATCATTGTTTGTTTTGCCATTTGCGGCACGCGCGGCATCGTCAGAGTTTATGGTTGCGGCGCAACTGTTGTCTGCGGCAAAAAACGCCGATATTCAACAGGTTCAGGCCTTGATAAACAATGGCGCAAATGTGAACTTTGTGGATTCGACCGGTATGTCGATTGTGTGCACGGCATTGATGAATAATGACGTGCGTGCGGCCCAGATTTTACAGATGTATGGTGCGGACGCATCAAATTGTGATCGACAAATTAAACAGTACAGGAACAAGAATACAACCCGAACGGAATCGGGTGGGCTTTTCGGTGGGCTGTCGTCCGCCCAGAGCATGACATTGGCGGCGGCTGGTGCCGCCGTTGTTATTGGTGGACTGTTTTTATTGACCGATGTGTTTGACCCAGGGAATGATAATAAATCGCCGTCATCCGGTGGTAATCGTGGCGATGATAAACCAGGTGGTGACACGAACAAGCCAACAGAAAAACTGGCAATTCCATATGGGCCGGCAATGCCCAGTGCAGAAACAGAATCTGCAAACTATGTCGATAACTTGAATTTGTACAGCCCATCAAATGCGGACAACATTTTGGCCAAGAATTTCAAGTTGATGAACAATATGGCGGGTGGTAATTACCTGCTGATGATGCGTGGGTATTCTGCGCTGGCGCGTGGATATATGGGTATGCGTACGTTGCGCGATTCTGCGCGCGCGCCAATTACAAACGATACGTTGAAACAATATAATTTGGGCAGTACCGCCGTCGCCGGTGGTCGTCCGGTGAATGTGGGGCTGGTTACGGCAAATGGTGTGAATGCATCGGACACATCGTCGTTGGGCGACAGATTGTTGCCGTGGACAACGTTTAATGGCTCGTCCCTGAATCAGGCCAGCACGGACATGGTGTCCAGCAAATATTATAATAACAAGATTACGATTGCCGCCGGTGCAACTGATTTGTCTGGTATGAGCACGACCGAGGATTCTGCGTTTGTTGGTGATTTTGATTTGTCGGGGTCGGGCACGGCAATCAATAACACGTCGGCATCGGCGTTGGACAACCTGTTGGCAAAAATCATTGGTGGTAAAGAGGCCGGCTATGCCGATGCGGATTACATGGGATTTATGCCGAATGGTCAAATGTCGATATTCAGAACCGGCGGTGGTCGTGGGTACGTCAGTATGACGGCAACAAATGCTGGATCGTACACCATGGCGGGTGACGCGTTGGCCACGGGTGATACATTGACATTGGACGGAAAAACTTACACCGTAACGCGTACGGGAAATGCTGTTGTCGCAACCGACGGAACAACAACATATAATGGCTATATTGGTGCTGATGGTGCGTTGTACATGAACAATGCGGCGTACACATTGGCAAACAATACGATTACCCAGACAAAAAAAATCGCAGATACAGATTACTATAATTACAAGGCACTGTTGAAATCGGGTGCGTTGTGGGCGGCGGGCGATTTGGCCGGCGGACGTTCGCGTCCAGACATTATCGCAAATGCGTCTGTGATTTCGCCATTGCATTCGCGCGATACCAAAACAATCAGTGATGTTTTGTCTGTTGGAACAGACAGTACCAAGTTGCAGGCCGCATTTATAAAATTTGTGAACCAATATTATGATGTGAATACGACCGATGGCGTCGGTGGTGCGGACGCGTTGCCGGGGACTGATGCGTCGGCGTTCTTTGGCGGGTTGGGTTCAACATTTTCGCCGTTGGTAATTTTCTCGACCGGTGCATTTGAAACAGACAGCGCATGGTCGGGCAAAACATTAGAGGCGACATTTGAAAATTCTGCGCCATTGGTTTTCCCGAATTTGGAACACCTGTTTATGTCGGTTGTCGCGGTTGGTCAAACGGGAAGCAAGGGTACAACCACGGCGGACAGTGTTGCGGGGTATTCACCCAGTGGGGCATATGCGCTCAGTCAATGGTCAACAAACAATGGTACGCCGGACGATACGTCTGATGATAAATATTACAAGGCGCGCGCATGCGGTGCGGCGGGACGTGGCACGGCGGCGATTGACCCATGGTGCTTTGCGGCAACGGGGCTGACCGATGAATTGGCGGTGGCGGCGGCGGCCGGTGCGGCGGGCGCGGTAAAGTCCGCATTTGATTATCTGAATAATAAACAGTTGTTTATGTTGTTGGCGTTGACGGCCGATGGGCCATTCTTGGGATCGACCGATACCGGTACATCAATGACCAAGGACGCATTGATTTCGTATTTGAAGAGCATGTACACATTGCCAAATGAATATGATGCGCGTTGGCGTTCGGGTGGCGAAAACTATCTGGACGTATTCAAAGAAGTATTCGGATACGGCCTGATAAACGTTGCGCGTGCAACCACACCGGCCAAGAAATTGTATTACTATACCGATGGCAAAATTGTTTCCAGCAGCGGCAATGCGTACTGGCGTGCGGCGACGAACACCACGTTCCGTACGTCGTCGGCGTTCAGTCCACGTATGGCAACAATCAGCGCACCATTCTTTGATAAATTGGAAAGCATTGATGGCGAAATGGCGTTGCCGCGTATTTGGAAAAATGAGTTTGCGGTTGGCGCGCAATCGCGCCGTGGGCTGTATATGGGTGATGTTTTGGGCGAATTTCGTGTTGATAATCGCGCCACACCACGTACACAAATCGGCAATATTGGATTTTCAATGACGACGTCGTCACGTGCGTATAATGACAATATGGGCGGGTTGGATACATTACATATGGATTATGCGCGTGGCGCATGGAACTTTGCCGCGGGATATCAGCATCATCTGACCGATGGCGCGTCGCGCTTTGACGGTATGTCGAATCCGATTTTGAATCTGGCGTCCAATGCGGTTACGACCGACGCGATTTATAACAGTGGTCGTTGGTCATTTGGCGCGCGCGCGTTTTCGGGTGCAATTACCGACGAAGAACTGTTGGAAAATGACCCAACAATTTCGTCGCAATATGAACCTGCGCGTCTGGGTATGATTTCGGGGGCGCAATCGCACATTGCGTGGCGCGGCGATAAATTTGGCTTTACAACCGCATTTGGTAATGCACATGAATCAAATACCTTGCTGGGGGCCCAGACGGGGGGGCTGTTGAATCTGGGCGCGGGTGATACGATGTATATTGATTCCGAATTGTCATATCGGCCAACGAATAATTTGACACTGCGCGTACGCGGGACGTTTGCACGTACGACATCTGATATGACGGGGGGCGATTTTATCTTGGGTATGTCTGATATTTATTCTGATGCGATTGCGGCCGGCGTAGATTGGGGCAACTTTAATTTCACAGTGGCGCGTCCGCTGGGGGTAAATCGTGGGGTTATGCAATATTCGCATGCGGATTATGATATTATAGAGGTTGCAGACGGAAAATATGATATAGCAATCACAAATGCCGGTGTGCGCGATGTTGATTTGACGCCCGAAAATCGCGAGGTGCGTTTCACCGCAACATATCGTCGTGCGCTGGGGGCATTTACTGATGGTGCGATTGGTTTTATATATCGTGTGAACCCAAATCATACCGATGAATTTGGCGATGAATCGATATTTATGTTGAAACTGAAACACCGTTTGGGCATATAACTGCTTGACAAAATATAAACGTGTAGTAATATTTGTCAAAAATCAAAGGCATATATTATGAAAGTTTATTCGTGTGTTGAACGCATCAAAGATTACTTTAACAAGACATCGACACGTTCGTTGTCGTTGACATCTGCGGCAGATGCCGATTTGTTGGCCAGTTTATGTTCAACCGTGACATTTTTACGTGCGACAAATGGTCTGGTATATTTCTATTGTTTTATGACACGTCCAGAAAACATAGACGTATGCGAATACTTGTTGCGTCGCAATGGTTTTTTGCCCCGCAGACATATCAGTCGTTATATGGGCGGAAATGGTTTGGCATTGCGCATACCAGAAACGTCATATGTTGGTAATGCTGCCAAGGTGGAATTCTTGAAAACAGTTCACACAAATTTTGCAAAGTGTTCGGAGTGTGATAATTCTCAGCAGGTTGAACGGATTCGTGCCGAAATGGCCCAAAAGACAAAATAAAAAAACGCCCGTTTGGGCGTTTTTTATTTACATACCACAACCATCGCTGTGCGCAGGACACTGTCCCCGAACATGTAACCCGCCTGCATTTCAGACACGATTGTGTTTGGCGCAGGTGCGGGATTTGCGTCCGCGGGTGCGGGCACAACCTGAATTGCGTTGTGGAATTGCGGGTTCAAAACCTGACCCACGGAATCAATTTTGACAATACCGATTTGTGCAAATGCAGATTCCATTGCGCGTGCCATGGATTGAATGCCAGCATCGTCTGGTGCGTGTTTTTGCGCGGCGACAATGGCGTCCATCACGGGCAAAAATTCCTTGGCCACGTTCATTGCGCGATTGCGGGCGCGTGATTCCGCATCTAATGCGGCGCGACGACGGGTATTTTCCAATTCGGCAACACTGCGTAAATATTTGTCGTTCAGTTCGTTAAATTCAACCTTTAACGCGTCCAATTCAGCAACGGCATCATCGTGCGTGTTGTCTGGCTGTTGCATGTCGGGGGCGGGTGTGTCAACCGATACGGTTTCGATTTCTACTTCTTTTTCTGGTTTGTTTTCGTCTTGCATAATTATACCTATCAACTTGTAAGCGCAGGGTGGGGCACGCCCACCCATGCAAATGTAACCTTATTTCACACTGGTTATTATAGGTATGAAATCATCAGGTTTCAAGGACGCGCCACCAACCAATACACCATCAACGTGCGCAATCGACATGATTTCGGCGGCATTTGCCCCCTTGACACTTGCGCCATACAGTACCGGCGTGCCGTCCAAGCCCATATCGGCCAGTGTATTTGCAATCAGTGTGTGCGCCGCGGCGATTTCTGTGGCTGTGGGGGTCAGACCCGCGCCAATCGCCCAACGTGGTTCATATGCGACAATAACATTACGCGCGTCTGTTGGCACAGATTCCCGAACGCCCGATTCAATAATCGCCATGGTTTTGCCGGCCTGTTTTTCGTCCATTGTTTCGCCCACACAAATAATAGGGGTCAGGCCGGATGCGATTGCGGCGGCGGCCTTGTGACGGACAATGTCGTTTGTTTCGCCGTGGTACATGCGACGTTCGCTGTGGCCAACGATTACGTATTTTGCGCCCGTATCCGCAATCATGGGGGCGGAAACCTCGCCCGTGAATGCGCCATGGTCGTGGGTGCTGACGTCTTGCGCGCCCAGTGCGACGTTTTCAGAATGCGCGCCCAGCATTGTGAATGGCACACACAGAATTACGCGGTTATTTGTGACAATATCACGCAACGCATGCAGCATATTTTCCAACGCTGCGCGCGTACCATTCATCTTCCAATTACCTGCAATAATTTTCATGGTTTTTCCCCTTTTTTTCGTTGATTTTTCTCTTGTCGTTTTGCTATGGTAACGCAAAAGGGGAACAAATGCTAGAATATTTACGTAATGCAGCAGACAAGCCATTGGCAAAATTTCTGATTGCTATATTGGCTTTCTCGTTTGTCGGTTGGGGCGTTGCCGAATGGGTTTTCGGTGGCAGCCGTGGCGACACAACACTGGTTCGCGTTGGAAATGCCGACGTGACAATGCAAGAATACAATGCCGAACGCAGTCGCGCATTGGCCCAGATGACCCGTGAACAACAGCGGGCGGTCTATACCGATGCACAGACGGGGGCGCAATTTACCGCCCGCGTTTTGGGTGACCTGTCGACACAGCGTATGGTTGAAAATCGTGCAAACGATTTGGGCTTTGTTGTGACCGATGGTCGCATCGCGCGCGAAATTCGCGAATTCCCAGAATTTCAGAGCAATGGCCGCTTTTCCGCATACCTGTTTGATGTGGTGCTGCATAATTCAGGATACAGCGAGGACGCATTTGCAAACGTCTTGCGCAATCAGGTTTTGCGTGGTTATGTATTGGGCCCAATCGCCGTGCCGATGAATGTGCCACAGTTTGCACTGACCGCGGCATATAACGCCAGATATGGCCAGAAAAAGATTGAATACGCAACGGTAAAGTTTTCTGATTTCAAGGTTGGTCAGCCAACCGATGCCCAGTTGCAAGAATACTATGCGGCGCACCCCCAGGTCGTGCCAGAACACCGCACGGTATCGTATGTCTTGATTCCGGCCGATATGTCAAAGCCCGACAGTTATGACGCGGCGTTGGCCACCGCGCAAAAGGTCGAAGATGACATTATCGCGGGCGAATCCATGGCAACCGCGGCAAAACGTCACAATGCGAAATACGTATCATTGAAATCATTCGCGGCGGACGGTCGTCCGGCGGACGCGATTTTGACCGACAAAATGGTTGCAAAAATCTTTGATATGGACGCTGGGCTGGAAAGTGAGCTGACCGAAACCAAGCAGGGATTTGTAATTGTACGTGTTGATAAAATTGACCCACAGCACAATGCCGAATTTGCATCGGTTAAAAAGAACCTGATTGCTGATTGGCAGCGTGATGCCCAACGCAAACAGGCGTATGTTCGTGCAAATGAAATCTTGGTCGATTTGAACAAAGACGGCAAGTTTGCAGGCAAGAAATTATCAACCAAATCCGCGACGGTGTCGCGCACATCGGGCGCACCAACCGACGTACTGGTTGCGGCGTTCCGCGCAAATGCAAATGACAATTCAATCGTCAGTGCCGCGGACGCGTTCTATGTATTGCACACGGGTGACGCGGTTGCACCAACCGTTGATACGAAAAAGATGGCCGATTTGCGCAAAGAATTGGCATCAACCCAATCGCGTGAAATCACGGACGATTATAATTCGTTCCTGATTCGGACGTATCCGGTCAAAATCAATCACAAGGTTTATGATAAATTCTTTGCAAAATAAATAAACGCCCGTTTGGGCGTTTTTTTGTTACAAAATAGAAAAATGCATCACAGGTGACGCATATTGCCGTGTTTTCAAGTGTGGTGACTGTCCAAATCTAGCGATGGCTAAATTTGGACACAAAACCCCTTGACCAAACCACGGGAAACGTGTACTATTACACGCATGAAAATGCTTGAATTTAGCCATGGCTAGATTTGGACAACGTGTTTTTTAGGTGGAGGGGGCATACCCATGGCAAATATAAATAAATCATATCTGTTACTGGCAGCATTATTGGCGGCAAAAACCGGCACGGCAGAGGCGGTGTTTCCATCCAGTCAATGCGCCAATATAGTTGATTGTTTTAATCAATATACCGAAGATGACAATGACGCAGCAGATGCGGCGTGTTGTACCGATTTGTGGGGGTATGAGTCTGGTACGACAAACTTTTATGCTTGTCATAGTGCCGGTATGGCGGGGCCGGACAGCGATTCTTGCGAATCATATAAATTTTCAGAGAGCGAGTGTACAAAGGTTAAAAACAATGGGTGTGACCAGTCGTCGTTGCCGTCGGGTATGACGTTGCAAATATGTATGGCCATTTACTATTATGACAAATGGGATACGTATTGTAGTGCTGGTGGCGGTACAGGCGGTGGTGGCGGTACAGGCGGTGGTGGCACCGGTACTGTTTGTGGCGATGGCGAGGTTGCACAGAATGGCGGATGTCGCGCGACCGAGGCGTGTGATGTTGGTTGGTATCACCCAACCGCTGGGACGGATTATTGTGCGCAATGCCCATCGTTTGACAATGCGCGTTGGAATGGTAAAACATGGTCGGACTTTACCGATATCAAGGGTGGTGACACCACCGCCGGTGCACAGGCCGGTACGACATGGGGTTTGGCCACATGCTATGTTCCGACGTCCACCGCGTTTTCTGACCCAACGGGCACATATGAATTTTCCACTAATTGTTATCACGGGTCATAGGCGATAATGCAACCAGATGACAAGAACGATATTTTTGACGTTGTTCAACGACGCTTGGCTGATATAGAGGCCAGACAAAACTGGTTGATTCAAAAACTGGGCGAATTACATAATCATGTGTCGCGCCTGTATGGTATGGGGCGCGTTGCCGATGATTTGCCCGATGCCACGGGGCATCTGGCGTTGCAACAGCGCGCGGCGTTGCGTTTGGCGGAAATGGTTGCCGCGGATTTGCGTGCAAATGGCATTGGGTACTTCTTGTCCGCAGGTAATTTGTTGGGCGCGGCGCGCAATGGCAAATTTGTGCCATGGGATGATGATATTGATTTCGGCCTGATGCGGCCAGATTTTAATCGTGCGGTTGAATTGCTGAGTGCGCGGTACAATCACGGACACTTTCAGACCGTGTGGGCGCATGCTGGTGGTATTTTCAAGGTTTTATTTATGGGAAAAATCTGTTTGGATTTATTCCCGTGGGATTGTTATTACAAGCATATTTGCACGCCCAAGGAACTGGAACGGTTCAAAATGGATTATCGTGCCGCAATGAATGCCGCACGTGATTTGGAACAGGGTGTGGGCACATACGCAACGTACTATGACATTGTGTCTGATTTGATTTTGCATGGTCGGCAGCCCGACTGGTCACATGGCGATTTGTTCGAAGCGATTGACTGGCAATTACTGAATGAACGTATTATGGGGCAATTCCACGATGGCGTGTGGAATCATGAATATATATTGCCGTATGGCGAAATTGAATTTTGTGGGAAAAAGTTTTCTGCGCCAAATAATCCTGATGCATGGTTGACCACACGATATGGCGATTGGAGTGTTTTGTCGCCTGAATTTTCCAAGCATGTTTCGGGCAGTTTTACCTATGCCGAACTGGGTATTGTTCGCGCATTTATTGATGGGCAAATAAAATGAACTTGGTTGTACTGACGGCGGCGGGTTGTGGCAGTCGCGTCGGTGGCGCGATGCCGAAACAGTTTGTCCCCGTGGACGGCGTGCCCGTGATTGTGCACACAATGCGCGCGTTTCAGCATCACCCAGAAATTGATGTGATTTGTGTTGTGACGCTGCCCGAATGGGTGGACGTGGTTGCCGAATATGGTCGGCAATATGGTATTACGAAACTGCGTCATATTGTTGTTGGTGGTGCGTCGGGTCAGGAATCGATAAAGCGTGGCTTGGACGAATTACATGGCGTATATGCCGATGATGATATTGTTCTGGTGCATGATGGTGTGCGACCGATGGTGTCGGCGGAAATTATTACTGATTGTATTCGGTGCGTGCGCGCAAATGGCAATGCGATTGCCGCAATCCCGTGTACAGAGGCGATTTTACAGACCACCGATGGTGGCGTGTCGGCGATGACATCAATCCCGCGTGATGCGTTGCGTCGGACGCAAACACCACATGGATTTTATCTGGGCGATATTTGGACGGCGCAAAATGATGCGCTGGCACGCGGGATTACGAACACGGTTGCGTGTTGTACATTGATGGTTGCGCTGGGGCGGCGTGTGTTCTTTTCGCAGGGCGCGGAACAGAATCTGAAACTGACCACGGCGGCGGACTTTGAAATCTTTCGTGCTTTATTACAGGTGGCAAAATGACGATTTCTGATTTGTTGCGTGATGAATACGAATGTGCGCGCGCGGGCGTGGGCGATGCATTGGGCGCGTTGCGCGGGCGGCGGATTTTGATTACAGGCGCGACAGGACTGATTGGTGGTTGGTTGGTTGATTTTTTGAACTATATGAATGTGGCGCACGGGTTGGGGGTTGATGTTTTTGCCGTGTCGCGCAGTGCGGAAAAATTGGCGCATCGATTCGGTGATGCGACGCAAAACCTGCATTTTATTGAATGTGATTTGTCGGGCGGAAATATGCCGGACGGCACGTTTGATTTTGTCGTGCACGCGGCCAGTCCGGCGTGTCCCGCGGCGTACACCGCGCAACCGGTGGACGTAATTCGCGCAAATATATTGGGTACAATGGCGTTGCTGACCGCGGCATGTACAAATGATACGCGATTCTTGTTCGTTTCCAGTGGCGAGGTTTATGGTCACAACAAATCTGACGCGCCGTTTGTTGAAACAGACGCCGGCGAAATTCAGTTCGCAGCCGTGCGCGCATGCTATTCCGAATCAAAACGCACGGCGGAAAGTTTGTGCATGGCATACGCGGCGCAGTATGGGCGGCATGTTTGCATCGTGCGACCGAACTATGTTTATGGGCCACGGATTGCGCCTGAAAATAATCGCGCCGATGCACAATTTTTGCGTGCGGTAATGTCCGGACATGATATTATACTAAACAGTGATGGCGCACAGCGACGCACGTGGTGCTATGTCGCAGATGCGGGTGTGGCGATTTTGCGGACGGTGCTGTGTGGGGCGCGTGGCGCGATTTATAACATTGCGAATCCAAATGCGGCGGCGTCTGTGCGGGAATTTGCCGAATGCATGGCGCAGTGCGGTGGCGTCGCGGTGCAAATTGCGCCAAATGCGACCGCGGTGGTGGGCGCGGATTCTGTGTTGAGTGCCGACCAATTGATTCAGGTGGGTTGGACGCCCGTCTATGATTTGCAATCTGGGGTTGCGCGGACGGTTGCCATCGCCACAGAAAAATAATTTGTTGGGGGCATTATGGCAACGTGGGCGGACGGCAAAAATCGGTGCGCGTGGGCAAATCCGAATAATCCAGAATATATAAAATATCACGATGCCGAATGGGGGCGCGCCGTGCATGATGATGCGCGGCTGTTTGAAATGCTGGTGCTGGAATCGTTTCAGGCGGGGTTGTCGTGGGAATGCATTTTGGCAAAGCGTGAAAATTTTCGCCGCGCGTTTGATGGGTTTGATGCGCGCCGCATTGCCGAATATACAGACGCCGATGTCAGCCGATTGATGGCGGACGCGGGGATTGTTCGCAATCGATTAAAGATTTGTGCGACAATAAAAAACGCGCGCGTATTTTTGGAAATCCAGCGCGAATTTGGTTCGTTTGACGCGTACATTTGGCGCGCGACGGGCGGGGCGGTAATCCGAGAGGTGGGCCGCACACATTCAGAAATTTCGGACGCAATTTCCCGCGACCTGCGCCGGCGCGGTATGCGATTTGTCGGCACAACAATCATCTATGCATATTTGCAGGCCATCGGCGTTATCAACGGCCACAGCGCAGATTGCTGGTGCGTAAAATAACCCCGCCCCCAATGGGGCGTTTGAATTTTGGTTGGGGCAGCTGATTCCCTCGGCACAGTTGTGCCTGCGGGGCATTCGCAACGACTCGAACTTCGTTGACACTCGTTCTCGTCTGCTTCATGTCGAACCAAATGACTGGCGTCATGTGGTCGAACTGCGTCGACCACAACCAAAAATTAAACCGGCGCAAGGCCGGTTAAATTTATAATTTTTATCGGTAGGCAGCTGATTCCCTCGGCACAGTTGTGCCTGCGGGGCATTCGTATGACGTTCACGGCACTACGTTTGTGAACGTCAACTCATAGTCGAACCAACTGGTTCTGCCTCCAGAAAACCCAGCCAAAAATTAAACCGGCGCAAGGCCGGTTAAATTTATAATTTTTATCGGTAGGCAGCTGATACCCTCGCCAATGCCGGACGGCATTGACTGCGGGGCATTCGCAACGACTCGAACTTCGTTGACACTCGTTCTCGTCTGCTTCATGTCGAACCGTTGGTTCTCATCTCATTACCCCAAAACCAAAAATTAAACCGGCGCAAGGCCGGTTAAATTTTTGGTTGGGGCAGCTGGATTCGAACCAACACTGACGGAGTCAGAGTCCGGAGTTCTACCGTTAAACTATGCCCCAATGCGGTGCGCATTATATAATGTCTTTTTTCGTTTTGCAATGAAAATTTATGCCTTTTGGTCGCGGGGCGGTCGTTTTTGTGATATTATGCCCCCTATGAACATTCCAGTATCTGATATTATTAAATTTCATTTGGTGCGTACGCACTGTCATATTGATTGCCTGAATTATTTCGCGGGATTGCTGGGCGCGGCGTTCCCCATGCACGACAGCGATAAATTCACAGAGCCATATCAAACGGGCTATGCATATCGGAATTACGTGGGCTATCACCAAGATATGCAGATGTTGCCCCAGCAAGAGGAACTGTACAAACGCGTTCATGACGAACATCATCATATGCAGCCGCATCATGTGGGCGCGTGGGACGATGTGTGCCAGATTCCGAAAAGTATTTTGACCGAAATGGTATGCGATTGGCACAGTGCGAATTTTGAACAGGCCGTGATACTGAACCAGACCGAATACGAATCGGTGCGGGCGTTCTATGACCGTGTGATGTCGCGGTTGTCGTGGTCGGATGCACAGCGCGAATTTATTTTGGAACTGATTGCCGAATTGGCGCGGCGCGTGGACAATGATGCTGTGCGCGCGATTTGGACGCCGGCATTGGAACTGTGAAATCAAACCCATAGATTTATAAACATGTACGCCGCATAATGCGGGTATGGAGACGAGAAAATTATTTTATGCGCTGGCGGTGGCGATGCCATTGGTGGCTGCAAACAGTGCAGATGCCTGTACGGGTATCACGCTGAAATCCGACGACGGCGGTGTCGTTGTCGCACGTACAATTGACTGGTCACGCGAAGAAATGGACAACATATATGTTGTGATTCCGCGTGGTTATACCCAGACGGCGATTTTGCCAAACAATGCGTCGGGTGGTATGCAATATACCGCGAAATACGGCTATGTCGGGTTGGGTATGGAACAGGCCGAATTTATCGTTGATGGCACAAACGAGGCAGGGCTGTCTGCGGCGTTGTTCTATTTTCCAAAATATGGCAAATACAAACCGTATGACGCGGCATTGGCGGGGCAATCCATTGGTGATTTGCAATTCGTATCGTGGGTGTTGGCAAATTTTGCCACCATTGATGAGTTGCGTGCAGCCATGCAAAACATTCGTATCATCAATATTGATTCCCGTGCTGATACCGTGCATTGGCGCATAACCGACCCGTCTGGTCGTCAGGTCGTGATAGAGGTCGTTGATGGCGAGGTCAATTTTTATGACAACCCCATGGGCGTTTTGACCAACGCGCCATCATTCCCGTGGCACAGGTCTAATTTGAACAATTACGTGAATTTAATCCCTGGGACGGCGGGGCCAGTTGATATGAATGGACTTACGTTGACGGCGTTTGGTTCAGGCAGTGGTTTTCACGGATTGCCTGGGGACTTTACACCGCCATCGCGATTCGTTCGTGCGGCATTCTTGGAATCATACTCACTGAAACAGAAAACCGCGTTTGATACCGCGATGCAGGCGTTTCATATTCTGAATAATTTTGACGTGCCGACGGGCGTTCAGTTTGCGCTTGGGCGTGCGCCGAACAATATGCCGTCTGCCACCCAGTGGACAATCGCGACCGATTTGAAAAATATGATAATTTATTATCATACTATGTATGACCGTACGGTGCGATCCATTGATATGTCGGCGATTGATTTTGGCGCGGTCGCGTTCCAGACGCATCCGCTGGACGCCAGCAAGAGTCCGACGATTGTCCCCGTGCAAATTGAATATGCCCCGACGCCGGTTATGGTTGAAACAGACCTGACTGTGACCGAGTTTATGGAATAAAAAATATTTGTCTTTGATTTAATTATAAACCAGATATAATCCTTGGGTGTATAACCCAAGGAGAAATCTGATATGAAAATCAAACCATTTGCCGGTGTTCGTCCACCAAAAGATTTAGCAGAGCAGGTCGCGTCGCGTCCATATGACGTTCTGAATTCTGTGGAGGCCAAGCAAGAGGCCGGTGAAAAATCACTGTTGCATATTATCAAACCAGAAATTGATTTTGACCCGATTGCCGATGAACATTCTCAGGCCGTCTATGACAAAGCGGTGGAAAATTTCAAACTGTGGCAGAATCGCGGTTGGCTGGTCCAAGACCCAAAAGAAATGTATTACATCTATGCCCAGACAATGGACGGTCGCACACAGTACGGTTTGGTTGCGGCGGCAAATGTTGATGACTATATGTCTGGCAAAATTAAAAAGCACGAATTGACGCGCAAGGACAAAGAAGACGACCGTATGATTCACGTTCGTATCCAAAATGCGAATATTGAACCGGTGTTCTTTGCATATCCTGATGTTGATGAAATGAACAAGATTGTCGCCGACTGGGTTGCGGCGCACGCACCAGAATATGACTTTGTCGCGCCTGATGGTTTTGGCCACACGTTCTGGGCAATTACAGATGATGCGGTCAATGCGCGCATAACTGAAATATTCAAAAATATTCCGGCGATGTATGTTGCCGATGGACATCACCGTACGGCGGCGGCGGCACGTGTTGGCGCGGAAAAGCGTGCGCAAAATCCGAAACACACAGGGGACGAAGAATATAACTATTTCTTGGCGGTGATATTCCCAGAATCACAACTGCACGTTATTGACTATAACCGCGTTGTGCGTGATTTGAATGGATTGACGCCGGACGAATTTTTGGCGCGTCTGGGCGAATCGTTTGACGTTACCGATATGGGCACAGAAATTTACAAGCCGACGAAGTTGCATAACTTTGGCATGTACCTGAATGGCCATTGGTACAGTTTGACGGCGAAAGCGGGCACGTATAATGACAGCGACCCGATTGGCGTTCTGGACGTGACGGTATTGTCAAATTTGGTGTTTGATAAAATCTTGAATCTGGGTGACCTGCGTACCAGCAAGCGTATTGATTTTGTTGGTGGTATTCGCGGGTTGTCGGAATTGCAGAAACGCGTTGATTCGGGTGAAATGGTTGCGGCGTTTGCGCTGTATCCCGTTACCATGCGCCAGATTATCGACATTGCCGACACGGGCAACATTATGCCACCCAAGACAACATGGTTTGAACCAAAGTTGCGCAGCGGCTTGGTAATCCACAAGTTGTCATAAAAAAAACGGGGCATTGCCCCGTTTTTTTATGACAGAGAACAATGGCCCCCAATGGGGATTTTTTATTGTTGCAATTATTTTTGCGTTGATTATACTGAATATGAATCCAAAGGGATTTGGGTTCGGGGCCTTCAACAAGCCCGTATATAGGTGACGCGCGCGATGCACGTGTCAAATCCGCACAGTAAAGCGGCGCACTTGCGCCATTTATTGTATGTACCCCACCATTATGGTCGGGGATCCACCGGTGATACCACAGGGGCAACCCAAAAACTGGTGGGGTCATTCCTATATATGATTTGTTGAAATCCCCGACCGTCAAATAATTTTTGGCGGTTTTTTGCAATTTGTTTTGATATGTGTCCTGATAGGACAATTTTGCGCTTGCAAGTGTCAAAACAGATGGTATAAATGAAATTAACAGGCAGTTAAATGCCATCATTTGGAACAAAGGAGAATTCAAATGAAAATGTCCCGCACAGCAATCAAAGAACTAACCGCGGCATATCGTGCCGTATTGAAACACGCATTTATTGCAGCGATGGGCGCAATGGTCGTTATCGGTGGCGCAAGTGCAGATGATACTAAAACCAGATTAGTTGTTGACGCTGATGCAACCGAAAATTTAGCTGGGGTACATGATGGTTATATCTCGACAGAGAATGGCAGTGTCGCGCAAGTTTTGGGTGTTTTGAACGTGTTAGATGGGGCACAGTTCACAAACAACAAAACAGATGGAAACGGCGGGGCAATCTTTAACAGTGGTACATTGACACTGGGCGATGGCGTTTCGTTCACGGGCAACAGCGCAAAATTTGGTGGTGCGGTTTGGAATGACGGTAAAATGGAAATCGCCGCAGGAACTAAATTTGTTGGCAATAATAGTACAAAGGCCGCTGGCGCGTTGTATAACAGCAGTACTGGAACATTGGACAATCTGATTGGTGTTGTTTTTGAAAATAATACCGCGGCGCAGGGTGGTGCTATTAACAATTCAAAAACATCAGCTGGCATCAAGGGTGGAACAATAAATCTGATTTCAAAATCACATTTCATCGGTAATTCTGCTGGAATATCTCAGGGTGGTGCAATCCGTAATCAGGGAACTATATCTACAATTACAGATAGTGTATTTGATTCCAACGTCGCAGGAAATGGTGGTGCAATCAATAATGGAACCTGGGGCAGTTTGGTAGAAGGTATTTATAAGACAAAGTTTATAAACAATACGGCGGTTGTGGGACCAGCCCAGCAAGGTGGTGCGATTGTCAATGCTGGACACATTGGTATTATTGATGGCGCAGTATTTGAATCAAATCGCGCTGGCAAGATTGGTGGTGCAATAGCAAATGTGACCCCACAAAACAGTGGTGGCGGTCTTGCAGAGGTTGATATTGCAAATTCTACATTTACAGGCAATGTTGCTGGTGAAAGCGGTGGTGCAATATACAATGCCACAGGTGGGTCGGTAAGTTTGTCTGGTGGAAACACATTTACCGGTAATACGGCTGGTAAAAGTGGCGGTGCTATCTTTAATGAAGGTACATTGACAATTTCTAATTCTGAATTTTACAAGAATATTGCATCTGGGGATAAGGCCGAGGGGGGTGCGATTTATAACACCGGTGGTTTGACGTTGAGTAGTGTAAAATTCACAGGTAACAGTGTGAATGGTTATTCTGGCGGTGCAGTTAGTATAAACGTCAAAAACGGTGAAAAGACAAAAATCTTGAATTCTGAATTTGTTGGTAACACAGCAAGTGGCGAGGCAGACAGTGGTGCAGTGTCCATCGCTAACGGTGATGTTGATATCAAGGCGTCAAAATTTATTGGCAACAAGGCAGATTTTGGTGGTGCTTTGTATGCTTATACCGGTAACAAACATTATGTTGCGGTGCATATCGAAGATTCGCTGTTTTCTGGTAATGTTGCTGATTGGGATGGTAATGCCAGTGACGATGGTGGCGGTGCAATTGTGAACGTTGCAAATGCAAATCCAGATAGTGCAGCAGCCAAAGAAAACCCAAACCAATATGGTATGTGGATTAAAAATTCACGCTTTGAAAATAACAAAGTGTTGAATAACAACCCTGGTGGTGGTGCAATGTTCTTGGGTTCAACCGCCAGAACGAATTTGGACGGTGTTTTATTCCGTGGTAATTCGTCTGATACTGTTGGTGGTGCAATTTCAACGCGTTTTGCGAATAGCGGGAAAAATGATAATCGTGGTGTAATTGACATTATCAATACGGTATTTGCGAATAATACCGCAAAACAGACGGGTGGTGCGTTTGATAATTATTTCCACAACAGTGATACAGCTGAGGGCAATGTTTATATTGAAAAAAGTTCGTTTGATAGCAACAGTGCAAAACATGGTGGGGCTGTCTATAATCACGGCGATGCAGACAAGCAAGGCAAGGCCGGTTCGATGATGTTCACAGGCGTGAACTTTATGAACAATGTGGCCACGGAAAATGGTGGTGCATTGTTTAACGAGGCCAACGCACAAATAACCTTGTCTGGTGAAAACACATTCACCGGTAATATGGCTGGTGGCGTCGGAAACGATATTCACAATTTGGGTAAATTGACAGTATCGGACGGCACAACGACCATTGATGGCGGTATCACAGGCGATGGCGCATTGACCATTGCTGATGGTGCAACGCTGAATATTGGCACTGCGACGGTTCAACAAAAAGAATTGACACTGGACGGCACGGTTGGCGCAACAATTGTTGGGGCGAACAACTATGGTAAACTGTTGGCAGAAACATACAAAGGCAACGGCAAAGTGTCATTGAATGTTGCAACAACAGGGACATATAATATATTTGGTGAAAATGCGAACGAATATACTGTCGTTGATGCCGGTGCAATCTATGATGTGACCAAGGGCGATAATGGCGCAGTTACAATCGCAACCAAAAAGGTTGAAGAAATTGCAGCTGACACTGGGTTGACGAATAATGCCGCAAACAGAGTTGCTGCGTTGGCAAATGCAGATAACGATTTGGCAAATATTGCATCGCTGAACGCGCAACAGGCATTGCGTAATGGCGATACAGATTATGTTGAAATCGAATCTGCCAAGGCAAACCCAGTTGATAAACCTGTCGTTCAATCGGTTGCGCAATCTGTTCAGAGCGCGGTCATGACACTGGCGGCGAATCGTATGGCAGGCGCACCATCGGCGGGCACAATGGGCCGCAGCGGTGGTGATTTGTCTGATGCTGATTACGGCGTGTGGGCACAGGGTATGTTTAACAAGTCCAAATTCAATGGCCAGTTCAACGGATACACCCGTGGTGTGTCGGCTGGGTTTGATGTGCTGATTGACAAACAGTACACGATTGGTTTGGGTTATGCGTTCGGACATTCTGATGTTCATGCCAATGGCGGTCGCGATACCGAAATTGACAGCAACAGCATATTTGCATATGCCCAGTACAAGCCAAGCGAATGGTTCGTCAATGCGGCATTGAATTACACAATGTCAAAATATACCGAAACCGTTGACGCATTTGGTGTTCGTCTGAAATCAGATTATGACACTGACGCGTTCGGTGGACAGGTTATGACCGGTTATGATTTCGCGTCTGGCCTGACACCAGAAATCGGTCTGCGTTATTTGCATGTGACACAGGATTCGTACAACAACGGCCTGAACCATGTCAGCAGCGATGATACAGATTTCTTGACTGGAATTGCTGGTATGAAATATCGTTTCGCAATCGAAAACGATTCGGTTATCAACTGGTTCCCAGAACTGCGCGCGGCAGCGACATATGACTTTGTTTCTGACAAAGCAATGTCCACCGTTACAATGCCAGGCGCAGCGTCCTATGTGGTTGATGGCGACCGTCTGTCCCGCTTTGGTGGGGAATTCGGAATTGGCCTGACCGCAGAATACAATGGTTTGGAAATCTCGCTGGTTTATGATTTGAATCTGCACAAAGATTACACATCGCAAACCGGCATGGCAAAATTCAGATATGAATTTTGATAAAACACGTCCCCAAATGGGGACGTGTTTTAGTGATATAGTGATATAGTGATATAGTGATATAGTGAAAAAAATGCGCCGGTGGCGCATTTTTTATTCGAAGTATTTTTTGTGTTGGGTTTGTGATACCTGATACATTTTTTCCATCAACTGGTTTGCGGCATCGCGGCTGGCCATGCCACCGGACGCGTTTGCATCAGCACCATTTAATACAATCAGGCGGTTTGGCAATGTGCCGTCGCCACCATCACATTCAATGAAATATTCGGCGGTATCAAACGATTTACCAACACATTTATTTTGGGCAATCGCGACAAATCCGTCGTCTGCCAATGTTTGGCATGTTGGTTGCGCGCCATGTGTAATTTCACCAAATTCCAGTGTTTCATCAACATTACGCAATACGCCCGCACACCATACGTTGACGTATTTGCCGTCAATCAAAACCTTGGTTCCGCCGGCACTGGATTTACGCATGCCAAAGCAATCGCCGTTTAATACGTTGATATCAAAATCAGAATTGATGCCCGTGCCATGTGCAATGTCGGCGCGCCCGATCAGTTTTGCATCGGTTGCATTTGTATCAGTCAATGCGTCGGCGCAAATCCATTTCATACCGCGACAACTGCTGTCAGCGTCCCACATTTCACTGTCGTAACCCGTGCCCATTGTTGCATAACATTTTGTGGGATCTAATCTGCAAATCGTGGGCTGTTGCCACCATGGCGTTGCCGCGCCCGCGTTTGCGCAAATCAAAGACATTATTGAAAGTATAAATATTTTTCTCATACTCAATCTCTCGCTTATTTCCGTATTCTATCAGATTTTGCCACATTGTGCAAGTTGCCTGATTTTAATCACCCTTGGTCGTCTTTGGCGGCATCTTGGATTGGTGTGTCTGTCCCAGAATCATCGCCACCACCCGTGGCGCCACCGGTATCACCCCCAGTGTCGCCACCTGTATCATCACCGGTATTGCCACCATCCGACGTACCCCCAGATGTGTTGGAATCGTCATCTTTTTTGGTGTCTGTTTCGGCGGGTGGTCGGCAATAACCCCACTGGGTATTCGCACTGGTTTCTGTATAGAACAGTTTGTATTGTGCATCGCCCGTGTAATCGTGCAGGCCGTCCAGTTGACCATCGGCATCGCGTTGCACGTCAACCCACGGTGTGTCAACCCACACGCCACCCAGACGATCGCATTCCGTGGACAATTCCTTGGCCATGGCGACGCGCACGGAATCCATGACAACATTGACGTCTTGCATAATCGTGGTTGGCAATACATAGTCGCCCTTGCTGGATTCAGATGGGCGAACGCATGCCTGCATTGCGTAACGAACAACCTTTTGATACAAACTGCCGACATAATCTGTGCCACAGATATCTTGGCTGTCGCCGGCGTATATTGGTGCGGCCTTGCCCCCAGGGCACGATGTGGCGGCGGCGGGACATCTGAAACAATAGTTGCCCGCAATTTCGTTTGCGTTATATTTCCATTTGCCGTCTTCGTTTTTGGCAACCATATAGTACCCTTCGCTGCATTCATAGAATGTGGCTTTGGGGCCGCACATATATGCTTTTTCTTCAAACCAACCGTCTTCTGGCCCGGTTTGATCTTGGCTGGTGTCGGGGCCTGTGGCTGCGCTGCCTGTGTCGTTCCATATGCGTTGGTTACATGTGGAAATTGTGGCGTACTTTTGACTGCCAGGGGCATAGACACGGCATGCGTATGGGTAACTGTGCAAACTGTCGTTGCTGGGGACGGCGCAAGTATCTTGGACAAATTCCTGCAATGTTGTCAGGCATTCTTTGCCGATTTTCTGGTCGGTGATGTCACGCATTGCGTTTATCAATAAGTCCAGACCGTTGCCGTTTCCGTCACCGTACAGATTGCTGCATGCGTATAATTTTTCCTGACACAATTCTTCGGATAATTCCAGACGTGAACCAATCAGCAACTGTTCCTTGACATTACTAAAATCTTTTAACGATTTGCTCTGTTCATCATAGCATGCGTTCACAACGTCCAAACATTCGTTTTTAACATCGCGGACGCGTGACTGTTGTCCTTGATAAATTTCAACGATTGCCTGACGCATAAATTCGTCCCATACCTCGTCCGACAAATCACGACAGGTGTCCAAACCACGTGCGGCATATGCGCGTTTGTTGTTCAATTCGGCAACAATCATTCGGTTCGTTGGGTTGGTCAGTACGTCGCCAGACAACGATATCTGGTTTTCCAACTGGTAAAAATTCGTGGTGTAAATTGGTTCGCCCGTGTCGCGGTTCAGATATTTGCCCGATATATCCAGACAGTGTACATAATCCTTGCCACAGGCGGTGTCGGCGGTGATATCACTGCGTACCTGGGCGATACAGTCATTGATAGATGTTGAATTATGCGCGTTATAGTTTTCCAATCGCGCGGTGTTCATTTCGCGTTCGGTGCTGCGAATAGTGCTGTTTGCGGTGTTCAGTTTTTTGTCCAGTGCGTTTATCAGTGCGCTGCAATCATTTTCAATGTACATTCCGTATGCAGACACAACCATACCCAGAACCGTGCTGGACGGGCAATTCGCCGATACCATTTCGGCGCACTGGGCATGAACAGCGTTGTACAATGGTTCGCCTGTCAGGTTCGAAATGTTTGCCCCATCGGCCAAATCGGTGGTTGACCAAATTGCGTTTATGTCGCCCGCAATGTCCAATGTCCCACTGGTTGACAGTGATTTGGATTTGGCGTTACTTAAAACCTCACTAATACCACTGAGGGCCTGTGCCGATTTGGAATTGTCGCGCGCAGATGATGCGGCCAATTCGCCTTCGCTGGCGGTCAGCATGGCATTTACCTCTGCCGCGGTTTTGGGTATAACCTCTATATTCAAATTTTTGAAATCTTGCAGATTATCAGACGCGTTGGTCAATGCGCGTTCGCGTGATTGAATTTCTGTCAGCTTGGACGAACATACGCACCGACGGTAAGTATCATTTTGTTTCGCACAGAATTGATCCATGCACGTAAAGTATGCATCACGACACGCGTTATACCCCGTGCCGAATGTGTTTGTGCCGGTGGCCGTGACCGTTGTGGCGGCACGCGCACTGCGCGCAACATTGGCGGGCGTACCACTGCGTGCGGTTGTGGTGGTTGTTGCGGCGTGTGACGTGGTCGCGCGTGCGGTTGTGGTTGATGCAGTGCGGGCAACCGTTTTTGTTGATGCGGTGCGGGCGGATACGCCGGTTGCACTGCGCGATGTGGTTGTGTTGGCTGTCTTGCGCGTGGTTGCGGTGCGTGATTGCGCATTGACCGTTGTTGTCCCACCGCGTGACGCGCCCGATTGTGATTGATTGGTTGCGGATGCCTGATTTCGGCTGATATTTGACGCGCTGCGCACCGCAGCATCGGCCATGCCGATGCCGGCACACAATGTGGCGGCAAAAAGCAAAATCTTTTTCATTCCTTTATACGTCACACATGATATCAAAAAAGCCCATTTCTGGGCAAGGGGTATTTCAATAAAAATCAAACAAAAAATCCACCGATGTGGTGGATTTTTACTTATTGATTGTTTGCATCTGGGGTGGGGCGGTTACGTTCAACAAATGTAATGCGACCCTTGTCCAAATCGTATGGCGTCATTTCAACGCGAACCTTTTCGCCGATGTTGACCCAAATGCGTGCCTTGCGCATTTTGCCGCATACGGTTGCCAGAATTTCGTGTCCGTTTTCCAATTTAACGCGGAACATGGTGTTGGGCAGTTTGTCTTCGACCGTGCCACTGAATACAATTACATCATCTTTTGCCATATCTATTCCTTGGATTTTTCTGCAAATTTACGGCTGTAATCATAATGCGTGGCATAAAAAATTGCAAGATGTTTTTATCTGCTTGCGCCACGCCCCGACATTTGATAAAATTAGATATAATAATGTAGGGTGGATTCACATGAAATTAGTTTCGTTTTTTACGTTGTTATGTGCTGTGCCGTCGTTGGCGTTTGGCGCGACGCGCGACGCGGATTCTGTGCGTGTTGGTGTAACACGTATGTCGATGGCGGGCGCACGTTCGCCCAATATGGTTGCAAATTTACAGCCGACCATGACGACGAAACCCGCGACCGCAACGGGTGGCACAACGAATGGTGCGGTTGCAACATTGCCGGCAAATTCGTCCACCACGCCGGTGGTTACAGATGAAAAAGACGACACAAAGACCAGCGATTGTCGTACGGCGTATCGCACATGCATGGACGAGTTTTGTTTGCTTGATGAATCCGAGGGGCGGCGTTGTGCGTGTTCGTCTAATATTGAACAGTCAAAAAGTTTAATTCAGGAAATTCAATCCATTCAGTCAGAGGCGGACAGTTTGTATACCGAGGGGGTTGAACGCGAACAACTGGGGGCCAAGGCAAAGTTGGTATTTGGTGAAAGTGAAAAGGCAAAAAAGAGTTCGCGTGCATCGGGTATCAGTTTTATTGATTGGTTAAACAGTGGCAGCAGTGCCAGCGACACGGACGCGTTGGATACAGATAATGATATCGGCGATGGCCTGTATACGATGGCGTCTGAATATTGTGCCGATAAATTGGCGGCGTGTGGCGACAGGGCCGAAATGGAAGAAACCTTGTATGCGCGCCAGATTGTATCGGATTGCAAATCATTTAATGCGTATTTGACCGACCAGAAAACAAATGCAACCGCGAACAAACGCACGGCCGAGGCCGCGGTGCGCAAGGCGCGTTTGGAAATGCTGGATACGACAAACAAATACAATCGTGGCGAATGTTTGTTGGCGTATCGCGCATGTATTGCGGACAAGGGTGGTTGCGGAACTAATTTCGAAAACTGTCTGGATGCGGATTTGTTGGGACGTCGTGCGAACGCGTGTGAAAACGTGTTGGATCAATGTATGGCGGTTCGTGACTATGTTGTTCAAGATTGGACGGCGGAATCTGAAACTATTTTGGCCGATGCCGCAAAGTATGCGGACAAAAACGCACGCGCGACATGTTTGGCACGAATCCAAGTTTGTTTAGAGGACAGTTGCAGCACAGAAACAAATTCAACGTGTTTGACCGATGTAAATGTGGCGGCGGGTATTTGTCCGGTGATTACAGAATGCGAAACGCTGATTCCTGGGATTCAGAGTAGCGTGAACGACAAGTTGGGCTACCTGCGTACACAGTTCTGCCAGAACGATATTGATAAATGCTTGCAAGACAAATGCGGCGAAAACTTTACTGCGCCAGAATGTCTGGGCAAAACACCGACGGAAATTGCCGCGCTGTGTCCACAGTCGATGTATCCATCGTGCAAAAATGAAAAGCAATTTGATATCATTGTCCAGTCCGTGCTGTTACAGATGGATTACAAATTGGTTCAGGGGTGCTTGAACTATTTCGGTGAACAGTTGGGGGCGGTATGCGGGACTGATATGTCGTGTCTGCCGACCGATACAACGATTGCGTCGCTGACATCTGTGCCTGATAATTCAACAGATTTGGCGGCGTTACGTGAAACAGTTCGCAACAATGTTTCAACGTCTGTTGATGAATTTTTCAAACAGTTTGAACAAGACAAGACCGTTGCGGCATGTCAAGACAGCGAAAAGCCACAGGGACGCAAGTCATTGGGCGACACCGTATTTAACAGTGCGAAAATGATTGCGCAAATTGGTGCGGAAAATCGTGCGATGCGCGCGTTGGAATCCAAGATTGCCGAACTGTCGCGCCAGCAAGATTTGGATGCGGCGGAAAAGAATTGCTTGGCAACATATCAGGTTGAAACGCCGGATAAATCCAGCAAGAATTACAGTTATATTCGCAGTGTGTCGTTTGAACCGTCATTGCGTAACTGCCACGTTTGCCGTATGCAACAGGTTTGTGAAACCGGCGGTGAATCCAAGGGGGCGGCGGGGCTGAAAGGTCTGGCGGGTGGTATGTCCGCGGGTGCGGCGGCCGGTACGATGGTATCCCCAGGGTGGGGCACGGCGATTGGTGGCGTTGTTGGTGCGGTTGGTGGTCTGTTCGCAGGACGCAGTGCCGGTGGCCAGCAAGAATTTTGTCAGGAAATCGAATCGTGCGAAGACATAAATATGTAAGATAACATGGGCGGAGAGAGATGAGCTTGAAAAATATTTTAGCGTATCTGTTATGTGGGGTGGCGTTTGCTGATTTCGGTGGCGCGGCGGCTGCGGTTAAATCGACCAAGGTTGCAAAGCAATCGGCAATTCAAAACGGCACAACTGTGCGTACGCGATTGACCGCCACGGGGCTGTATGATCAGGCGTGCTATGATGCGTACTATGGCTGTATGGATCAGTTCTGTATCTCCGACAATTCCAACGGGGGCAGTTGTGCGTGCAGTGACGATAATGCGAAATATGAATCCCAGTTATATGAAATCAAATCAATGATGGACGAGGCCGCGCGTATTCGCACCGAAGAGGTTGAAAAGGTCAAAGCGGGCGCGGATGCGGACATTGTATTTACCGGTACACGTAAATATGACGAAAACGGAAATATTATGTCGGCGGACGAATTGACCGCGGCGGAAAAGAAAGCACAATCACGCCAGAGTTTGATGGCTTTGTTTGAAACAAGCGTCTATGACGAAGATGTTTTTGACAGTGAAATCAGCACCGTTGCCGACAAGACCGGCGCAGCATTGTTTGCCGCCGCACAGGAATTATGCACTGCACAAATTCCAGATAACTGTGAAAAAGATTTGGATTTCTTGACCCAATTATATTCACGTCAAATTGTATCGGATTGCAAAGGGTTTGAAAACAGTTTGACCACCCAGATGGCAAACGCCAAGCAGGATTTGGCCGCCGCCCAAGCGGAGGTTCGCGATGCCCTGCGTGAAAGTTTTGAATCCGCAAACAAGTACGATTTGGGTACTTGCATGGTTGAGTTCAAAAAGTGTATGCAGACCGATGATGCGTGTGGCACGGATTGGGAAAATTGCGTTTCAACGATTGCGTCTGAAAATATGCAGAATAACACCGCGGTCAGCACCGCATCAACCAAGGTTGCGACGGTGAATACATATGATATCACCGCGTCCACGATGGAAATTCTGGGTTCTAAACGTACGATTTGCGAAAAGGTTTTGGATAACTGTGTCGCCGTGCGCGATCAGGTTTGGCCCGCGTTTCTGCGCGAGGCCGCGCCAACAATCAAATTGGCCGAAACCAAGATGGAATCAAAATTCCGTCAGTCGTGTCTGACCAATATTTCAAATTGTATCCAGACCGCATGTAAAGACGACATCGCGGGCAAGGGCGTTGCAACAATGGACTCGTGTCTGTCTCGTCCAGATATGGCGCGCAGTTTCTGCAAGGTGGAAATTGATCCGTGCGAACGCATGGAACCGCTGATTTGGGGTTATGTCACAGACAAACTGGCGGCGATGCGTGTTGATGCGTGTACCCAAGAGGTCAAAGATTGCTTTACCGCCGATACGCGCTGTGGGTCAGAGTTCCAGAATTGTATCGGTATGGATTATGACTTTATCCACGATATCTGCCCGATTGATACCTTGGTCGTGTGCAAGGCGAATAATCCGGCGTTTTCGATGGACGATTTGGATTCTATGCTGATGGGGCTGTATCTGAATATTGATAATGCCGCATTGAACCAGTGTCAGGATTTGGTTGATACCAAGATGACAGAGGTTTGTGGCAGCACCACCGACTGTAACAAATTCGCGTCTGATGATACGTTGGGCACGGGTTCGTTGCGCAGCCAGAAAGATGGCACTACGTACCGCGTAACGGGTATGATTTCGTTTGGCAGTATCAAGATGGGCGATGCGACCGGTCGCGTGGTTGATAACGGTGATGGCACAACAACCAAATTGGGGGCGGGGCAAATCGGTGTCAACGAATACTTGGCCCAGGTGCGCAGCCGCAACGCGGATGTCGCAAATGCCGAGGGTATCATTTCGTCCATCGAAGAAGAACTGAATAACATCGCGGGCACAATCAATCGTACGATTTCGCTGATTGAACAAGACCCTGAAATTCAGTACTGCATCAGTGGACGCAATTTGTCCCAGATTACGGGCAATGCAAACCAGAAAACAACGGCGCGTTTCCCGAACTTGCTGAACAGTGTTAAAATGCAAATCGCGGCGTCGGCCCTGCGTCAGGCCCAAGATAACTATAACGCGAAATTAAATTCGGAAATTGCGGCGGCAACCAAGAACGCGTCGGCTGATTTGGCGCAATATATGTGCCAGAAAATGGCGGAAAATGGCGGGACGGGTTCTGCGGAATCGGCACAGGCATCAACGCCACTGGCCGCGCCATACGCAATCAGTTATGATGTTGGGTCTGGTCTGACGAACGAGGATTTAACACGTGGCGGCAATGGTGAAACGTCGGTCACCACCACCGCGGGCAGTGGTGTTACCCGCACGGTGACCAGTATGTTTAACCGTGATACGCGCGTATGTCACGTGTGCACCACCACAACAACACAGAGTTGCACAATCAAGGGCGGCAACTGGTTCCGCAAAGCGAACAAGAGTTGCGAGGTTTCAACAAACGGCCCGAATTGTGAAGACATCGAAATGTAAAACAATCAATCGGGCCACACGGCCCGATTATTTTAGTACAGGGGGAATTTATTCATGACAGTTGCACGTGCATTGGCAAAAGATATTGATTTGGAATCTGTGATTACGTCGCTGGGGCAAACGGCGGTGCATTTCGCAATAAAATTGACCGCGTCTGTATTTATTCTGGTCGCGGGCTTGTGGTTGGCGGGGCGCATATCGCGTTCGGTCAAGCGGGGAATGGAACGTCGCAACCTTGACCCGTCGTTGCAATCGTTTGTTGGGTCGTTTGTCAGCATTGTATTGCGTATAATCGCGATTGTCATATCGCTGACGACGGTCGGGGTTCAGATGACATCGATTGTCGCGGTCTTGGGCGCGGGCGCATTGGCCGTCGGTATGGCGTTGTCGGGCACGATGCAGAACTTTGCCGGTGGCATTATCATATTGTTCCTGAAACCGTTCAAGGTTGGCGACACGATTTTAACTGCCACGGGCAAGACCGGCATTGTGAAAAAAATTATGATTTTCACAACCGAATTACACACGTTTGATAATCAGGTTATATTCTTGCCGAATGGCGCGCTGTCCAATGGTGAAATAACGAATTTATCGGGTGGGGCATTGCGTCGTACTGATTTGACGGTTGGGATTTCGTACGGTTCGCGCGTGGCGGTTGCACGGCGCGCAATTCTGGACATATTGGCGCGTGATCCGCGAATTGCGGACAAGCCCGCACCATCTGTATTCGTGCGGGAATTGGGCGACAGTGCGGTTGTGTTGACCGTGCGATTCTGGTCAAAATATGGCGATATGGCAGACGCCAGCGCAGATACACTGGAACAGATTTACAGTGAATTACCAAAGAAAAGGGTTGAATTCCCATTCCCGCAAATGGACGTGCATTTAACAAAATAGTGTGTTACAATTTGCGCATTGAAACAACAAAAAGGAAGGAATATGAAAAAAATATCTGTATTTGTAATTGCTGGTATGCTGGCGTCGCCGGCGTTGGCGGGTTTTGTTGCGGATGCGCCGGTTGCGCCCCAGAATGCCGATGCGATTGTCACTGTGGCACAAGCTAAAAAAATGCGTGATGATACGCCCGTTATTGTTCAGGGCAATATTGTCCAACGCATGGGTGATGAAAAATATTTGTTCCGTGATGGGACGGATTCTGTGATTGTTGAAATTGATGACGAAGATTGGGGTGGCGTCGAGGTGCGCACATCCGATACAGTCAAGTTGTATGGCGAGGTTGATTCCGGCCTGTTCAAAACCGAAATTGAGGTCGACAGAATAGAAAAAATTGAGAAATAAAAAATGCGCCACCGGCGCATTTTTTATAAAGTTCAAAGTTCAGAGTTCAAAGTTCAAATAGTGTTGCGTGCAATGCGGCAAAGGATTGCCGCTTGTTCCGAACCGACGGTTCTCGTCCGACCCAGCAGAACAAACACAGGGTTAAATAAAAAAACACCCAAACGGGTGTTCTTTTATTTAATCTGGTGGCCCTGGTCGGATTGTAATTCCCATCCAAAATCAAACCAATCGCGGATGCTCTTGGTGATTTTGGTGGGCCCCTTTCACTGCGCGGCAAAAGAATTGCCGCTTGTTCCGAACCGACGGTTCTCGTCCGAGGGGGCAAAAATAAAAACCACCAAAATGGTGGTTTATATTTTTGGTGGCCCTGGTCGGACTCGAACCGACACTCCTTGCAGAACTTGATTTTGAGTCAAGCGCGTCTACCAATTCCGCCACGGGGCCAAAACCGCGCGATTATTTCGCAACAGCGGCTTTCTTGGCTTCTACTTTTTTAACCAAGCGAGCACTGCGGGCAGGTTTGTGCACCGATTTCTTTGCAGGGGCAGCGGCCTTGCCTTGCTTTTTTTCAATCGCTTTTTTAATCGCAGCCATATCATCGGTCAAACGTGATACTGGTTTTGCCATAACATATGCGTCCAGACCGCCGTGTTTGGTCAATGTGCGCAGACCGGCCGTCGAAATACGCAATGCGAAATCACGATCCAAGATATCGCTGTGGAATTTTAACTTTTGCAAATTTGGCAAGAATGTGCGTTTTGTATGACGCATAGAGTGGGAAACGTTCATTCCTACTTCTGTTTTCTTACCTGTAACTGTACATACACGTGGCATATCAATAATCCTTTAATAACTGGGGCATAATTTATACTAAATTTCTGGAAATGTCAAGTAATGTTTTCTGTTTTGGTTTATTTGTCCATATGCATCGGCGACAACAGGTCGCAAATAACTTTGACTGGTGTGAATGTGGTGATGGGAACCTCTGTAAAAAGTGTGTTCCAATGCGCCATTGCGCCGTTCCACAGCCCTGGGCGTTCCATCGCGCGCAGGTCACGACCGCCGAACGATTTGTCCGAAATAAAACCGGTGTTTGGGTCAATAAATTTTGTTAAATCAAACTTGTTCCCACGCGCATCGCGCACGCCGCATACCAAATCTACGGGGTTAAAGTGTGATGATGTGTTCATAATATTGCGGGCATCAGGGGCAATTTGGCTGGATTCAACAATCTGTAATGATTCCGTACCGTCGTCGCCACGCACCCAGAATGGGCCACCCCCAGGTGCGCCGATATTTTTTACCACGCCGCACACACGAATTGGGCGGTTCAGAATTACGCGCAATACGTCTGCGGGTGCATCGGGCGCAATGCGCACGCACAAATCGTTTCTGATAAATGTGCGAATTTCGTCAATGTTGTGTGCCGCAAAGTTATTCAGGTATTCAAACGCGCGCGCCTGCAATTCCAGCATCAATCCCGCCAGCGCGCATTTGTATTGCACCGTGTCGGCGCGATGGCTGTCTGTTGTGACGTTATCAATATTTTTGATGAACACAATGTCGGCATCAATATCATTCAGGTTTTCAATCAGTGCGCCGTGACCCGCGGGGCGGAACAGCAATTTCCCGTCGTCTGTGCGAAACGGTGTGTTATCTGGGTTGACTGCGATGGTGTCGGTGCTGGCGCGTTGGGTTGACATTGTAATGTCATATTTTACACCATAGCGCGCGCTGTATTCCGGTACGGCGCGTGCCAAAACGGCGTTAAATCCCGCCATGTGTTCAGGCGATACGGTAAAGTGTATGCGTGCCACGCCACCGGCGGTGGAATATGCGGCGGCCTCTGCTAAATGTTCTTCGGCGGCGGTGCGGCTGTATTCAGTGTATTTATGAAATGCAACCAGTCCCTTGGGCAAATTGCCGTAATTCAGACCCGCATTGGTCAAAATGCATGCGATTTTGTCCGCGTCACTGGCGTTTTCTGGCAAGAATGGTTTCAAATCATTCCAGAATGCGAATTTGTCCAAGTTGTCCAGCACGCGGCGCGTCACATCATTCATTGTGCCTGTGTTCATAAATTCAAACAGGTCGCGGAACATACGCGTTGCCGCGCCAGATGCGGGTACGAACTTTACAATCTTTTTATGTGATTGGGCGGCGGCATAGATTTTGCTGTAACGCGCGATATCAGCGTCTGACATTTTTATGATGCCATTGCCGATTGTTGCGGCGGCACTGACGTCGGCATATGGAAAACCGCGCGCAAAGTCCGCCATTTGTGCGGCGACGGCGTCTGGTGTTAAACCGTGATTTTTTATTTGTTCGATATCGGTGCTGGAAAAATCTGTCATTGCTGTTACCCCTGCTGTATACGCACCAGAATAGTACAAAAAAATTTTCTGCGCAATATATTCCTGTGCCTTGAAAACGACAGTTTTGATACTATATACATATCAACGAAAAAATATAAAAACAGGAGGATTTATAACCATGAATCCAGAAGAAATGCAAGAAACGCCACAGCAGGCGATTGAAAAATATACGACTGATTTTACCAAACTGGCGTCAGATGGCAAATTAGATCCCGTGATTGGCCGTGACGAAGAAATTCGTCGTACCATTCAGGTATTGTCGCGCCGTACGAAAAACAATCCCGTGTTGATTGGTAATCCGGGTGTCGGTAAAACCGCGATAGTAGAGGGGTTGGCCGAACGAATCGTTTCGGGCGACGTGCCGGAAAATTTGTTAAAGAAAAAACTGTTGTCGCTGGACATGGGCGCGCTGATGGCGGGCGCAATGTTCCGTGGCCAGTTTGAGGCACGTTTCAAGGCAATCTTGAAAGCGGTCAAAGATGCCGATGGCGGAATTATTCTGTTTATCGATGAATTGCACACGCTGGTTGGCGCGGGCAAGGGCGAAGGCAGCATGGACGCCGGCAATTTGTTAAAGCCAATGTTGGCGCGTGGCGAATTGCACTGCTTGGGCGCAACAACGCTGGACGAATATCGCCAGTATATCGAAAAAGACCCCGCGTTGGCGCGTCGTTTCCAGCCGGTTTATGTTGATGAACCGACGGTTGATGACACGATTTCAATCTTGCGTGGGTTGAAAGAAAAATACGAGGGACATCATGGTGTCCGTATTGCGGATTCTGCGCTGGTGTCGGCGGTGAAATTGTCGAACCGCTATATCACGGACAGATTCCTGCCGGACAAGGCGATTGACCTGATTGACGAGGCCGCCGCACGTGTCCGTATTGAAATTGCATCAAAACCCGAAAAGTTGGACGAGGTTGATCGTCACCTGATGCAACTGAAAATCGAACAACAGGCGTTAAAGAAAGAAAAAGATGCGGATTCCAAAAAGCGTTTGGGCGAATTAGATAAACTGATTGCCGAATTGCAAAACGAATCGGACAAGATGACCGCTGATTGGCGGGCCGAGCAGGGCAAGATGCGTGCGCTGTCCGATGCGATGGCGGCGTTGGATGCGGCCAAGGCCGAGGTTGCAACCGCTATGCGTAATGGCGACTATGAAAAAGCGTCGGCATTGCAATATGGCAAAGTTCCAGAATTAGAGGAACAAATTCGCAAACTGAACGCCGATGCGCGTGAATACAAGACGGTTTTACCGGAACATATTGCCGCCGTTGTCAGCAAATGGACTGGTGTGCCAGCGGACAAACTGAACGCCGAAGAACAATCTAAATTGCTGAATATCGAAGATGAATTGCGCAAACGCGTCGTCGGTCAAGACCATGCGTTGACGGTTGTTGCGCGTGCAATTCGCCGCAGTCGTGCGGGGTTGTCTGATCCGCATCGTCCCGCGGGCAGTTTTATGTTCTTGGGGCCAACCGGTGTTGGTAAAACAGAGGTTGCCAAGGCATTGGCGGAATATCTGTTTAACGACGATACGGCGATGACCCGAATTGATATGAGTGAATATATGGAACCACATTCGGTGTCGCGCCTGATTGGCAGTCCCCCAGGGTACGTTGGGTATGAACAGGGTGGTGTTCTGACCGAATCGGTACGTCGCCGTCCGTATCAGGTGTTGCTGTTTGATGAAATCGAAAAGGCAAACCCAGACGTGTTTAACGTTTTCCTGCAAATCTTGGACGATGGTCGTTTGACCGATGGCCAAGGGCACGTGGTGAACTTTACAAACACGATTATCATCATGACCAGCAATTTGCCGTCGATGGACGCGGTAAAGCACCAATTCCGTCCGGAATTTATAAACCGTATTGACGAAATTGTGTTCTTTAACCCATTGGGCAAAGACGTGATGGCGGGCATTGTCAAGATTCAGTTACGTAATCTGGAACGCCGCTTGGCCGATCGTCGCATCACACTGGATGTGTCAGATGCCGCGATTAAATGGTTGGCCGATAATGGCTATGACGAGGCATTCGGTGCACGTCCGTTAAAGCGTCTGATTACGTCCGCGGTCGAAGATAAAATCGCTGACCTGATTTTGTCCGGCACTGTTGGCGAAGGCAGCACGGTTTACGTTGATGTTCATGGCAAAGAATTGACCGTGAAATAACATCGCAGAAAATCCCAAAACCTGAAAAAACACACCGCCAAATGGCGGTGTGTTTTATTTTTTTATTGGTGCTGTTTAACGCACGTGTTGCATCATCGCGGCACGCTGTTGCTGCAATATCAGCATGCGCATCATTTCTGGTGAAATATGCTGCTGTGGTTGCAGGGCGCGTGGTGCGACCGAATTGACGATAACTGGTTTTGCGTACGCCAATGTTGGTGTGGCACGCAGTGCGTATGGTGCGGTCAACTGAATTGCGGCCGCCGGTTTTGTGGCGGGTACTTTTGCGACCGCGCGCGGTTTGCGGACGCGACGCAATTTACGCGATGCGGTGCGCAGGCGACGCAGTGCGCGCAATTTACCGCGTGCGCGACGTACGCGTTTGCGTTTCCGCTGGCGTACAATGGGGGCAACCATAATTGGTGTGCCGGTCGTCGCAACGTTTGCGTATTGCATTGCTGGGATATTTGTCGTGCCATTGTTTTTCATGGCCAAATATTGGGCATAGCGCGCAAAGTATGCGTCTGCATTCTGCGAGAAATAAAAAGTTTTGCTGCCACTGTCAAACACAATGGATTTGAATCCATCGCGTGTCTGTTCTGGCATTTCGCCGGTTTTTGTGTTGACTAAATACAGTTTGTTTTCCGCGCCACGTGGCGTCATAACCGTGCGACGCACGGCAACGTATGGCGTGTTCGGGTATTGTGCAACAATCTGGAACGGTTGCGACGCAAAGCCGATACCGCGTACGCGACGCATTTTACCCATCGCGTCGGCGCAGTACAACGTATAGCGTCCGGATTTTGTCCGTGTGCACTTAAAATTCCCAGAATTTGTAATCATCTTTTCCATACCATATATTATAGTTCAAACGCAAAAATTGTCCAGTGAAAGATTTACGTTGACAACGCGCGCAAAAGTGTATAGAATGCGTACGCTTTCAGACATAGAAAGCGCAAAGTTTTGGGGTCATAGCTCAGTTGGTAGAGCACCTGCTTTGCAAGCAGGGGGTCGTCAGTTCGAGTCTGATTGGCTCCACCAAGATTGAAACAAATAGATTACGCCGAAAGGGGGTGAATACATTATGGTGAAAGTTCTGGTTCGCGATAACAACGTTGAACAGGCATTGCGTGTTGCAAAACGTAAATCGCAGAAAGAAGGTCTGTACCGCGAAATGAAAGAACGTCAGCGTTATGAAAAACCAACTACAAAGCGCAAACGTTTGAAAGAAGAGGCCGTACGTAACGAAAAGAAACGTCAGTCGAAACAACGTATGGTATTCGGATTCTAATAAAAACCGCCCGCTTGGGCGGTTTTTTATTCCCCGCCACCGGAGGGGTGGACGCGTCAGCGGACGGGGAGGGTTACTGATTAGTGATAGAGTGAAAAAGTGATAGAGTGATAGAGTGAATGTGTCCGCCGCAGGCGGACAATTATTGCCACGCGTCGCTTGCGCTTGCTCGCAATGACAAAAATTCTAGCACCCTTGTCATTGCGAACGTAGTGAAGCAATCCAGTGGATTAGTGCTGCGCGCAGCGCACATATTTGTTACTCCAGTGCAGCGTGGCAATTCAGTAAGTAATGCTATGTGCAAATTTTTATGATACAATAACATGCGTTATGCAATACAGATTTTTTGTTTATATAATGGCGAGTGCGCGTAATGGGACACTGTATGTCGGTGTTACTAATGACATTGTGCGTCGTGTATATGAGCACAAAAATAAAACATTCCCAGATTCCTTTACGGCAAAATATAATTGTCATATGTTGGTATATTACGAAGATTACAAATACGTAAATGACGCACTGGAACGCGAAAAGAAACTGAAGGCCGGCAACCGCGAACAGAAAATAACGCTGATTGAATCAATAAATCCTGATTGGTTGGATTTATCGGAACAACCAATGTTTGGTTTTTGAAAATAAGAGTCCCGTTGGGACGATTTTTTATTGACTGGATTGCTTCGTCATTTCATTCCTCGCAATGAATCCAAGCGAAGCGCAGGATGCGGCAAGGACGCTAGTCCGCAGGCGACACAGATGTGCTACGCAACATTATCAACTGGATTGCTTCGTTTCACTCGCAATGACAAAAAACGTTATAAAAAACAATTCGTTTTTACTAACTACTAGCACCCTTGTCATTGCGAGCGTAGCGCGGCAATCCAGTCAGTAGAGCCGCGCCAACGGCGCACTTTTATATTTACTGGATTGCTTCGTCATTTCATTCCTCGCAATGACAAAAATTCTAACACGAGTGTCATTGCTGTAATCTGTTTTTTTTACTAACTACTAGCACCCTTGTCATTGCGAACGTAGTGAAGCAATCCAGTGAGTAGTAATGTGGCACATTTTGATGGTGGGGGTACAAAACTTGTTGACGGGGTGGGGCGAAATCGGTTATAATTTGCCTGATATAAATTACAAGGCGCGCACTTTGGGCGTTTCGGGGAATAAGAATACAGACAGAGAGAGTTATAAAAACAATGATTAAATCAAGACATATGTATTTTGTTATTGCGACCATGGCATTGGGTTATACCAGTACGGCATCGGCTGTGAAATTGGACGGCGCCAATGGCCACTGGGCACATATCAGTAATACCGCTGACGAAGTGCCATGTGCGGCCTGTTCACCCAAAACTGCACGTGATTTTGGCGGGGATACAAACACTTGGAATGAATGGTGGGCCGGTTTCGAGGAAGATACAGCAGATGAACATGGGGCGTTTTCTTGCTCTTGGTCTCCTGACTATGCTGGGGGAGATATAAATGACTATATTTTCCCAATTGGTACAGAGTCCGAATTGTATAATGGCAAGCAGTATGATTGTACGGCGTCTGGTTGGGTTCTGCGCGGTTCGTCATCATCAACGGGTTCGAATGGAACATTTCATCGTAATGGTGGTACTATCTATGATGGCGTAAATTGCAAATGGATTGCTGATGGGGGGCAGTATTGGCAGTGTTCTTCTTGTTCCAGTGTGTCGTGTGATGATGGATATTTTGGTGATCCAACTGGGTGCGAAGTTACAGAAGATGATTGCAGCAAGTGCCCAGATTCAACGTATAAAAAGGCAATTGGTGGTTCGGGCAATTTCACGTGTACAGCGGTATTGCAGGCGGGGCAATCAGTCGTGGGTCAAAACAGAACAATTTCTGGATGCAAGATTCCACAGTTAACTGGTGGTTCGGATGGTGCATATTGCGATAACAATGGGTTCTTTATTTGGAACAGCGCGTGTTCCTTTGCGGGGTAATTAAATTATGGCGGAACCGACAATTGCAAATTTGTTTGCATACGTTTCCAGATTTTATCAGGCAACCGATACGAAGTTAAACTCTCTCAGTCAATCTGTCGTTATGTTGAAAAATCACATGACGCGTTTGTACGCGTTGCATGGTGATGCATTGGAAAAATGCGCGCCCGCAACGGGGCATTTGAAATTAAAGCAAGATGGCTGTCTGCGCCTGTTGGAAATTCTGGACGGTATATTCCGTGATGCTGGCATCAAGTATATGTTGGGCTATGGCACGCTGTTGGGTGCGGCGCGTGGTGGTACATTTATTCCATGGGACGATGATATTGATTTGTGTCTGATGCGCGATGATTTCAATCGCGCGGTTGCCGTGTTGTCTGAAAAATTTGCCGATGGTACGGTGGACAAAGGAATCTTTACATCGTGGGGGATGTCCGGCGGTATTTTCAAGGTCTTGGTGACGCCCCGTGTTTGTATCGACCTGTTCCCGTGGGATTATTATTACACGCGTATGCAGACGGATGACCAGCGTGACGCGTTCACAAATGATTACTGGCGCGCAATGGAAACCGCCCGCCAGATGGAGGCCGACAAAAAACTGTTGGAAATCAATCCTGATGCCGTGGTGCAATCAACGTATACTGATTACCCGACAATCATCAACGATATGATTATGCACGACAATGCCCCCGACGTTGCCAATGGCGATGTATTCGAAGGAATTGATTGGCAAACATTTCCAGAACGTGCGGTGCACTTTTTCCATAACAAACCATTCCGTCACGAATGGGTGTTCCCGTTCGGCGAAATTGAATTTTGTGGCAAAAAATTCCCCGCGCCAAACAATGTTGATGCGGTATTGACCACGCGATTCGGTGACTGGGGCGAATTTAGACCCGACTTTGCACGACATGCCAGTCCGGCATTCACGTACGAAGAACTGGTTCGCGTGCGCGAATTTTTGGGGATTGAAACAAAATGACACGCATTATAACGTACGGCACATTTGATACTTTTCATTGGGCACATATGTTGTTGTTACAGCGCGCGCGTGCGATGGGCGACTGGTTGGGCGTGGGGTTGTCCACCGATGCGTTCAATGCGATAAAGGGCAAGCAGACATGTTTGCCGTATGAACAGCGTAAACAGATTTTGTCGGGCGTGAAATACGTTGACCTGATTTTCCCAGAAAATAATTGGCAGCAAAAGCGTGATGATATTCTGAAATATCATGCCGATATTTTTGTGATGGGTGACGATTGGCGCGGCAAGTTTGACGACCTGAATGATATTTGTCAGGTTGTGTATTTACCCCGTACGCCCGATATTTGCAGTACTGAAATAAAAAAGATTTTATCAAAAACGAAATAAAAATGCGCCATCGGCGCATTTTTAATTCCCCGCCATGGGCTGGGGTGTCGCACGCAAGTACGACGGGGAGGGTTACAAGTTAGTGATATAGTGATTCAGTGATAAAGTGATATAGTTTAAGAATAGTGCACTTAAAGAAACTGTCATTCCGTGGCTTGACCACGGAATCCAGGTTTATGATGTTGCGCCATTCGGCGCATTCTTATTGTCATTCCTGCGCAACATTATCAAACTGGATTGCCACGCTACGCTCGCAATGACAAGGGGGACTAAGTTTCTAGAATACATGTTCTTCGAATACCGAAAGACCACCCCGTCCTGCGGACACCCCTCCAATGGAGGGGAACTTAGTATGTTCTAGGAACAATGTCATTGCGAGGAATGAAATGACGAAGCAATCCAGTGAATTAAGAGTGCGCCGATGGCGCGGCTCTACCGACTGGATTGCCGCGCTGCGCTCGCAATGACAGGGGGCTAGCAGTGCATTTTGTTGAAACTGCTGTTTTGTATGTGCCACTGGCACGTGTGTTTTGTTCTTGTTGTAATCTGTGTTTTTTCTGCACGTCTAGTTCTTTTGTCATTGCGAGCGAGCGTAGCGACGCGTGGCAATCCAGTTGATAATGTTTGTCCGCTAACGGCGGACACTTATTTTCAAAAACCAAACATAGGTTGTTCCGCTAAATCCAACCAATCAGGATTTATTGATTCAATTAGTATTATTTTTTGTTCACGACTGCCGGCTTTCAGTTTCTTTTCTCGTCTCAGTGCATCATTTACGTATTTATAATCTTCGTAATATACCAACATGTGGCAATTATATTTTGCAGTAAAAGAGTCAGGAAATGTTTTATTTTTGTGTTCATGTACACGACGCACAATGTCATTGGTAACACCAACATACAGTGTGCCATTACGTGCACTTGCCATTATATAAACAAAAAATCTGTATTGCATAACGCATGTTATTGTATCACAAAAATTTGCACATAGCATTACTTACTGGATTGCCGCGCTGCGCTCGCAATGACAAGGGTGCTAGCAGTACAAGACAAATAAATATAACAAGGGCGAAAGTCCGCAGTCACCACACGAGCTAGAATCTCTGTCATTGCGAGGAATGAAATGACGAAGCAATCCAGTGAATAAAAACAGTGCGCCAGATGGCGCGGCTCTACTGACTGGATTGCCACGCTACGCTCGCAATGAATCCAAGCGAAGCGCAGGATGCGGCAAGGACGCAGTCCGCAGGCGACACACGTGCCGGAACTATCTATTATCTATGCTCTAATAAAAAACGGGGCGTGCCCCGTTTTTTATCTGTTTGTCAGTTGTAATTCTATGCGGCGGTTCTGCTGCAAACTGGCGGCATCCGACCCCAATTCCACAGGGTGCATTTCGCCAAAACCACTGGGGACCAGACGACGTTTTGATACGCCATCGCGCGCCAATTCGTTTGCCACCGCGGTTGCACGCAACAGGGACAATTCAACATTGTTCTTGTACCCGCGTGTGCCGGCGATAACTGGTTTATTGTCGGTGTGGCCATCAACACGAATAATCCAATTTACGTCAGACGGAATCTTGTGTTCCAAATCCTTGATTACGTTCGCAATCAGGCGCAGTTGATTTTTCCCCTCTGGCGACAGGGTGTACGAACCACTGCTGAACAAAATGTCGCTGGACACGATAAAGCGGTCGCCGTCTGGTTGAACCGTGGTGCGGTCGCCCAATGCGTCTTTGATTGCGCGATAGAACGCGGATTGATATTGCGAAACCTTGTTCAGTTCGGCAACCTTGTCCGCCAATGCCTTGTTCAGGCGTGCAGACATTTCCACGTACTGAATTTCTTGGGCGTGCGATTTTTCTTCGGCGGCGTCCAATGCCGATTGCAACTTTGCCAACTGGTCGGACAATTCAGCGCGCTGGGCGTCCATCTGGGTCTGCAATTCGCGACGCTGTTGTTCCAGTTCGGCGGTTTTTTCCTTGTCCAGTTTCGCCTGATTTAACTGGCGCGACAATTCGGCAACGCGCGCGGTCAGGTCTGTTCCCTGTGTTTGCAGTTCGGTAACCTTGGCCTCGTAATCTGCAATCAAATCATTCATGCTGGTATCGACCGCAACCAATTCATTTGATAATTGGGCGTTATTGTTTTCCAGATTTTCCAGTTGGGCGCGCGCCAAAATCAACAGGCGTTTTGCCTCTTCCTCGTCGGCGGTCATCTGTTGAATCTTTTGCGACTGTTCGGCGTTTGTCTGTTTCAAGTCCGCCAATGTTTTCGCACCGGTCTTGGTGTTAAAAACACTGGTGGTTGTCCACAAAAATACAAACACAATCAGCAAAAAAATCAATATGATAACCAGATTGGAAAACAAGTCCACAAATGCCGGCCATGTATTAGTTCTGTCGCGGAAACGAATGTTTAACATGTTTATTTTTCCTCTCTCTCGCGTTTTTGCCCTTATTTATCGTCCAATGTGCAATCTGGGACGGTTGGCACGTGCGTGTGCGCGGCCAAGTAATCTTCTAATTCGTTAAAGATGGCGTTTTGTGCCAACTGAACCTGCAAGCCCAGAAATCCGATAACCAAACTGCCCGCCAGACCCATCAGCGAACTGGTAAATGCGGTTGCCATACCCGCCAGTGGCTTGGACAGACCGGCCTGCATTGTTGTCAGTACCGCATCATCAGCGAAATTCAACCCACCAATCAGGTCAGCAAACCCGCCAACGGTCATAATCAGACCCCAAAACGTCCCGAGCAGCCCTAAAAATATCAATGTGTTTGTGATATACCGAATTGATTCACGCGCATCATCAAAACGTAACAGAATTAAATCCAACATATTATTTAATGATGTGGCGGAAATGCGCGTTGGACGCGAACGCAACAACATCGCAACCGGACGCAACAGCATCGGGGGCAGGGGTGCATTGCGACGTCCCATCAAATACGCGCGCAACCAGCGGTATTCTGGCAATAATTTGAACATGTGCACGAACGCCAGCCCAATCCCGAACAGCGTTGTCCCAATAATAATGCCGTTCAGATAAATATTTGCCACCGCAACGCGCAGAAATTCGTCGTGAAACATAATTAGGCCCGCGGCCAATAACGCCGTCAATGCCGCCATACGGTTAAGATTTCTGTGAAACTGGTTCGTCATACTATCTCTCTTATAACATAATGATAGTAAATTTTGCAAAATAAAGTCAATAGGGATTATTCATAAAATGCGCGTGGAAAAATCACTTGATTTTATTAAAAAAATCGGCATAATTGGCGATGTCCTGCTGGCACAATGGTGTGTCGGCTGATTAAACCATAGGAAAAATATAAATGGCTTACTATGAAAGCGTCTTGGTTTTCCGCCAGGACTTGACCGAACCGCAGGTAAAAGAAAAAGCGGCAAAATACACCGAAATCATCAAGGAACTGGGCGGTGATGTTAAATCCACAGAATTCTGGGGTTTGAAGAATCTGGCCTATGTTATCCGTAAAAATCGCAAGGCACACTATGTCATGCTGAACATCGAATTGCCAGGGGCCCAGGTTGCCGAACTGGAACGTCGTGCCCGCATTGACGAAGACGTCATTCGTTTCTTGAACGTTCGCGTCGAAGCATTGTCCGAACAACCATCAGTAATGATGAAAAAGAATAACGAAGAGGCAGAATAATGGCAGTACGTGCAGCAATTTATCGTAAAAAATCTAACCCATTAAAGGGCAAGGTTATCGATTACAAAGATATCAAAACACTGTCGCACTATATCACAGAACGCGGCAAAATCGTCCCATCACGCATCAGTGGTGTTTCCCAGAAAGACCAACGCGAATTGGCAACCGCCATCAAACGTGCCCGTCATTTGGGGTTGATGCCATTTGTTCGCAACAACTTGGGCTAAAATTAAATTCTGTGGACGCCTGTTGCGTTCACAGTTCCTCGTGTATGTCTAATACACGTCGGAACTGAAATGAACGCTGCCATTCGTCTCACATAATTTAATTTGATTTGTGATGAGATTAAAATTCCCCTCCCGCGGAGGGGTGTCAGCTTGCTGACAGGGAGGGTTTCCCACCAATGTCAGCAGATATTTGGGTTCGTTTGAACTCTAACTTTAACCCCCTTCGCCCAACGGGCGTTGGGCACTTCCCCCCGCAGGGGCAGAATAGAAAAAGGACAGATAAAATGAAAATTATTTTGACAGAAAAAATTACTCACTTGGGCAATATCGGCGATACAGTCGAAGTGAAAACAGGTTTTGCGCGCAACTATTTGTTGCCAAACGGCAAGGCGATGCGCTGGACACGTGAAAACGTTGCGTTGTTCGAAGCGAAAAAGGCCGAATTGACCGCACGTCAGGAAGCCGCCAAGGCAGCCGCCGAAGCGCACGTTGACGCAGTAAAGAATGCAAAACTGCACATGATTCGTCAGGCGGGTGATACAGGTCAACTGTATGGTTCTGTATCAACACGTGATATTGCGCGTATGTTGAAAGAAATCGCAAACGTCAATGTTGAATCATCTCAGGTTTTGTTGGGCAGCCCAATCAAATCCATCGGTGCGTTTGACACCAAGATTGCATTGCACCCAGACGTTATTGTCCCAGTCAAGGTATATGTTGCCCAGACACAGGACGAAATTGACGCGTTGGTTGCGGGCAAGGTTCTGACATTCGGTACGAAAAAGGTTGAAGAAGTTGCCGAAGAAAAACCTGCAGCGGAAGAAAAACCAGCCGAACAACCTGTGGCAGAAGAAAAAGCGGCAGACGCTGAATAAAAAAACGGGGCATCGCCCCGTTTTTTATTAGTGATAAAGTGATAGAGTGATATAGTTTGATGTGCGCCGTTCGGCGCACTTTTAATTTACTGGATTGCTTCGTCATTTCATTCCTCGCAATGACAATGTTTTTTATTCTTGGCGCGGACTAAGTTCTCCTCCTGTGGAGGAGTACCGCGCAGCGGGGAGGTGGTCTTTTGTCTGAAAGCATCAATCTATAATTATGTACTCTCTTGACCACCCCGTCGCATTCGCGCCACCCCTCCAAAGGAGGGGAATTTAGTATGTTCTAGAAACATTGTCATTGCGAGCGTAGCGTGGCAATCCAGTGGGTAATGTTGCGCCGGATGGCGCACTTTTTTTATTGCAACAAAGTATTTGTTATCTGGGGCGGGGCGGGGTATAATTCGTGCCATGAAATTGGAATCTGTGGGGATTTTAATTGGTATGCGCCCGATGGGCGAACGCGATTCGGTTGCGCGCATTTTTACGCGTGATTTTGGTATTATGTGTGGCGTCTTGCGCGGGGCACAGGTGGCGCGTACTAACCGGCCATTGGTGGGACAAATTGGCGCGGTGGCGTGGAATGCGCGATTAGAATCACAACTGGGGACTTTCCATTGGGAAAGTGCGCGAAATTTGGCGGCACCAATTATGATGTCGGGCGAAAAATTATCGTGTATGAATTGTGCGTTTGATTTGATTCGGGTGCTGTTGCCAGAGCGCGAGGCATATTCCCGTCTGTATGACGAAACGTTGGAAATGCTGGTGCAAATGGCGACTGGCGATTCGGAAACAGTATATTTGAATTGGGAAATTGCGCTGTTGCGTGAACTGGGCTATGCGTTGGATTTATCGCATTGTTCGGGGTGTGGTGCGCACGATAACCTGAACTGGTTGTCGCCACGAACGGGGCGCGCGGTGTGTGATAATTGTGCCGCGCCGTATATCGGGCGACTGTACAAATTGCCGTTGACGTTGGATACGACATTGCGTTTTGTTGAAAATATTTGCACGTCATTGGGCGCAACCGTGCCGTCGTCACGTATGCGTATTATGGCGGCGGCAGCGCATAAAAAAATCTAGAATTATTCCTTGCGAATTTGCGAATTTTTTTCTATGGTATCTCTGTTCAACAGAAAGGAGAAAACTATGACTTGGACAATCTTGGTTTTGGTCGTGGCGATTGCCTTGTACATGTTCGGCGGTATGCTGATTGCACAAGATGGCAAGAAACCCAGCGCAAAATCCATTTTGGCAAAGAAAGCAATTAAATTAGTTGCTATCATCTTGGTCGCGGGCGGTGTTTGCCGTCTGTATGTGCCTTATTACCTGACATCGGTCAATCCGTTGATTATTCAGGAAATGGCAAATGGCGCACAGGAACAGATGAACGAAGCAAAGAACAAGGCCGTTCGTGCATTCGTTCGTAATCACGCCGACACGATGGTTGCAGATGCCCCAATCTTGGGCGCACAAGACGCAAAGAAAACAATCTATGTTTGGACAGATTTCAGCTGCCCATACTGCCGCCGTGTTCACGGTGAATTGGATCGTGTGTTGAAAAACCGCAATGACGTTCGCGTTGTTGTTAAAAACTTCTCGATCCACGGCGCATTGTCAGATGCCCCAGCCAAGGCCGCAATTGCTGCGAAATTGCAGAATCCTGAAAAGGCCGCAAAGTTGGTTGACATGATGATGACACGTAACTTCTATTCCCAAGACGATTTGAAAGATCAGTCCAAATTGGGCGAAAAAGTAGAAGCCAACGTTTTGAAAATGGCCGATGAAGCAGGTCTGGATACAAAACAGTTGAAACAAGACATGGGCGGCGAAGTTGTCGCACGTGAATTGGCCAATGTTCGTGATTTGGCACAACAGTTTGAAATCAGCGGTACACCATTCTTGATTATCGAAGAACAGGCGTTCCCTGGTGCAATTCCATATGACCAGATTATCAAGGCATTGGATAAATAATAAAACGGGGCATCGCCCCGTTTTTTATTAGAGAGCAAAGAGCAGAGAGCAGAGAGCAATGAAGTGCGCCATCGGCGCACTTGTTTTTTTCACAAAAGCCATTTGGGTATTTTTTATTCTTGCCATAAAAACTGTGCACGTATATAATTGACAGCGGTACAGGGTGTTCCTGTGCCGAGGATTCAAGACCTCTTAAAAGTAGCGTCCATGGACGATAAAAAAAACTCCACCAAGAGAAGTACTTTTGTTGGTTGGAGGGTTGCGAATATATTGAATAAGCACGCTATATCTACTTTTATAGTCTTGAACCTCCAACCACCTGAAATTCTGGTGGTTAGTTTTTGTTTTAGGGAGGAAAGATTTTATGACAAAACGCAATTTTTTTATTTCAAGTATGGCGGTATTTCTCGTGCTGGCGAATGTGGAAACAGCGGATGCAACGATAAAATGTGTCGCGTTAAACCCAAATGATACTTGTTCGAGTAGTGGGGCTTCCTTTGTGTCGCGGCCTGATTTTCAGGCAACATGTGGTACGACGGCGGTTCAAATTGTCGATGCATGTTCTATTACCACGGCGGATGCCAACGAGGCAGTGGACGTTATATACTATGAAAGCAAAACGCACACGGGGGATTATTATTATTGTTTCTGTAAAATGATTAGTCCGGCGGTATCAAAGTGGGTGCGGGCGGGGTCTGTACAATACAGCACGGTTTCTGATTGCAATGCTGTTTGTGGTACATTATGTGCCGCGAAAAATGGACTGGGAAATTCGGCATTTCGTACGGCGATGTTTAATAATTTAATAGATTAGGGGGCGCAGATATGAACAAATTTGTTTTTGCGTTTTTCGTTGGCTGGGTATTTATGCCCGCTGTGGCGGTTGCGCCCAGAACCCAGTGTCCAACCGGCTATGTGATGCAGGCAGACAAAGAATCTGTTATAATTACTGATGGTACGTCGTGCCCAACGGGCTATGTTGCCGCAGGAAATGCCAACAGTTGTTTGGTTGCGTCCACAAATGGGGATTGTCTGATGTATGCGCCAATGGGACAGACATTTACGGATACAACGGGTTCTTATGAATACACCCAGTCGTGCCCATTCACAATGCAGAGTTAAAAAATGCGCCGGTGGCGCATTTTTTATTTCTGTTCCAAGATTGCAATCCCAGGCAGGGTGCGCCCCTCTACAAATTCCAGAAATGCGCCGCCGCCGGTGGAAACGTATGTCATGTCGCCCTTGACCCCGCATGCGTCCAATGCCGCGACCGTGTCGCCGCCACCAATCACGCTGGTCAGTTTTCCCGCACGGGTCTGTTCCGCGATGGCGCGTGCCAATGCGAATGTGCCAACCGACCATGTGGGCTGCCATTCGGCCATGCCGACGCTGCCGTTCCAGATGACGGTTGCGGATTTTTTGATTGTTTCAATATCGTTTGCGCTGGTCTGTGCCCCATCGTCCAAAATAATGTCAGCGTCTGTGATTTCGTCAAATGTTTTGTCGGTGCGTGGTGCGTTTGGCGCAAATTCTGGGGCAACCCCCTTGTCCAATGGTAACAGCACGTTGCAATTATTATCGCGCGCAAATGCCAGTATTTCCAATGCAGTGTCACGCTGGTCTGGTTCGTACAATGAATTGCCGACGTGTGCGCCGCACGCATAGTTGAATGTTGTGCCCAGTGCGCCCCCGATAATCAGGTTGTCCGCCAGTTTGGCCAGTGCCTTTAACACACCGATTTTTGTGGAAACCTTGCTGCCGGCGACTATCGCGGTCAGTGGACGTGCGGGGTGTTCCATTACGGCATTCAGATTGTCTATTTCTGATGCCAGCAGTTTTCCCGCATATGATGGTAAAATTTCCGCTACGCCAACCGTACTGGCGTGTGCACGGTGCGATACAGCAAATGCATCATTCACAAAAATATCAAATCCGCGTGCCAATTCGCGGGCAAATTCTGGGTCGTTTTTTTCTTCGCCGGCGTAAAAACGCACGTTTTCCAACAAGACCACATCGCCATCATGCATAGTTGTCATAAATTCTTTGTCCAAGCAATCGGCAATCAATGGCACACCCATATACTCGGCAACAGGGCGCATTGAAAATTCCATGTTGCGCGTACCCTTTGGGCGGCCCAAATGGGCGCAAATCGCGATTTTTGCACCACCCGCGCGCAGGGCATTGATGGTTGGCATACTCTGTTCAATGCGAAATGGGTCGGTGATTTTGCCATCGACAATTTGAACGTTAAAGTCATCGCGCAGCAATATAAATTTGCCACGGACGTCCAGATTTTCAATCGTGCGTAATTTCATGTTCAATCCTTTCCTTTACTGGTTTGAAACTTTTACGATAATGTTCGTTTATACCATATTTTTCAATCGCTTGCAAATGTTCGGGCGTGGGGTAACCCGCATTTTTATCCCATGCGTATTGCGGGTATTGCACCGCCAAATCGTGCATGATTTTATCACGTGTTTCCTTGGCGATAATGGATGCGGCGGCGATTGATAATGACTTGGCGTCGCCCTTGACAATTGGCGTGCCACGCAAATCCTGCGGCAATCTGTTCCCGTCAATCAGGCAAAACTGCGGCATTTCCGCCAGATTTTCAACCGCGCGCGACATTGCGCGCATGGACGCCCATAAAATGTTCAGTTCGTCGATTTCGGCGGGACTGCATTGCCCCACCGCCCAAATTGTGTTGCGGGTAATCCAATCATATGCGGTGGCGCGGGCGTGTGCCGTCATTTGTTTAGAGTCCCGAATAAGAACAGGAATTTCAATTTCGCGGTTGGGAAAAATTACCGCTGCGGCCACCACCGGCCCGCACAGTGGGCCACGGCCGGCCTCGTCCACGCCGGCAACAAGGTCAAATCCCGATTCGCGTTCAAATGTAAAATCAGGTGTCGTGCGCATAGTGATTATTTCCCCCATCAGATAGACAAGCGGTCGGCAATTTGGCGTTGGACGTATTCATCTTCGCTGTTGTACAGTGGCCAAATGCCGTTTGCCAATTCTTCCATAGATGTCAGTGGTTGGCCCAATCGGGCGCGATACAACCACATGTTGGACATTACGCGCTTGATATAACTGCGTGTTTCGTATGCTGGAAAACTTTCAATATACAGCAGTGGGTCGTATGTCGAAAAACTCTTTTCGAACTTTACAACCATGCCCATGCCAGCGTTATATGCCGCCAGCATTTTTATAATGTTGTTATTGATATTTGGGTGCGCCAACAGGTCAACAATATATTGCTGGCCCAAGAACATGTTGTGTTCAGGGTTGCTCATATCAATATCAGACATGGCGACGTTGTTCTGGCGGGCGACGCGACGTGCGGTGCTGGGCATAATCTGCATCAGACCATTTGCGCCCGCGTTTGATTTTGCGTTTGTTTTGAATCCACTTTCTTGTTTTGTGATGGCCAACAGTAATGCGCGGTCGATTGACCAACCACCCATTGGTTCCCAATCGGGCAGGGGATACTGCGCCGAATAAATAATGTCGTCATCAATTTCCAGAATACCGCGGTCACGCACCACGCCCGCCGATTGAATTGATACACGGGGCAGACCATACGCCGTCGCAATCGAATTTACCGCGTGCAATGTGCGATCGGACGCGCGCGCCGTAATCAGGTATTTCAGGTATTCTTCGGCGCGGTCTTTTTGTCCCACCTGTAATAATGCCAATGCCATACGACCGTATTTTGTTTCGGTCAATGCATCAATATCGTCGTCGGTAAAGTCCTGTTCGAAAAATTCGTATTCAGGTGTATCGCCCAGCATAACCGCCGACAGTGCACCATAGAATGCCATCGGGTGTGCCGCCGCCACGCGCCAGAAATTGCGCGCCGTGGTGCGATCGCCATTTGCGTCCGCTGCGCGCCCCGCCCAGAATGCGGCCTCGGTCTTTCGGGCGTTATTGATTTGTTCCAGTTTCAAAATCTGGCTGAAATATTTTGCGCTTTCTTTGAATTTTTCTTCTTTGAAATACAGTAATCCCATTGCCCACAGGCCGTATTCAGAATTTGCGTCAGATGCAACGAATCCCCACTTTTTCGCCAATTCAAATTCGCCATTTGTATAATACAGGTATGACAAACGTCCCGCCAAACGACCATAATCAGATTCGGTCAGTTTGCGTTTGAACAGTGGGTCGGACAGAATTTGACGTGCGGTTTTGCTGCTGCCGCTGCGGATTGCGCGTTTGAATTTGGTGATTTGTGTGTTGGCCCAACCAGAATACTTTTTTGCCGTCCATGTTTCGGACTGGGCCGTTTCGATTGATGCGCCACCACTAATCATATTTGGGACAACGGGTTTGCGGACGGTGGCCTGTTTGATTTTTGCGATTTTTGAAATGCGAACCGCCCCTGGCATATCATAATACTTTTTCATCCACGCGTTCAATTCCGCCCCACGCGTGCGATATGTTTTTGATGTATAACGTTGATACAAAACCTCGTTCATCAACAGGGGATCGGTCAGTTGCTTTTCCAATTTTTGTGCGGTGGTAATTTTCTCTTTGGATTGCAGCATGAAAATCTGTTCGTACAAACTGGCGTCGGCATCGGTCAGTATGTTTGGCAAATCTGCGGCGCGCACGGGCACTGACAGTAAAAACGCTGTTAAAAATACAAGGATTTTTTTCATATTATTATGTCAGAACAGCGATGTCTTTGGCAGGTGGCAAACCACTGCGTCATCGGCGGCCTCTGGTATCTGGTCGATAATTTTTTTGAAATCAGATATACGTGAAAACTTGCGATAAACGGAAACAAATCGCACAAATGCGATTGGGTCAAGGTTCAGCAACGAATCCGCCACCATTTGTCCGACCATCGTGCTGGGCACTGTATCGTCGGCGGTTTCTGTTTCCAAACGGCGGTGAATAGATGTTACCAATTTTTCAATCTGTTCGTCACCGACATCACGATTGCGGCATGCCAGTTTAATACTGCGACGCAATTTTTCACGATCAAATGCCTCTAACTTGCCACTGTTCTTGCGCACCATCAGGTCGCGCATCTGGACGCGTTCAACGGTTGTAAATTTTGCACCGCACTGATTGCATACGCGACGACGCCGAATAATTGCATCTTCGGTGTCGGGACGTGAATCAGTCACGCGGCTGTCGGTTGAATTACAATATGGACATCTCATACTGGTAAAGAATAGCAATCTATTTTGATGCCCGCAAGTAATATTTGCGTCGGGCAAAAAATCGTCTTTTCGGAAAAATCAAGACGTTTTTTTAGAAAACAATGCTTGCGGGCGAAAAATTAGGGGGCGATTTGTGATAAAATAGATGCCGAGAGACGGAGAGATGGAAAAATACCTGAATCAGATTTTGTCTGGTGATTGCATAGAGGTCATGCGCCGCATGCCTGATGCGTCGGTCGATGCCATCTTTGCCGATTGTCCGTATAATCTGCAACTGGGCGCAAAAACATTGTATCGTCCCGAAGACCAGACAGCCGCGCGTGCGGTACGTGATGCGTGGGACGCTTTTGACAGTCCGGCGGCGTATGATGAATTTACGCGCGCATGGATGACGGAATGCAAACGCATTCTGAAACCAGATGGCGCAATGTGGGTTATCGGCAGTTATCATAATATTTTCCGCGTCGGTGCAATTTTACAGGATTTGGGTTTCTGGATTTTGAATGATATTGTTTGGGTGAAAACCAATCCTATGCCGAATTTCCGCGGTACGCGCTTTACAAATGCGCACGAAACACTGATTTGGGCAACCCCGCGCAAGACCGGCAAATATACATTCAATTACGAAACAATGAAGAAACTGAACGGTGGCAAACAGATGCGTTCGGATTGGAATATCAATATTTGTCTGGGCGAAGAACGTGTCAAGGGCGCAGATGGCAAGAGTTTGCATAACACACAAAAACCAATGGATTTGTTACGTCGTGTAATATTGGCATCAACCAAGCAGGGTGATGTAATCCTTGATCCATTTGTGGGCAGTGGTACAACCGCCGCCGCGGCCAAGGAATTGGGACGTAATTTTATTGGAATCGACCGTGAGGAGGCGTATGTGGCCGCTGCACGGGAACGTGTTGCCGCGGTTAAACCGATTGATTTGACGGATATAGAGGTCGCTGCCCCCAAACGTGCAGAGGTTCGCGTTGCGTTCAAAGAATTGCTGGATGCGGGATTGCTGTATGTTGGCCAGACGTTGGTCAGCCCGCGTGGCGAACGCGTGATGATTACGCGTGATGCCCAGTTGGTGCATACCCTGTATGGCAAGGCATCAATTCATGTTATGGCGGCGCGTCTGCAACACAGTGTCAGTTTCAATGGTTGGGATTACTGGTCGGCGGAAAAACGTGATGGGTCACTTGTTCCTATTGATGAATTGCGCAAATATGTGCGCGATGTAAAACGTGATATGAAAAAAGCCGCCTGATATTTTGGCGGCCTTGATTTTTAACGTGAATGTGTGCGTTCGTATTCCAATGCTTTGTATGCCAATTCTTCGGCCCAGTCAATGTCAAACATTGCGGCTGTGGTCGCGGCCTCCATCGCGTCATAACGTTCATCGTAATGTGCACGACGTGCGGCAATCAGTTCCTGTAATTGTGCGCGACGCATTTGCATACGCTGTTCCAGATTTTCTGTTTTGACGATACGACTGCGTTCTTCTATCAATTTCTTGATTTTCTGGGTTTGAACCAAATCGTCGGTTATGTGTTTCATAATGTCATTCAGTGTCGCGATTTTGTATTCGTGACGGGCGCGTTCAATTAAATAAAATCCATTTGTGTGCATAATATGTGCCTTTATTTTTTTTATAACATAGTACACAAAACCATTTTTGTCAATAAATTGCTGTTTAGTTGTATTTTGGACATATTTACCTATATATCAGATGTATAAATTCGCGAATCGGATTTTTTGTGGTATAATTCAGAGAAATTAAAAGGATATTTTTATGGCATTGATACCAATGGTTATCGAAGAATCACCACGTGGTGAACGTTCGTTTGATATTTATTCGCGCCTGTTGCGCGACCGTATTGTTATGATAAACGGCCAGATTGAACCGGCAATGGCGAACAGTATTGTGGCGCAGTTGTTGTTCTTGGAATCTGAAAATCCAAATGCGGAAATTTCTGTCTATATCAACAGCCCTGGCGGTGATGTTTCTGCGGGTTGGGCGATTATGGACACGATGCAGTATATTAAATCGCCGGTGTCGACCATCGGTATGGGATTGGTCGCGTCGATGGGTTCGGTCTTGCTGGCGGCGGGGGCAAAGGGGAAACGTTTTGTTTTGCCAAATACCCAGATTATGATTCACCAGCCATTGGCCGGGGCCGAAGGCCAGATTACCGATATGGAAATCCGTATGACCCAGTATCAAAAGAACAAACAGACGTTGATTAAACAAATGGCGTCGTTTACCGGTCGCAGTGAACAAGAATTGTTTGATGCGATGGAACGTGATAACTGGATGAATCCGACCGAGGCCAAAGATTTTGGCCTGATTGACGGCATTTTGGAACGTAAATAATTTTTCACATCCAAGGGATTGTTTGTAATGAGTGACGATAAAAACACCACCACACCACCAACTGACGCAGCGCAGGGCGCGCAGCAGTTTTGCAGTTTCTGTGGTAAATCTGTGTACGAGGTTAAAAAACTGGTTCGTGGACGTAACGTTTGCATCTGTGACGAATGTATCAACCTGTGCAACGATATTATGGCGGACGACCTGCGGGGCGAAGTCAATAAAGAAGCGGCCAAATTGCCAACGCCGTCCCAGATTTATAATTTCTTGAACGAATATATCATCGGGCAAGATATGGCGAAACGCACGCTGGCGGTGGCGGTGTATAACCACTATAAGCGTCACAGTGTGGCGATGTCGTCAAATGTTGAAATTCAAAAGTCCAATGTTTTGCTGATTGGGCCAACGGGTACGGGTAAAACGCTGTTTGCGCAAACGCTGGCGCGTATTTTGGACGTGCCATTTGCAATCGCAGATGCCACAACATTGACCGAGGCCGGTTATGTCGGCGACGACGTGGAAAGTGTTCTGACGCGTCTGTTACAGAATGCGAATTTTGACGTGGAACGTGCGGGACGTGGTATTATCTATATCGACGAAATCGATAAGATTGCACGCAAATCTGAAAATCCATCGCTGACACGTGATGTTTCCGGCGAAGGGGTACAACAGGCCTTGTTGAAACTGGTCGAAGGTACGGTTGCAAATGTTCCGGCCGGTGGCGCGGGACGCAAGCATCCGGGCGAGGCCACAGTCCAACTGGACACATCAAAAATCTTGTTTATTTGCGGCGGTGCGTTTGATGGCCTGAACAAGATTATTGGTGGGCGTAAATCAGAACGCGCGGGTATCGGTTTTGGCGCGAATGTTCAATCGAAAAAGGAACGTGAATCCAAAAATTACTTGGACGATGTTCAACCCGAAGATTTGGTCAAATTCGGTATTATTCCGGAATTGGTTGGTCGTTTGCCGGTGATTACCACATTGCAGGATTTGGACGAAAGTGCGTTGGTAAAAATCCTGACCGAACCAAAGAATGCGATTGTCAAACAATACAGCGCAATGTTGGAAATGGATAATGTGAAATTGAACATTACCGACGACGGATTACGTGAAATTGCGAAATTGGCGGTTGCGCGCAAGACGGGGGCACGTGGTCTGCGCAGTATTCTGGAACGCATATTGTTGACACCGATGTTTGATGCGCCCGATAATCCGGAATTGGCGGAAATCGTGATTGATAAAAATGTTGTGCTGGGTAAAAAACAACCGGTGCAAATCTTGCGCGATGCCAAAAAGGCCGCATAATCAGATAATAAAAACGTCCCATTTGGGACGTTTTTTATGCTTATTCACTATAGTTGCACATGTATGGTGATGCGCCATTAACAAATAAATATGTGCCACTGGGGTCGCGACCACTGGTGACATAGCAGTCATTGATGCTGGTTGCAGCATCTGGGCTCTGGGCGGCGTTCCCATCAGAACCGGCGGGACATGTGGCGCATGTGTTGCCCGACATATAGTATCCAGATACGCATTTGTTTTCCTTGCTGCTGGTGCAAGTGTATCCATCACTCAGACAATAATATTTTGTGCGCCAGCATGCGGCGTCGCTGGCTGTGCCGTTTGCATATTCGCCGCATGTCCAATCGGTTGTTTTGTTGTCACAGTTTGAATCGGAACAGGGGGCTTTGCATGTATTTATGCCGACCGTGTAATAATAGTTACTGCATGGTCCGCCAGATGGTGCATATACAGATTGCCCCTGTGTACCAGCATTACCACCTTGGCAATCTGAACAGGAACGCCATGCGCTGTTTCCAAACACGACGGTCTTTTCCGCGTTGCAATATGATATGGTTGTTGTTTCCATGGTTATTTGTTTGGGGGAACACGTTGTTCGGGCGGAGCAACTGGCCTGAAATGCGATGCTGCCGCATGGGCTGTATGTGTATGTTTTCCAATCAGGGCCAGTCACAACGGCGCGGCCGTTTTTCATGCCGTCTGTCGTTGATACTCCATAGCCGTTTTCGTAAAAACCACTTTTACATGTGGCGCATTCTGCAATATATAATGAACTGCCATTGAGCGCATCATGAACCTTATATGTTTTAAATGAAGCGCAGTTTGTTTTAACTATTTGGGAATAGTTGGCGGCACTGATCAGCAGTGATGATGAATACTCGGTAATATAGCAACCGCTGGCACTGATAGGGTATTCGACCCCTGGAATTGGGGTGGCGGTGGCATTGTTGTTTATATGCAACACCAGCATCGCTAATACGGCGATGGTAAAACTGTGTTTCATTTGTTCTTTCTCCTGTCTTTTGCGTTTTTCAAACGAAAAACCACCAACTTTTGGTGGTCAGGAGGTTGAGAACAATCATAAGAATTGTGCCGCGTATTGGATATTTCGCGTGCCCTCCTGACACAAATATCAGGAGTTTATTTTTTCATCACGATGTTAAAAGAGACATATTCCGCCCCATTTTTTCCGTGACGCTTATGAACAGGTTCTCACACCTCATCAATGGAACACCCATTGACAATAAGTATTTTACGTGACAGCGTTAATAAAAACAAGTATAAAAAACATGTTATGTTGTTTTTTTATGATTATGTAAAAACTATATCATATTTTACTGTTTGGTGGGGCTGTCGGAAATATTCCAAGTCGCGGTAAAACGCCCCGTGTTTTTGTCTGTTTTTGTATATTGTGTCGGGCAGAAAACAGTACACAAAGTTTGACGTTTATGGTAATATTCCATTAAAAATGGAGAGGTGTAAGTTACTTACATGTCTTGGTTAGCAAGAATCACAGTGGGGGTTGGCTGTTTGGCATGCATTTGCGTGCCTGTATTTTGTGGATTGGCCAACAAAAACACAGTATTTTCAATAAGAAAACTTGTCCTGCTGGGGGCGATTGTTTTGTGTGCGATTATTGTTGGGTACACAGACAACGCGCATGCGGCAATTGCGTCGCGTGATTATGTTGAACAGGTTTCTGAAACCAAGGAATCATTGAGTAATAAAACAGATACCATAGATGAAACATCTACGACCGCACAATACCCCAGTGCAAAGAGTGTGTATGACGGTTTATCTTATCGTGTTGATACCCGTAATGGCACAGAACAAACGTTGGCGGGGAAATACACGGTTTCTGGGGAATTTGTTGTACCAGATCAACCGTTGCCGGCACTGAAAGCAATACCGGAGACAGAATAACATGCACCGCATAATCAAGGGATTTTTATGTGCGTTGTGTTTGATATTCATAAATTCGTCTGGATTTGCAAACGATGTTGCCACCAGTAAATCACCGATTGTAAATATAAAATATATTCACGATTTAATAGAACAAGAATGGGCAGTCAAAATCCCATATAACCCTGAATTAAAAAATCCGCTGGTGGCGGCAAATATGAAATACTTGTTGACCGCGGTTGATTCTGCAAATAGTTATTTAGGCACAAAAAGCCAATACGGCGAGAGTGAATACGCGACAAATCGTGCCGCCAGTGTAAATGTTTCTGTTGATGCGGTGCGTAATTTGGTGGTTTTGTCGCGGCATTATTTTACTGTGACGACAACCAGTGATACCGCGGATTTTAATTTTAGAATAACGGCGGCGGGTAAATTTTTTGTTGATTGGGGTGATGGCCAGATTGAAAATGTGACCAAATATGATACCGGTACTGCAAAAACAATAGCGCACACGTATGCTGCCCCAGGGGTATATGAAATTCGTATTGGTGGGGTGGCAACCGCATATGCTGCATCAAATGGGCGCAATAATTCAATTTCGTTTGAATCTAATGAGAAGTTGGCGGGTGTTTCTGGCAGCATAGGGCAGGTGTTCCCAAACATCGGTACGGATATGCCCGTTTTTTACAGATTGTTTCACAAATGTTCTAATTTCCAAGGAAGCATCCCCAAGGAATTGTTTGTTGGGATTAATGGTGCGCCTGTAAAAGGTATGTTTCAGGACGCGTTTAATCATTGTATCAATTTAACTGGGGAAATTCCGCCAGATTTGTTTGCAGGGATTCGTGGCGCGCCCGCCGAGAGTATGTTTCGATCTACGTTTGCGAATTGCCTGAATTTGCGTGGCACTATTCCAGGAACGTTGTTTTCCGGAATTGTTGGCGCGCCCGCACCGTATATGTTTCGCTATACCTTTGCCAGCAGTGGTAAATTTACAAAAATAGGAACAGGGCTGTTTTCGGGAATTTCGGGTGCGCCTGCGGCTGATATGTATTTGGGGACTTTTTATAATAATTATAGTTTGAAGGGCGAAATTCCTGTCGGGCTGTTTGGTAATATATCTGGGCCGATGGCATCGCATATGTTTGATACAACGTTTTATCGTTGCCGTAATTTAACGGGGCCATCGGCGCGCAATCCTGATGGTGTTCCGCTGTATCAGCAATTCCCGAATGCAACAGCAACCCAAGTTAGTTTGATGTATTCTGGGGCTGAAAAGTTGTCTGACTATGCAGATATTCCAGAGGCATGGCGGTAAAAAAACGCGCCCAACAAATAATTTTGTTGGGCGCGTTTTGTTTTATATTGCAATATCCCACGTTGTCCCAGATGGGGAATCCATCAATGTAACCCCGCGCGTCAGCAATTCGCCACGAATTGCATCGGCGGTGGCGTAATCACGCGCGGTCTTGGCGGCGGCACGTGCGTCAATTTTTGCCTGAATTTCGTCCGCGCTGATGTTGTTTTGTGTTAAAACGCGTTGGCGCGCGTCGGCAATGTATTGGGCTGCATCGCGTTGCAAGATATTAAACACACCGAACAGTTCAATAATTTTTTCTGTAATTGTTTTCAAATCGTATTCAGTATGTTTCTTTGCCAGTTCTGCGGAAACGAAATCAAACCATTGGAATGCGGCAACAATTACACCATATGTGTTAAAGTTGTCGTCCATTGCCGTACGAAATTCATCTGTAATCTGTTGCGTTTTTTCAGCCGTTTTGTCCGCGTTCGCATCCGAATATTCGCGTGCGCGCGCCGCGTTTATAACCGAATACATTTTATATACGTGACGCATGGCGTTCGGGAAAAACGTGTCTGTGATATCAATGTCATTAGAGTACATATTGTTCAACAACGCAAAACGAATAACATCGGAATCATATTGTGCCAAAACATCTTGTAACAATATGCCGTTGTTTAACGATTTGCTCATTTTTTGGCCATTCACCTTGACCAAGCCGCAGTGCACCCAATAATTTGCGAATGTTTTGCCGGTGACAGATTCTGTTTGGGCAATTTCATTTTCGTGGTGTGGGAACACCAAATCGCGCCCACCACCGTGAATATCAATTTGTTCGCCCAGATATTTCATATTCATCGCACTGCATTCAATGTGCCAGCCGGGGCGACCGCGTCCCCATGGGGAATCCCAATAAATTTCATCTGGTTTTGCAGATTTCCACAGGGCAAAGTCCGCTTCGTCCAATTTTCCGGGTTCAATGTCTTTGCGTACGCCAATTTCATTCTTGTTGGTTTGAATGTGCGATAATTTTCCGTAATCTGGGAAAGACGACAGTTTGAAATACACGTCGCCAAATTCCGAAACGTATGCGTGTCCAGAATCAATCAGTTTTTGCACAAATGCAATAATGTCATCTATGCACTGGGTCGCACGTGCCATCACGGTTGGGCGGTTGTTGCCCAGCGCGTCCATTTCGGCGTCTGTTTTGGCCATATAGCGTTCAGCAAAACTGATTGGATTTTCGCCAATTTTGTTCGCGTTGGCAATAATCTTGTCGTCCACATCGGTATAGTTGCGAACGTATTTTACATTATAACCCAAATATGCGAAATAGCGCGTAATGACGTCGAATACCACGGATTGATATGCGTGCCCGATATGTGCATCAGCCGACACAGTAATACCGCACGCGTACATTTTCACCGCCCCTGGGGTCAACGGGATAAATTCTTGTTTCTGGCGTGTCATAACGTTATAAATTTTCAGTGTCATAGTGCGCTTCCTTTGCTGTTCATATTAAAAAAATGTTAGTAAATAGTTGGATTTTTTGCAAACGAAATAATGCCTGTCTGCACGGCGAATCTTAGCGACAACAACAAAAAGTCATAAATTTAATTGTCATATCAGAATAATGCAATTCTGGCGGAGCGTATAGGACTCGAACCTATGCATGAGTTTAACCCCATGACGGATTAGCAATCCGCTCCATTACCACTCTGGCAACGCTCCGCGTGGTTGCATGGGCGATTGTACAGAATGTCGCACCTGAAATCAAGTGCAAAATGTCGTGCGCGGGCGTTTATTTCCCCCATTGTTGGCTGATTGTGTATTCGGCGGCCAATGGAACAGATATTTTCGCAACGTTTTCCATCGCGGATTCAATTTGTTTGGCGAACTGTTCGGCCACCGCCGCGTCGCATTCAAACACCATTTCGTCGTGAACCTGCATAATCATTTTGATTTTATCGGCGTTTGGTTGCATCAATGTTTTATCAATTTCAACCATTGCACGACGCATCAGGTCGGCCTCGAACCCTTGGATTGGGGCGTTGACCGCGGCGCGCATCGCATACGCGCGCAGGCGGGGATTGCGAACCTCTGGCAATTCGATGCGGCGACCCCATGGGGTATAGACGCATGCGTTTTCCATTGCGAAATCTTTGGTGCTTTGAATGTATTCGCCAATTTCTGGCAGGCCCGCCATATATGTGTTTATCAATTCAGCGGCGGCGGCGCGCGATATACCCAGTTGACCCGACAGCCCAAATGACGATATGCCATATATGATTGAAAAGTTCACGGTTTTTGCCGCACGGCGCATTTCGCGTGGCACAGGCGCGTCAGACGCAAGTCCGAATATTTTTCGGGCGGTTTGTTCGTGAATGTCCGTGCCCGCCAGAAAAGTTTCTTTGAATGTCTTGACATTTGCCACGTCCGCCAACAGGCGCAGTTGAATCTGGGAATAATCGACCGAAATCAGTGTGCGGCCCGCGGGCGCGACAAAGCATTTACGTATCTGTTCGCCCAGTTCTGTTTTAATAGGAATATTTTGCAGATTTGGATCGCGACTGGACAGGCGGCCGGTGTTCGTACTGGTCTGCAAATAAGTGGTATGAATGCGACCATCGGGTGCAATTTGCCGCGGCAATGCGTCCGCGTATGTGCCCGCCAACTTGGCCACAGAACGCCATGCCAGAATCTTGTCAATAATCGGATGGGCGTCCGCCATTTCATTCAATGTTTCGGCATCGGTCGAACGCTTTTTATTCGCCGGCAGTTTCAGTTCATCGAACAGCACCGCACCCAGTTGCTTTGGACTGGCGATGTTAAATTCGTGACCGGCCAATGCATAAATTTCTTGTTCTGTTTTTTCCAGTGTGTCGTGAAATGCACCCGACAGTTGGCGCAGTCCGTCCCGATTGACCAGTACCCCCGCGCGTTCCATTTTCAGCAGTACCGGCATCAATGGCAAATCACATGTTTCGTACAGTTCGCGCAGTTTTGCATTTGCATCTAATTTCGGGCGCATGTATTCGTACAGTGCCATACATACCGTGGCATCTTCGGCCGCATATGGGGTCGCGGTATCAATCGGCAATGCGTCAAAGTGCATGTCGGCGTCGCGCGTGCCGGCGGGGAACAGGGCGGCAAAATGAATGTTTTCGTGCCCCAGATATTTCAGTGCCAATTCGTCCAAGCCATGCCCGTGCAGTGACCCAAACAGCGCATAAGACAGCAACATTGTATCATCAATCGGGGCTATTTTTGCGACGTCCCAACCAGCGTTTGCCATAATATGCAGGTCAAATTTCAGATTATGCCCAACCTTGGTAATATTGGGATTTCCCAATACAGGGCGCAGGTGCGCATAGACCGTATCAATCGGTAACTGATTCGGTGCGATGTGTGCCGTGGCAAATAAATCGCCGCCTGTTGTCATGTGTTGCAGCGGAATGTATGCCCCGTGCAATGCGTCCGCCGCCAGCGACAATCCAACCATTTGCGCAGACATAGGATTTAACCCTGTTGTTTCTGTATCAATGGCGACAATATTTTTTATGCGGCCCAAAAATTCATCCAGTGCCGCCACGGTTGTAATTGTTTCATACGTCATCTGGGGCGCGGGGGCGGGGGTGTTTGTCGCAACGGGGGTGGGCACAATTTCGGTTGGACATGCGGATGCGGCATACGAAAAATCATGCACCGCGTCGGGATTGAATTTGTCCATTGGAAACAGTTTTTCAATCTTGGCCGCTAATGAATTACTCTCTAACTTGGTACGTACGTATTCCAATGCTGCGGGCGTGTTAAATACAAATGGTGTGATAACCAAATCGGACAAATCCACGTCATCTTTTAACGTGACCAATTTGCGCGAGATATATGCCATGTCGCGATTCGCACGCAACAGTTCGCGAATGCGCGCGTTTTCCACTTCGTCCAGATGTTCGTATAATCCGTCCAGTGTTCCGAATCGGTTTATCAGTTCTGCCGCACGCTTTGGCCCAATGCCAGCAACGCCGGGGACATTATCAGACGAATCGCCCATCAGTGATTGTACATCAACCACGCGGTCGGGCGTAACGCCAAACTTTTCCATCACGCCGTCGGCGTGAATTTCGCGCTGTTTCATGCCGTCGTACAAAAATACACATTCAGACACCAGTTGCATTAAATCTTTGTCGCTGGTGATAATGCGGGTGGCGCGTGGCGCATTGCAGTTCAGACGTGCCAGTGTTGCGATGACATCATCGGCTTCGACCATTGGTATGCACAAAACAGGCATGCCCATTGCCGCCACCGCTTCGCGTACCATATATGATTGTGTGATCAGGTCGGCTGGGGTTTCGGTGCGATTCGCCTTGTATGCGGGGTAAATATCTTGGCGGAATGTGGTGCGGGACGCATCAAACACGCATACAAATGCATCATCAGGTTTTGCCGCCGCCAATATAGGCAACACCATATTCAGGAATCCATATACCGCACCCGTGGGTGTGCCATCGCTGCGTGTCAGGCGGCTGTGCACGCCATAATATGCGCGAAATAATAATGAATTTCCATCAATCAGTGTCAGCATTTTTTCCCATTCCCCATCAGCCATTGCGGGGGCGCAACGCGCCCCCGTTTGTGATTAGAATATATAGCGTAATTTAATACGCGCGTCGTATTGCAACAGGTCTGGTTTCTGGTTGCCAACCTGAAATACGTCGGGCGCGTACAGAACGCGACCTTCGGTGTCAATCTTGATTGGCAATACCGGAATGTCAAATGTCAGCCCCAACATACCCTGATATGCCGCGCCTGTGTCAATATCAACGTCATAAATGTCAACACTGCCGCCGAATACCGCGCCAACGCCGACGCCCAAGTATGGGTGAACGACCGTTGATGGCATTTTGAAATATGCATTGACCATACCGATGTTGGTTTTTGCAATGTCGTTGTTGATGTAATTATATTCCACTTCAAATCGCAGGGCAGGAATATCCAAGCCCGCAACCAGCCCATACGACTGGGAGTTTTTGGTTTCGGAATCGTCGGCCAAAAATGATGCCGCACCCGCACCAACCGTTGCGCCAGCATAAAAGTCAAACAACATGTTGCCCGCATTTGCCGCGCCAGTAAACAAAACAGACGCCAGACCAAATGCGCCGATTGTTTTTATATTCATATTTTTCTCCTTTGTATGATATCATAATAGAAAAAAGAGATGTCAATATGCAAGAAAATAAACCTGTTTTGATTGTTGGATTGGGCAACCCAGGGGCCGAATACGCGCGCACGCGCCACAATGTTGGATTCATGGCGGTGTCGCATTTGGCGGGCGGGGACGCCGCGTGGAAGAATCAGAAAAATGCGCTGGTTTCAACGCAGAATGTTGGCGGCCGTCGGGTTATATTCGCAATGCCGCAAACGTTTATGAACCTGTCGGGGGATGCGGTAGGGCCACTGATGAAATTCTATGATGTGCCACTGGAAAATCTGGTCGTGATTCATGACGATATGGATTTGCCAGTTGGCGCAACGCGCACCAAAATTGGTGGCGGCAGTGCAGGGCACAATGGCATAAAATCCATAGATGCCGCGGTTGGTCGTGATTATCGCCGCATCAGAATTGGCATCGCCCACCCGCGTGATTTTTCATTGCAAATGTCGCCGGCGGATTGGGTGCTGGGGAAAATCCCTGATGACCAGATGCAGAAAATTTCCGCCGTGATTTCAGAATTAAAATTGGACGATTTATTAGCTGCCTAAACTGCTGTAATTCAGTTTGAAACAATCGACACCGTCACCGTCACAGAATTGTGTTTCTGTGCTGTACGTGCATTCGCCGACGGATGTGCGGCCCGTGCTTGCAGTGGTTTTTCCGGCGGGACATTTGTCGCATTCCAGAACACCACGACCATCGCTGTAATATCCCTTTGGTGCGGTGTCGCATGTTTGGTGTTTGTTATTGGCATCATAACCAACGATGCAATAGCCCGAATTGCATGTTTTTATGGTTGTTTCACAACTGGCCCCGTCCCAAGTATTAGATGTGGTTGAACGTTTGCATACATGTTTATATGTGCCCGTGGTCGCAACGTCGTCGGAAACCGTGCATGTGCATTGGTCGGTTTTGTATGCGTTGATACCATTCCATACCGCGTTACCACCAACCGTACCGGTTTTTTGTACATTATTAATTGTGATTTTGCACTCTGTGCCGAAATCATCGGAACATGGGTGTGTATCAGATACACATGTTTGGAATAATGTTGCGTTTGGAATATTTAGCGTGTCTGATTTACAGTAATATTCATTGGCGTCACTGCCGGGCAACGAATCATTTATCAAACTTTTAACACTTACCAAATGGTAACCAGTTTGGCACGACTGTGCAGAACACATTATTGTTATTCCCGATGGTTGCAGCAACATATAAATACCCGTTTGCGCATTTTTGCAAAAATATGTGTCATCACTGGTTGCATCATTGGGCAATTTGGACGCAATTTCTGCGGGGCTGTTCATAAAAATCCAACTGGGTTCGCATACAGTTGTGTCCCGTTCTTGTGCTTTGTCTTTCCATGGGTGGTAATATGATACGCACGTGTTGTAATAGTCGCTGGATGCATAACATGCAAATTGGCATTTGTTTGGATAATATGCTGTAGCAGGACCTGCTAATACCCATTTTCCGGTGCTTTCTGGTAAATTGTTTACCATCAATTCACAATTTGCATAGCAGTCGGTTATAGTTCGACCTGCGCCCAAAGTGTATTTGTAATAATTAGAACCGTATGTGACAACTTCGCCGGTATCAGGGTTTGTGTATTGGGTGATGCCGGAACATTGTTTGCACTCCAGTGCATTGTTATCTGTACTGGTAACCTTTTCACTGTACTCGTCTTTCTGGCATGCCTTGCATGAACGAGACCCCCCAAGAACACCAGATGACTTTTCCCAGCCACAACCAGCCGTTGCGCCGCATTCACTTTTGCTCTTGCTGCGGCATTCCTCGTCTGTAACCACTGCAAACGTGGGTACAGATATAAACAATGATAAAAAAAGCGATATCAGTTTTCTCATCTCAGGGTAATACTAGAAAATTATCGCGGGTAAATCAATAAAAAACGCGCCAAAATGGCGCGTTTTTTAACGCTGTTTTTGCGGAATTTGATTTTGTCGATTGATTGTCCACCCGCGCTGAACAAACCACAAACTGTCTTTGCGGGAACACATGCCAACCTCAAATACCAAATTACCGCGTCCAAATATACGATCAGGGGCTATATTTATAATTGGTTCTATATCCCAGCGCAGGTCTTCGGGATATATCCAACCGTCATCTTGTTTATACCATAAAGAGCCGTCATCCATTGCACGCAGATAGATATTGTTGACGGTTGGGTCTGCCAGTTTACTTTTAATATTTTCTGCGGTGACTTCTGCGCCGTAATAACCACCGAATTTTAATTCCACATCATGCTTTGGATTTTCTTCTTTCTGGCATCCGCCAAACATTGTCGCGGCCGCCATCATCGCGGTTGGAATGGCGCATTTTAATGCATATGGGATTTTCTTTGTGAATTTCATAATAAAACTCCTGCGGTTTTGTGTTGGGTTATCGTTGGTTCTGGTTTACTGTCCAGCCATGCTGGGTGAACCATAAACTGTCGGCGCGTGAGCATGCGCCGGGGGTAAATTCAAAGTTGCCGCGTCCAAATACACGATTGGGGTCTTTACCAACCAATGGTGCCAGTGTTCTGCCATACAATTTGTGATGAATATCTTCGGCTGTCAAGCTATACCATACGCTATATGCGTTGATTATTTCTTGGTGCACGTGCAAATAAACATTACCCACCGATGGATCGTCCAGATAGCGTTGGACGTTATCTGCCCGAATGTTGTCATAATAACCATAATACCAAGGGAGGTCGACATCGTGTTTTTCAATGTCTTCTTTGCCACATCCGCCAAACAGCGTTGCGCCCGCCAGCATCAGTGCAGGTATGCCGGCACGTAATTTATATGGAATTGTTTTTTTGACTGTCATCATTTCAAGAACCCCCTTTTTTTGGTCTTGGGCCACTGGGGATTTATTCCCAATATGGCCTATAAAGCAAAAGAGTCCGTAAAAACTTACGGACTCTCTCGCAATTATTTATGGTAAAAACACACGACGCCCCCACTTGTCGCAAATGCCACGCAGGGCGCACCGCCACCCACCCCAATGGGGCAAAATTCGGTAATGCGACATGAATAGAACATCTGGCAACTCGTTTGGTTGTATGTGTTTTCTGCTCTTAGTCATAACAAAATGTAGCCAAAAAGCGTTCGTTTGTCAAGTAATAATTGTGCAAAAACAAAACACTAGGATAAAAATCATATCACGGTGTCACCAACCAGTGGGTTGGTTGGGCAGGCAGGCATTTTGTTGGGTCTGCTTTTGTGGCAACGCCTTCTTCAAACTTGCAACCATCCGCCGTGGTGCAGCTCATGGTGCACTTTGTATCATTGTCGGCATTATATGATGCGGCAGGGTATGGCGAATACGTACCTTTACCGGTGTATTGCGGCGTCACATAATATGGGAATTGTGTGGTAATCAGTACAAAACGCCCCCCTTTGCATGTTACCGTGTTTCCGCTTGGAAATCCGTTGGCTGGATCTGGAGTTCCGCCGGCGATTATGTCCCCGCTGGTGCAGACTAATTTATAACTGGCATTTGGGTAATATGCGTCATTGTTATTAAAGATAAATGATTCGGTTGATACACCATTAGCAGAACTGGCTGGCAAGCATAGTTCTCGGTCATTTATGGTTACCGTGTCGCTGGCGCAGCAGTTGCCAAATGCATCTTTTTTATTCGTCTGGCAACAGTTGGTGAATTTTGTACCATCATTGTTTGTTCCGACAACAAATGTTTTATCGGCACACGCCTTGCCATCAGAAGACATACTGCTGCTGGGCAGACATGAAATTGTCCCGTTATCTTCCAGTGGAATAAATCCGATTGCACATGATGTGTCGCGGCAACTGTCGGCCTTTTGTGATGTGCCGGTATTTTTCGCAAACCATTTCAGCAATGTTTCCGTATCGCCGTCCATAATAATCTTGTTGTGCGAATCGTCGTCTTGCAACAGGGTGACAGGGCTGTATTCGCAATTACCCCACAGACGTTCAGAGATACGGCAAACCTTGCATTCTGTGCTGTCTGTAATTTCGCATTCTTTATCGGCCGCGCAAATGTCATAAATTGGTGCATCATCGCTGGGTTCATAACCGTACATCATGTTATAGAATGTGCCGTTCTGGATTGTTTCGGCGGCCAGCAAACGTGCCCAAATGTTTTCAACCGATTCGCTGCCTGCGCTGGCCACACATTCTTTGACCTCGTCCCAACAGGCCGTACGGTTGATGATGGACTTGCGGTTGACCGATGTTTGAATGTTTTCGCACAGACCAAAGTTACCAGAAATTGACTTGCACGACTGAATAATGCATGCACGCCCAATTTCGCGGCACGTCTGCATTACTGTGTCGTATGTCTTGTCCGTGGTAATGTCGCTGACGCCGGTGTTCCAATCAACGTCGCCGCCCGTTGTCTTTAACAGTGCGCTGCACGCATTGCGGACATCGGCGCACATTGCGTTTACGGTGCGGTCGGCCGCCACGCCAAATGTGGACAGGGCGCGCGCATCAAAGTCCTGTAATGTTTTTGCGGTGTCGGTTAAACACTGTGCGGTCAGGGTTGTACAACTCTGGCGGACTTCTTCCAGTTTGCTGTCTTGGGCCAACTTGATTTGTGCCAACGCATCTTCGACAAATGCGTCCCATACGCTGTCGGCGATGTCTTGGCAATTTTCCATTGCGGGTTCTAGGAATTTCTTTTTTGAATTTAAGTAGGAAACAAATGCCTGATTCCCAGGGACGCTTGTCCACGATTGGTCGGTGTCGGGGCGGCTGATTAAATTGCTGAGGTTTGACAATTCAGATGTCAAGAACGCTTCGCCCGTTGATGGGTCGATGTAACGGCCCGTGGTGTCCAAACATTTGTCCAGATTTGTGCCACATACGGTCGAATCCGTCAGCATGGTCAGCATCTTTTGCTTGCATGTCAAAATGTCATCGGAATTGCGTTTCTGGTAAATGTCCAAACGTGACATGTCCAGCAGCGCGCTGCCCTCGCGTAATTTTTCGCGGGCTTGATCATTCTGGGTTTCGTATGATTTTGCGACCGTGTTGCAATCCTGTTCGATTGTCATTTGATAGCCGCTTTCGACAATGGGTAATTCGTCGTCGGTGCAAACCTCTGCTGCCATTTCGCGACAAATTGGCAATGCCGCAGAATACAGGGCTGTGCCGGTCTTGGCCGTGGTGGATGCGCCCGACAAAGAATCCACCGTATCAAATGCCGCGTCGGCGTTTAATGACAATGATATCGCGCCCAGCGATTGGTTGAAATTGTTGTCGTTGAAACTGGTATTTAATTTCTTGGCAATTTCGTCCAGCATCTGTTTGGATTTTGACGTATCTTTTTTCTGAAATGCGGTTTCGCCCTCGGTCGCCTTGTTCAATGCGGCGGCATCTTCTTTGTCCATGTTGACGGTCAGCAAGCGTTGGTTGAAATCCAACATTTTTTCTTCGACCGTGCTCAGGTTTTTCTTGGCACTGTCAAATTCGTTGACGCGTGACGAACATGCACAGCGTTTCAGTTGGCTGTCCTTGTTCGCGCAAAATTCGTCCATGCAGTTATAGTACACCTCGCGACACTTTTTATAATCGCGATTTATGATGTCTGATGCGGTCAGTTTTGTTGTTTCTGTATCAGTGGCGGCACGCGCAGCAGTTGTGCGAACGCCCGCGGTGCGGGTCGTGCGTGCATTTGTTGTTGCCGTGGTTGTGGTGCGCGATGTGGTTCGCGTGGGCGTGGTTGCGGTGCGGGTAATTACCCCCTTGGCCGTGGTGGCGGGGGCGGTTGCGCGTGATTGAACGGTTGATGTTGTGCGTGGTGATATCGCAGTAATCGCACTGCGTCCCGATGTGATTGCCGACGCGTTGGTGGCGGTGTCGCGGGAATTTGTTGATGCGCGATTACGTGGATTTTGGGACGCCTTTTGTGACGTTTGCGTGCTAGGCGCCGTGCCACGTGCGGTTGCCGCAGATTGTGCGCCACGGGTCGAAACAGTGCCCGATGTGCGACGCGTCGCCGCGCGCGCGGTGGCGTCAGAATCCGTGGCATTTGCGCCAAAAGCCGCGCCAATGCCCAGACACACAGCGAAAAACAGTTTAATCCCTTTCATTCTTGTCAATAATCTTAGCAAAATAATGAAATTGCGGGCAAGTGAAAAAACAGGTTTTTATTAAAGTTCAGAGTGCAAATAATGTGTGCGCCAAATGGCGCACTGTTTTATTTACTGGATTGCTTCGTTACACTCGCAATGACAGTCGTTCTAGAATCTCTGTCATTGCGAGCAAGCGTAGCGACGCGTGGCAATCCAGTGAGTAGGTGTTGCGCGAAGCGCGCACATTATTTGAACTTTGAACTCTGCACTCTGAACTTTGAAGTTTTTCTGGTGCGGGCAGGGGGACTTGAACCCCCAAGGTTTGCACCACAGCATCCTTAGTGCTGCGCGTATACCAATTCCGCCATGCCCGCCGAAAAACAACCATATTCTTATCAACAAGTGGTTTGTTTTTCAACCGTTTTTGTGATATTATATGCGTAAAAGTAATAAAGGTAAGGATTTTTATATGGCAAAGTTTCCATCGTTTTTGTTGCGCGCGGCGATTGTGGCCGCTGTGCCTGTTGCGGCAAATGCCGCCGGAACTTATTACACCGGCAACTATCAGTCGCCCCAGACGCGCTATTCCACGCAATCGTATGCGTCACGTTATAACAATACGACCCAGACCAGAAATTACAATACTGCGGGTTCGTCGTATGCGTCGTATTCTACGTCGCGTCCAACGGTTGGTACGCGTACAACACAAACAACCGTGGCACGCGGTCAGTCGCAAAACGCATCACAGGTTGCCACCAGCAGCACAAAAAAGCAGGGATTTTGGCTGGATGCCGGTATCTCGCACGAGGTTGCCCAATGGCAATTCGAAATGAAAGAATCCAAATCGATTTTGCACTATGACAATGTTGGCTGGAATGTTCTGGACGTTCGTGGTGGTTATGCATTTAATGCCGGCAAGACCAAGATGCAAATTGATGCCGGATTCAAGTATGGAATGCAGTCCGGTGAAAACACCATGGTCGACGACGATATCACCAATGGCGGGTATATTTCCGATATCTTCTTTGTCGATGCAAACGGCAACGGTCAATACGATGATGGCGAAGAAATCACGGGAACTCAGGACGGACATGCGCTGTCTGTGGGTAAAAGCGATGGCGGCAATATGTACGGGTTTAACGCCGGATTTGGGTTGACTGATTTCTTTCAACTGGGGTCGGTGAAATTCACACCATCGATTGGGTATCGCTATTTGAAATATAAATTGGAAACCAAGAATAACCACGGTTTGGCGGTGGATTCTTATACTTGTTTCAATATCAATGGCGAAACGCAATGTGATCCGGTTCTGATTTTCCCAATCGGCAATATCAGTTCTGTGCCAACACGTGATAATCCATATAACTATATCCAAGTGCCTGCGGGGGCAACGTTGGTGAATACCGCGGGGACATTCTATTATTCACAACCATCGGTCAGCCATTCGTACGAGGTTGAATGGTCAGGCCCATATTTGGCGATGGATATGGATTACCAAATCAACAATAAAAATGCCGTCAATGGTCGTTTTGAACTGGGGTTGCCGGGGTACACATCAACCGGTGACCAGCCGTACCGTTATGACTGGGCACACCCAAAGAGTGTCGAAGACAAGGCCAGCATGGGCAGTGCGTATCATTTGGGATTGGGCGCAAATTGGTTGACAGCATTGACGGATACTGTATTCTTGACACTGGGGCTGACATATGATTATTACAGTGTCAGTGATGCGGACGCGAAAACGTATCTGAATGCCAATTATTACGAAACCGAATTGTCACGTATCAAAAACGGTGGTACGTATACCGTCAATGGGTACGAGGTAAATTATGGTACAGGTTTCTCGTCGGACGAAGAAATGCTGGCCGGCAGTGCCGCCGCACGTTCGATTATGGCATTAAAAGAAAGTTGCCCAGGTTGGACATGCAGTGTCAAGAGCGAGGTTAAATCGTTCTATAAATCAATGGGTATTCGCGTTGGTGTCAATGCAAAGTTCTGATTGGAAATGGTAGTGTGATATGAAAAAACTGGGGATTATTTTTGCTGGGGCTGTGTTGGCGTTGTCGGGAATTTCGGCACATGCCGCCGAATTGTCGGGAACGGCATCGGTCAGTATTACCAGTGATACGTCCGCGTCGGCGAAAAACATCGCCATGGACGAGGCCCGTCGTCAAATCATTGTCGACAGTTTGTCACACTATTCCATGCCAGATCAGTTGCGCGCCGCGGTGGCAGACGCCAAGAACAGCGAATTGACTAATCTGATTGCGTCGTCTGAAATTTCGGGGGAACGGCAATCGGACACAACGTATTCGGCAAATATCACAATGACGATTGACCGCGGTTTGGCGCGCACGTGGCTGAATGCGGCGGGGGTTCAGAATTGGTTGCCGGACGATACGTCTGGGGACAAATTTGTCGTTGTGGCATATGTGTCTGACCCGATTGCGGATTGGATTGGATTACAGGAAATTGCCCGCAATGAAAAATTGGATTTGTCGACCAAGTATATGAATAACGGTCAGGTTACGATTGAACTGCCTGTGGCACGTCGTGGTGAATTTACGGCGGCGGTGCGCGGGGCGGGCTGGCGTTATTCTGATAGTGATGGCGTTTTGCGCATTTGGAAATAATTATTAAATATCAAAAGGTGATGGGTTGAAAAAATTATCTGCGGTTTTATTGGGGCTGTTTATCATGCCGTGCGCGGCATTTGCCGATGATGCACCGGCGTCGAACCAGACGTTAAAGCTGGATGTGCGTCGTATCGGGTTGGAATTGTCAAAAACAACGGTTTCTAATGCGCGCGAATATGCAGATTCACCGGTGTCGGCCTTGAATGCGTCCAGTCAGGATTATATCAAGGGCGTATTGGACACGGTTTTGGAATATAACAAAAACAAATTCAAATGGGACAATGGCTTGTTTGCCGAATACGGCCGTACGACATTGCGCCCGTATAATGGGCCAACCACAACCGACCAAAATGCCGATAAAATCACGCTGTCCAGTGATTTGTCATACGCATGTTGGGATTTTGTGGGGCTGAAACTGGGCCCAACGGTTCGTGGTGCATATGATACGCAATTCCGCGATAATTCGGACGCCCCGCGCCAGAATATTATTCGTACCAGTGCCGGTATTTCATTGTTTGATCACAAGATTTTGAAGACGCTGTATGTCACAGGTCTGTACGAATACGACTTTACATACGCGGGCGCGCAGACCAGCAAGGACGGTATGGAGGCCGGCTGGCGCGCTGAATATGAAATTCGCGATGGGGTAAAGTTCACCACCAACGGGTATTATCGTGAATACTTTGAATATTCTGATTATGTGCCAACCGATTTGCGTCGCGATTTGTCGGCGGTTGTGCGGTTGGATACAAACCTGTGGGGAAATCTGACCATGGGCCCATATGTGAAATATCGTCTGGCCAAGGCACGCGGTGCGGACGTCTATGGCAGCAATTTTATGATGGGCGTTTCATTTAACTATATCAACAAATTTAATCTGATGTAATATGCTGCGGCCGCGGCAATGTGTAACAGCGTAATTACTGAATAACCGTGAATTTCGCGGAACTGCCGCCGCCATCGCTGGTGGCAATGCGCACAATGTGTTCACCCATTGGAACGGTGTGCGTCATTGGTGCGCCGGACGTGGTTGTGCCGATAATTTCATCGTCCAAGAACCAGAATATTTTTGCATCGCGCGTTGGTGCGATTGCCTGAAATGTGATTTGGGCCGCTGTGCCCCCATCGGTAATAACTATGTTCGTCGCATCGGCGGGGCTGACGATGGTTGGTGTCGCGTCGTCCGTAATATCGTCCAGATTGCAATTCGGCATGTATGGGGGCGGGGTGTTGCGGTGAATGCCAGCGCGCACAAACATGTCCAGAAATTCAGAATCCCAAAATTCATACACCGCCATGTGTGTTGTGTTTGGATTTGCATTGCACGCGCGCAGACCTGTGCGGTTATCAATCGGAACTGCGCGATATACACTGGACGTGTCAATGGGTGACACGCCGGGGATAAAGTACGATTTCACGACATGCGGGCAATATGGGCCGGCAATACCGCCCACGCCATCGCACATATCAATTTGGGCAATGTTCATGTCATCTCGCAGGAAATTATTATTCTGAACCGGTCGCCCGCGTGCGGCATCGTATTTTATGACGGTGTCCGCTAATGCGAAATAGATTGGCGCGGCAACGCGTGCGCCCGAGAAAGCGTTGTTTGGTGTGCCGTCAAAATTCCCAACCCACACGATTAAAACATAGTCGCCAAATATTCCCGCCGTCCATGCATCACGAAATGATGATGATGTGCCTGTTTTCCAATAGTGTCGTATGGGGGACGTGGTGCGCTTGGTAAATGGAATGTGCGTTGTTGGCGCGGCCCCGCGTGCCAACATGTCCAGAACCAGAAAGTTTGCCTCTGGCGACAGGATTTGTGCGTCATGTCGCATTGGGGCGGACAATTCCGAACGAATGTCGTATTTGCCCCCCAGATTGGCAAGACCTGTATATATTTGTGCCAGTTCAAACATTGACACCTCGGCACCGCCCAGTGCGATGGAAATACCATAATGATCTGGGGATTTCAGGTTATCGATGCCGTATTTGGCCAGCAAATCATAGAAGTTTCGTACGCCAATTCCCCGCACCAGATTTATTGCGGGAATGTTGCGCGAATGCGTCAGTGCCGTGTGCGCCAATACTGGGCCGTAAAATTCGCTGTCTGAATTTTCTGGTGCGTACACGCCAAAGTTGATTTTTGCATCGCGCAGCAGTGTCATACCGTGAATCAGACCGCGGTCGGCGGCGGCGGCATATATCAGTGGTTTCAGTGTTGACCCCGGACTGCGTCGTGCCAGTACGCCATCGTTTTCGCCATAAATTGATTTATCAAAATAATCAGCCGAACCGATATAGGACAAAATTTCCATCGTTTTATAATTGACCAATATTGCGGCGGCGTTTGTTACGCCACGACTGCGTTGCGCATCAATCTGGGCGGTCAGTGTCCGTTCCAGTTGTTTCTGTAAATTGATGTCCAGTGTTGTTGTAACGTATGAATTGTGTGGGCCAATGTCCGCCCAGTAATTACTGTGGCGTGTGATTTCGCGCTGGGTAAAATGTGGGGCATGGAATGGCAAATCGCGCGTACCGTGCACGTTCAGTGGCATTGCCGCCAATGTCATCAGGTCGCCATCATCGCCGTATGCCGCAATCCAACGCCGAACCAAATCAGCGCGCATTGTCATAATGTTGCGCATACCGGTTTCGGTATTCAAACCGCGCTTTACAGGATTTTGGGGAATGGTGGACAGGGTGATTGCCTCAATCGTGCTGATGTCATGCGCGTGGCGTTGAAAGTAAATTATTGATGCGGCACCAATGCCCTCTATGTTGCCGCCATATGGTGCTAAATTCAAATATGCTTGCAAGATTTCGCGTTTTGAATGAAATGCGTCGATATAAATTGCTGCGGCAATCTGTGCCAGTTTTCCGCCCGCACGCCGTGTGTCCAAGCCGTACAGCATTCGTGCAACCTGCATCGTGATGGTGGATGCGCCCGCGGGGTGGGGTACGCCACGTGCCCAATTTAGTGTGGCGGTCGCCAGTGATATGGGATTTACCCCTGGGTGATACCAGAAATATTTATCTTCGTATAATACGGTGGCGCGGACGACGTCCGGACTGATTTCGTCCAACGGTGTGAACAGACGGTATTTGTCGTCCGCCGTCAGTGTCATGCGCATCAGCGTGCCATTACGGTCATAATACGCGCGGGAAAAATGTGTGTCTGATAACAGGGGTGGAATAAAAAACAGGCGGACGGCCCAATACACCACAACCAGCCCGAATATGCAAATATACGTCGTTTTGTGACGACGTATATGTTGCGTAATGCGGTTAAACCATTTGTTATTTTTCACCATTTGAAACCGTGAATGTGCCGATCACACCGGTTGCATTTACCGATGGATTATACATGGATTCGGCGTGAATTGGTGGAACACTGAATGTGCCCGCGGCGGTGACGTCGGCGGTATATTCAAATGTTGCCGATGCACGCGTCAGGTCGGTGAATATCACAACACGATCTTCGCGAATCTGGGCAAAGTTCTGGTCGCCCGTGACCGCGGCCTCAACAGAAAATCCCGCCGGCAGTAAATCGGTGATTGCAACGCTTGGGATTACGTCGCCACCACGTGCGCGGGCAAAGATGCGAACCGTGATTCTGTCACCGATGTTTGCGGACGTGATGCGTTCACCGTTTTCATTGTAATATTCACGCGATACGGAAATACCGTTGCTGGATTCGGTGACCACGCGTGGATAACCGGTCTGAACCAATGCGTAATACAGGCCGTTCGTGCGGTCACATTTTTCGCACTTGATATCAATCGTGGTGGCGTCCGCCGGAATGTCAAAAACCTGTGTGTCGCCCGATGTCGTGCCCGTGATGGTCACATCATTTGCCGAAATTGTGACCGCGGGCGCGGCTGTGGCGGCATCGCCAATCAATGCCAATGTTGCCATTGCCGATGTGTATGACGAATAATCGCCACCCGCAACGTATTTTATGACACTGTCGGGCATGTCCGCCGCGGCATCAAAATACCGACGGTTGATAAAGCTATACATTGCGTCATTTGCAACATTATTGTCATACATCGATACGTATTCGAACTTTGGCGATGTGGTGCGGTATTGCGCAATCAGTTTGCCCGCCGCATCATCTTGCTTCATCATTTTATATGCGGCGGCGACGTATGCGCCAGAAATCGTGCGCTGCCAATTCTTGATGTTTTTGTCCGTATATTCTTGGAACAAATTGATGTAATTTGTTGTGATGTAATCATTTTGCGTTATGACAAAGATTGCGTGCGCAACCGCCGCAGCATCATCGTCGCTTTCAATCGGCGCACCGGCAAAATCACGCAAGAATCCAATCGCGCGACCCAACATATCCTGTGGTACATTGAACCCCGCGTCGCGCGCCAGTGTCAAGAACTGGGCGACATATGCGGTTGTCTGGACGTTTGTGGCGGTCGCAGGTATTGGGAAACTATCGGTTGTTGCCCACAATTCAAATGCACCGTTTATATTCTGACGCGATTGCAACTGGCGGATTGTATCGGCAATTTTCGCGCTGGATTCATCAAAATTCGTTCCCAACGTGTCATCGTTTGGTGCAACGACATATGGCAATGCGCGCGATACCAGTTGTTCTGTGCATGGAAATTCATAGTGCGCCAGATACTGAACCAATGGGCGTGCCAGCACGGTTGCGCGTGGTGACACGTACAGTGTGCGTGCGGAAAATTCCGGATACATATCAATGTGGAATCCACGGATTTTTGCGGTGTGGGCATTTATTGTGCCACTGTGCACGCGTGTTCCAAACGTTGTTATTGGACGCACGGACAGGGCCGCCGTTGCATTTGCAACCCCAGATGCATCGTCCGCACCGTTGATTGTTGCTTTTAATTTAATGTCGGCATTGCCCAACACGTCGCCAACACGAACAGATGTCGTGAAAACATTTTCGTTATTTTCAGGAACGGCGATTTTCCCAGTTGTTGCCGCTGGTGTCAATCCGTCCGATGTCGACAGCGAAATGTCGGCGGTCGCGTTTGCGCCACTGTGCGTGACCTGATTTGATATAACCGCACCAATGTCGAACGTGTCGTTTGGGGCCGCCATCAGTGGGGCAGACAGTGTAATCATAACCGGTGATTGGACGCGAACGCTGGCGTCCGCACTGCCCACGGCGGTGTTGTTTGCGGCAACCGCAAATACGCGCACCGCGCCGTTAAAATATTCTGGCAAATCAAATGTGATTTCGCCCGATTTGCCGGCCTTGGTATCAATAATCCCCGAATAGAACGCAACCGGTGGCAATGTGCGACGGCCAAACGGGTTGCTGAGTGTCATGCCGGCGTCGATATCTGGTTCGAAATCACCACCGCCGGTTTTTGCAAATTCACGCAGAATTTTGTATTCTGGCAACAACAGCGACAGTGTTTGGTACGTGGAAACCTGTAAGGCGGCCTTTTTGAAGAAGTACGCCAGTGGACGGGGCAGGTCGTATTTTGCAACCTGTAAAATGCCGGTATTTATGGCGAATATCATCAGGCGCGCATCACGATCTGATTCATATTTAATGGGTAATTTATGGTCATGCACGACGTCCGGCGTGGTCAGTTTAACGCCAATTTTGCGGGTATCGTTTTTAACCGCAAATGGTGCAACGGCGTACGCGTATGGTGTTGTGAATATATCACGGCTGGTGATATTGCGCACAAATGACACGTTGATGTAACCCGTTCCTTCGAATCCATCGGGCAGGGTGATTTGCTGAACCGATGTTGTGGTGTTGGCGTTGAACCATTTGTAAGCATACACGCGGTCGCGTTCAATCGTAATCAGGCCCGCACCGGTGTATGGTGCGGTAATGCTGACATCGATTTTGTCGCCCGCGGCAAACGCGTTTGACGACAATTTGATTTTCAGTTCGGCGTTGGTGTCTGATTTCAGTTCGCTGTTTTCATTGCCGGCAACAAAGTATTCTATGTTTGCCAAAATGCGTTCCGCTGAATCCAGAATCTGGACAAAATATGTGCCAGCGTTTGCGGTGTCCAGTTTGATTGTTTTGCCGTCTGGCGCGATGTCCAATGCGCCCTGACTGATGACTTTGTCGCGGGTGACGGTTTGATATTTATAGTATCCACTGTAATCCTTGACCAAACTGGTCAGGTTTTCGCGGTGTACCGTCCGAATGGTCAGGTTGTCCGCCGTCGCAACCGCGCCCGTGTGGTCAACCGCAACCAATTTGACATTGCGCGACGCCCCGCGTGCGATGTATTTCAAATCACCATCGGCGTGATATCCGACCAGATATTTTGCATTTGATACGCGTGCGGTTGTGGTTGTGCGAACACTGCGCCCCGATGCTGATTCAAATCCTGCGGTTGTCAGTTTCAGCATATATGTGCCATCTGGGATTACATCGTCAAAATTGATAGAAATTGTTGCTGCGCCGTTTTCATCGGTGTGCGCGTCGGGCATATTTGCCGTGAATGTCTGGGACGCGCGCGCCGTCCCATCGGCCAGACCTGTGCCCGAAATAAAGTTTGGTGTGAATATGTAATCAGGAAATGCATCAAATGTAAAATTCGTTGGTGTCAGTGTTGCAGACGCTGTAATACGCTTGTCCGTTGCCGCGGTGCCGAATAAATTACGCAGGGACACATTCGCGCGTATACCATCAATCCCAATCCAACCGTCTGTGTCGCCACCGGCGATGATGGTGGTGATTTTCATATTGTCTGGGACAAAGTCCGCAACGCGGAATGTTGCCACCCCCAGTGACGTGTCAATGCGCCCGCGATTGTCCAATGAATACAGGCGAACCTGCCATTCGCCAGTTGCGGCGGTTGCGGGAATTGTATATTTAATGTCGAACATTCCGTCGCCCGCCAGTGTGAATGTTTTTGTCAATGCGTCGCGCCCGCGTGGGTCGGTGATTTCGGCACGTACAGGAATCCCAGCCAGTGCCTTGAACGATTTATTCTTTACGATGCCGGCGGCAACCATATCTTCGCCCGCGCGGTAAATGCCGCGATCTGTAAAGACAAATGCGTTCAGTGGTGTTGCGCCATAATAATGTTCGCCATCGACATCAAATTTAGAATAATCAACCATTGGTGCGGTTGCGTTGTATGGAATAAATGAAACATCGTCACCACGGCGCGCAACAATCGCAACGGGTTCGCGCGCATCGCGATATTCGTTCCATGACAGTTCAGGAATATCGGCGTGGCCGTCATCATCGGTACGTCCCGCCCATACGGCGTTGCCATTGCGTCCCAGTACGTTTATTTCCGTGTCGGCGGCGGGCGTGCCATCAGACAGATTTACCACAAACAAAGTGGACGAATTGTTTTGATTTTCCTTGCGTATAATTCCTAAATTGGTCAGTAAAATCAGACGACGGTCACTGTACTGCGCGGCGGTGGCGTCGGGGGCGACCTGAATTACAAATATACCGGTTTTGTCGACACCTGTTCTGTCCAGATATGCGCCCAAATCAATCGACGCATAATTGGTTTTGGTCATAGACGGGTCAGAAAAAGGAATTGTTTTGCGGAACACAACCGCCATATCGTCAACGCCAAATGACCAGCCCTTAAATTCTATGTTTTCGGCAAAGATATTATATGTCTGGGAAATCAAGTGATTGATTTCAGATGATTTAACCTTTGATAAATTCACGTATGCGGCGGTTGCGCCACCACGTGCCATAATGCCCAATTTTTTATCGCCCGCCAGTGATAATAATGCGCCACTGCCAGCGATTTTTACCGTGCGCACAGGGTATGCGACGGACAAAACGCGTGACGCGCCATTTTTAACAAAAAAGCCAGACGCAGATTCAAAGCCGGACGCAACGCGCACGAAAATAAATCTGTTCGCAGCGGACACGTCATATGAAAATGCGTATTGATACACGCCCGTCGGATTTACAAATGGGACAAGTTTTGTTTGGATTTTTTTTGCGCGCGCAATCACATCAGGGGTGATTTCGTCGTCCGCCCATTGGTGTGGGGTTTCGTCTGACTTTTCATCATCGGTTTTGTATTCAGGCAACAGGTAAATTTCAACATATTTACCCCAATCGGTGTTTGACGCGGCGGTGGCGGTCATATTCACCAGAACCAACTGTTGCGCATTGCCGTTTTTGTCGTCGGCCGCGGTGGTTGTGATTTCAGATACTTTGAATATGTTATCAGCGGCGGCAACGGTTGTGTGCGCGGTCAATTTCTGGGTTGCGCCATTGCCAGCGGCGGGCGAAACGCGGTTTAATTTCAGGCGAATAATTTGGTCGGTATTGGTGATTTGTACCGGCGCGGTTGTGATTATGGCCGTGCGACGGAATTTATCAAACTTTACCGTAAAGTCCAATTTAGCCCCGTCCAGTTTGACGGTCAATTTATCGTTAAATTCCGTTGTAATAATCGGGTAATTAAATGATATAACGGCAACGCCAATTACGGATTTCTTTGCACTTGGTGCAGGGTACAGGTTGAAACTGTCCACCGTGGCGGTGATGCGCGGGGTTGTGAAAGAAATCGTTTTATCGTCAATCGCAACGTCTGAATTTACCAGATTGTCCGCAACGCGTACAGTGAAACGCGTGTCGGCGGGCCAATCGGTGTCGGGTGTGAACGCCAATTCATCGCCACCACCGCGCAGTGTCCATGTGCCACGAACAAATGGACTGATTTTTGTGCCGGCTGTGATGTCATTGTTTGTTGCGTCGGGGCGCACGGCCTGATTATATGGGCCGGACGTCCAATTATAAGAAATAACCAATGGCTGAATGCGGCCCAACGTGCGGGCATTGTTCACATCGGGAATATTGTCAGACGTGAACATTACATTGTTTGTATCGGTAAATGTTGCCGCGGTTGGGGTGTTAAATGTCGTGTGCATTTTTGTTGCCGCATTGTCACCGCGACGCAATGCGATAAATGCAAATGCGCCCGCGATAATTGCAATCGCGCACGCGACCAGCGCAATTTTGCGTATGGAAAACAATTTACGCTTTGGATTCTTGGTATTTTTGCGGTACTGTTTTGTTGCCATGGTATAAAAATCCCCTTCCTGTATTGCAGGTGTATTTTAGATGGCAAATAGTGAAAAGACAAGTAAATATGTTAAATTTTTCTTGGGGTGCAGTGGGTTAAAATTCCAATTTCCATTTACCCACGATAAACAGTTCGTCTGTGCCATATGGATTATCAACAAATCCAACCGTCAGAAACCGATATTTCCCCGTAAATTCAACCGATGGTCGTGCCACCAAGTCAATGGTGTAATCGTTAAAGATTATTTCACCACCCGTCGCGCGCCCCGTTGGCAGGCGTAATGTCATGTTTCCGCCAATCACGGTGTCTGGGATTGCGGCGGCAAATGTAAAATCACCAATATTTGCGCCAAATGTAACCGATGCGGTCGTGATGTCGGATGTGCCTGTTATCAGCGAGTTTTCATTCGTCTGGGCGCGGGCAAATCCGATTGTGGATGTCTGGAACAGTTCGATATTATGCCAATCCCACGTGTTGGTTGTGCCGATAAAACTGATTAAATTACGATTGGTTGTGCCCAGTGCGCCATCTGTGGGCAAAATGTCCATTTCACGCAGTCCAAATTCGATATTGCCGGTACGAAATGCCGCGATATTATTGCTGCGCAGGTGTCGCCAACCGATTGATGCGTTCTGGACAGATATATTTTTGCCTAAATCTGCGTTGAATGCACGTCCGTATGCATCAACGAATGCGAATTTCGGGTTTGCACTTTTGATTTTGTGGGCAATTTGACCCGATGCGCGTGCGGCAGACAGTGGTTGTGTTGCGCCATTGTCCAATGGAATCAATTCCGCGCCCACAGGGCGGGTTGCACGTTCCAAATCCAACATGCCATGACCATAGATTGGGTCAATGCCATCTGCGCCTAAATCACGTGCGGTTTCAAATAACAGTGATGTAATTTGTGGTGCGGTCATGTATGGGAATGCTTCGCGCAATACGGCGATTGCCGCCGATACGATTGGGGTGGCAAAACTTGTCCCTGCGGCGATAGTTTTCCCTGTATCCAGTGTTCCAGGGGCAGTGATACACCAATTCATTGTAATGCCGCATGCGTTGCTGTAATCGGCCAATGTGCCGGTCACATCGTCATATGCAACGACATTTATAAAGTGTCCGTCCAGTTCAGGCATAACGGCGGGCAGGGCGGACAGGGCACTGGATTGACTGCTGCTGTCGTTGCCCGCCGCCCATACGAAAATTGCGTCGCGTTGGGTTGCGGCATTTGATATTTGATTTATAAAATTAGAATCAGTCAGTTGCATCAGTTGGTGACGCGAATATATCTGGGTCGCGCGCATGTCAACAGCCCAACTGGCATTATATACGTCTGCGGTGTGGGCACGGGCGATAACGTCGCCAATTTCGGAAAATGGTATAAAGTCCATATTTGCGTCGGCGATTTTATATTCACGGACGGTGGCGTTTGGTGCAACCGCGCCTGATGCAAATGATGCGACCGTTTTTCCGTGCCACGTATCTGGGCCGGCGTCCAGTACGGCGATTTCTGTGCCGCGGCCGGTAAAACCGCGTGCCAGCGACCATGCCAGACGAATGGTATCATATTGGTCAAAATTGCGCTGGTATATGGATTCTTGACGAATGCCGGCCAGATGCGCCGCGTCAACGTCGCCCCCGACATAATTGTATACGCTGCGTGTGGGTTGAATGTATGTTGCGTTTGGCGTGTTGTGTGTTGCAGACGTGCTGCCATCACTGCCGCCCAGCGACAGGCCAACCAATGCAATGGCACTGGCCGCGATAGTGGATGTGCCAACCAGCGCGACGCCGCCACCAAAAAACATACTGCATTCATCGGGATTGTTGTGGCGATATGTTGGGTTTGTGCAATCGCGTGCCGCCATGGAATTTCCTGTTGATATTCCAATTATTGCGATTGCGGTCAAAATGCGTCGCCATAAATTCATATGTGAATTGTAGACACGTAAAATATTTTTGTCAACCTGTGATTTTATATTTGAATTTATTCATTTTTGTCAATTTGTGCTTGATTTTTATGGGTGTTTGGTTTAGTATCGGGGTACACGTGCAAGCGTGAAGAACACAGTCGTTGGGCTATTTTCTGTCTGGGTTTGCAATAAAATCTGGTATGGCGTCCACGACGAGGATAACAACAGAAAAAGGAAAAAATCATGGCATTGCCTACATTTACTATGAAACAGTTGATGGAAGCGGGCGTCCATTTTGGTCACCACACACGTCGCTGGAATCCGTTGATGACACCGTATGTTTATGGGGTCAAAGATAAAATTCATATCATCAATTTGAACAAAACTGCACCGTTGCTGTATCGCGCGTTGGTTGCATTGGAAGCAATCACAGCCGCCGGCGGCAAGGTTCTGTTTGTTGCGACCAAGCATCAGGCCAAAGACATCGTCAAAGATGCGGCCGAACGTTGCGGTCAATACTATGTCAATAACCGCTGGTTGGGTGGTATGTTGACAAACTGGACAACGGTTTCGCAGTCAATTCGCCGTCTGAAAAAGATGGAATCCGATATCGAAAATGCTGACAAATTAGGCTTGACCAAGAAAGAAGTCGGCGTTATGACCAAAGAAGTTGAAAAACTGCGTGAAATCTTTGGTGGTATTTTGGAAATGCATGGCACACCACAGGCGATGATTGTCATTGATGTTCCACGTGAAATCAATGCAGTCCGCGAAGCGCGCAATCTGGACATTCCAACAATCGCAATTTGCGATACAAACGCGAATCCAGAATTGGTTGATTACCCAGTACCAGGTAACGACGACGCGGCACGCGCAACACAGTTGTACTGTGACCTGTTCGTTGATGCAATCCTGTCCGGTATTGAAAAACGTCTGGGCGGTGCGGCTGGTAAAAAGGTCGAAGCAGACATGTCTGCGGCCGATGATTTCGAAGCGGGCGTAAAAGACAAAGAAGCACGTCAGAAATCCAAGACATCAGAAGCACGCGCAGAACGCCGTGGCAAATTGGCCGATAAATCTGACAAATAAGGTCATTACAGAATGAGCAAATATAGCGACGCCCCATCACTGGATTCAATCAGAAAAGTATTGGACGAATGTGGCGAGTATGTAACATCGTCGGCGGGCGTCCGCTATTTTGCCAAACACATGTTTTATCAGGGTGATGCCGCTGCATATATGTGCATCGACAAAATCACTGGTCAATGCATGGGATATGTGGCGCGTGTGCGCGGGGTATTTGGCCCGTTGGCATGTGACGTCGGTAATGCAATTCAGCGTGCGCGTTGTGTCGCGCACGCGGCCAAGTACCAAAAATTACTTAAAATCAAAAACTATATCCTAGGGGGAAAACTATGGCAGAAATAACAGCAAAAATGATTCAGGAACTGCGCGAAAAAACAGCCGCAGGTATGATGGACTGCAAAAAGGCCTTGGTTGAATCAAACGGTGATATCGAAGCGGCGGCTGATTGGCTGCGTCAAAAAGGTATTGTCAAAGCAGCATCCAAAGCCGGCCGTGTTGCGGCATCGGGCTTGGTTACCGTTGTAAAATGCGATAACATGGGTTGTGTTGTTGAATTGAACGCTGAAACTGACTTTGTCGCGAAAAATGACAAGTTCCAGAAATTGGTTGCCGACGTTGCAGCCAAGGCATTGGAACTGGGCGGCGATTTTGACGCCACATTGGCAGCAGTCAAAGATGATATCGCAGCAACTATTTCCACAATCGGTGAAAATATGAACCTGCGCCGTATTGCCAAGGTTTCAGGTCAGCACATTTACACATACATTCACAATGCCTTGGTTCCAGGTATGGGCCAGATTGGTGTTGCGGTTGCAATCGATGGTGATTCTGAAAAAATCGACGAAATCGGTAACAAGATTGCAATGCACATTGCTGCAAACAAACCAGAATTTATGACAATCGCTGATGTTGACCCAGCCGCCGTTGAACGCGAAAAGAAAGTGTTCATTGAATCTGGCGCAACCGCTGGCAAACCAGAGGCCGTTGTTGAAAAGATGGTTCAGGGTCGTATCCACAAATACTATGCGGAAACTGTTCTGGAAGAACAGCCATTCGTTATGGATCCGTCCAAGACAGTCAAAGAAGTTGTCGCCGAACACGGTGGCAAACTGGCCGGTTATGCATATTACGTACTGGGCGAAGGTATCCAGAAACGCGAAGATAACTTGGCGGACGAAGTCGCAAAAATGTTGGCATAATACAACATTTGAGAAACAAAAAATACCGCCGTTCGGCGGTATTTTTTATGAAGGCAATTTGCGCTTTTATCAACTGGATTGCCACGCGTCGCTACGCTCGCTCGCAATGACAGAGATTCTAGAACGTGTGTCGCCTGCGGGCTAACGCCCTTGCCGCATCCTGCGCTTCGCTTGGATTCATTGCGAGTGTAACAAAGCAATCCAGTAAATAGTGTTGCGTAGCACTGTTGTTTACGCGCCGTCGTGATATAAAACATTTGCGCGGGGGGCGAAACTCTGCTAGCATTGTGGACATAAGGAATTTGCAAATGAAAAACGAATTATTACAGGAATTAGAGGCGCGCGGTTTTATCAATCAGGCGTCTAATATGGACGCGCTGAATGATGCGTTAAATGCGGGACATGTGACGGCATATTGGGGGACAGACCCAACGGGTGATTCATTGCATGTTGGGCATTTGGCGTCGCTGATGCTGATGCGTTGGTTTCAGAAATACGGTCATCGCCCAATCGCGCTGGTTGGCGGTGCAACGGGGCGCATTGGTGACCCGTCTGGTCGTGACAAGGGGCGTCCGATGCTGACCGACGAACAAATTGAACATAACTGTGCGGGGTTGCGTCATTCAATCGAAAAATTTATTCATTTTGATGGCACGCCAACGGGCGCGGTGATGGTTGATAATAACGAATGGATGTCGGGGTACAGCCATATGGATTTCCTGCGCGAATTTGGAACGGATTTTACCGTGCCACGTATGTTGGGTATGGAAAGCGTTCGTCGCAGATTGGAAAATGGTATGACGTTCTTGGAATTTAACTATATGACATTCCAGGCGGTTGATTTCCTGACCTTGTATAAAAAATATGGTTGCACAGTGCAGTTATGTGGTGCAGACCAATGGGGCAACAGTATTATGGGTGTCGAATTGGTGCGTAAAAAATTGGGCAAAGAGGTTTTTGTCCTGTCGACCCAGTTGATTACGGACGCCAATGGCAACAAGATTGGCAAATCCGCCGGCAACGCCGTGTGGGTGAACGAAGATAAAACGTCGCCATATGAATACTATCAGTATTTCCGCAATACGCCGGACGATTTGGTTGAAAAATTCTTGAAAATTTTCACTGAAATTCCGTTGGACGAAATTGCACGTTTGGCCGCGGCCCAAGGGGCGGAATTGAACGCGGTAAAGCGCGTGTTGGCATATGCCGCAACGGAAATCGCGCACGGTCATGATGCGGCGGTTGCGGCCCAAGATGCGGCGGACGCATTGTTTGGTGGCGGCGCAAAATCTGAAAATATGCCACAGGTGCAAATCGAATTTGGTGCGGCAATGGGTATCTTGGATTTCTTGTGCACGGCGGGATTGTTCGCGTCCAAGTCCGAGGCCCGTCGTAACGTGGAACAGGGTGGCATTCAGTTGGATGGCGAAAAAATCACAGACCCAAAACATGTCGTTGCACCGGCGGACGAAATCATCGTGCAAAAGGGTAAAAAAACATTTCTGCGCGTTGTGAAAAAATAATGAAAAAACTGGTACTGTTTTTGATGATTGCATTGGCGACGGGCCCTGTGTTCGCCACCAGTGAACTGTCGCGTATCAATGCACAAATCGAACAAACAAAACAGCAAAACAAAAAATTGACCCAGCGGGTTCAGACCTCTGAACGCGAGGTCGCGTCCACAAAAAAGAAACTGGTGCGCGCCGGCGAACAGGTCAGCAATTTGGAAGAACAACGTGGTGCGGTTGCGCGCAAAATTGCAGAACTGGATGCCCAGCGTGACAAACTGCAAAAATCGTTGGATGCAAACCAGACGCGTATTTCTGATGCCGCGGCCAGTATTTTATTTGTGGCGTCGCACCCCAGTTTTGATACCGACAATATGCGCGAGTATGTCTTGACGTCGGCGGTGCTGTCGGGGGCGGCGGCGCGATTTGATGACCAGATTCAAACTGCAACCAAACAAATCCAAGAACTGGCGAAAATTCGCGATGCGCGTGCGATTGAAAAGGAAAAATTAGACCGCACCGCGAAAAAATATGCGGCGGAAAAGAACCAGCTAGATAAATTGCTGCGCACGCGTGCCGCGCAAAACGAACAGTTAAAGAGCGAGCAGGCCGCCCTGCAAAAAAAATTGCGCGAACTGTCGGCGCGCGCAAAAAGTATTTCTGAATTGTCCGCCGGCGTGGGGAGTTCGCAAATGTCAGGTGATGCACGTTTTTCATATCGCAAATTGAATCAGCCGGTGCGTGGTCGCGTGGTGGTGCACTTTGGCGAAAAAACCGCACTGGGTTTGAAATCAGATGGTTGGCGCATTCGCACGCGTGGCGATGCGCTGGTGCTTGCGCCGGCGGACGGCACGGTTAAATTTGCCGACAGTTTCCGCGGGTTTGGGCGTGTTGTAATTATGTCGCATAAAAATGGGTATAATACTGTTATGACCAATCTGGGGGATATTGACGTTATGGTTGGTCAGGACGTTTTGGCGGGTGAACCGATTGGACGCATGAACCCCGACAGGCCAGAAATGTATTTGGAGGTTCGCCGTGGTGACGCCGCGGTTGACCCCGCCCGATTGTTCAAAGAAGAATAATACTATTAGTGATAAAGTGATTCAGTGATAAAGTGATAGAGTAAATTGTCCGCCGTTGGCGGACAATTTTTATTCACTGGATTGCCACGCGTCGCTGCGCTTGCTCGCAATGACAAAAAATACTAATTTCCTAGAAACATTGTCATTGCGAGGAATGAAATGACGAAGCAATCCAGTGAGTAGAGCCGCGCCGAATGGCACGGGCCTTTTTATGTGGCGAAAAAATATAAATCTTGTTGACGAGATACGTGTAAATAAAGTATTATTATGGACATCGGAAGATTGTAGGATTTGCAAAAAACTATGAAACATCGCTTGTTGTTTTTACTGGCTGTTTTCATGATATGGGGCGTTGTTGGTAATGTGAATGCCGCCGTATCAGAGCCCGGCGGCGGCACCAGCACAACAACCGGTGGACTGGCTGCGGTCAGTTATGTAAACACAATCACAAATGCGTTAAAGACCACGTTGACGGCGTCCATTGATGCCAAGGAAAACGCGTCCAATAAAACAACCACTATTTCATCCAGTTCAACCGATACCCAGTATCCATCGGCGCATGCGGTTTATTCGGCGGTATCAAATCGTGTTGATACAGCATCATCGGCGGTGCAAACTATGGCGGGCAAGTATACTGTTTCTGGGTCGCTGATTGTGCCCGACCAACCGTTGCCGACGGAATAAAGGGGGCAATGGGTTTGCACCGCGTATTCAAAATTTTACTGTGTATGATCGTCGCATTGAATGTGACGGTTGCGCCTGCTGCTGTGGCAGAACCCACAACAATGTCGCCGGTTGTGAATGTCAAATATATTCATGATGCGATTTTGGCAAAGTGGAATGTTTCTGTGGGGTATAATTCGGCATTGACGAACAAATCGGTTGCGGCGAATATGAAATACCTGATGGCGGCGATTGATATTGCCAATAAAAAGATTGGCGGTTCGTCCAAGGTATATTCGGGCACATCGTATGCCACGTCATACGCCGTGAACAAACGAACGGTGGACAACGCAATTAAAAACCTGATTAAAAAGCCGCGCACATTCCCGTTCACTGCTACCACCAGCAGTGATACAACCAGTTTCAGTTTCAAGATTTCTGCTGCGGGCGAATTTTGGGTTGACTGGGGCGATGGCACCGCGGTAGAAACAATAACCAAGACCGATACAAACACTCGAAACATTAGTCATACATACACCACAGCGGGCGCGTACGATATTAAAATCGGCGGTCTGACAACGAAATATTCAACCAGTGCCACAACCGCGGCAATCAGTTTCGAATCAACTTCACATTTAACCGGAATTTCGGGCAGTTTGGGTGCAATATTCCCAACATTGGCGAATGGCAGTCAACCGAGGTTTTACAGGGCGTTTTATGGCAGATCTACTTTGACGGGCAGTATTCCAGAAAATCTGTTCGCTGGTATATCTGGTGCACCGGTCAGTAATATGTTCAGCAGCACGTTTTTGGGGTGCAGCAGATTAACCGGCTCTATTCCAGAGAATTTGTTTGCGGGAATAAAAGGTACGCCAGCGAGCTATATGTTCAGCAACACCTTTAACGGTTGCACTGGGTTGACGGGCAGCATCCCAGAAAATCTGTTCGCTGGTATATCTGGTGCCCCAGCCATCGGTATGTTCAAAAGCTTATTTTATGATTGCAGTGGTCTGACGGGCAGTATTCCATCTGGGTTATTTGGTAATCTGTATGGTGCGCCGGCCAAAGACATGTTCGACAGCACATTTTACAACTGCAAAGGTCTGACAGGTATCCCATCTGGACTGTTTGGCAATCTGTCGGGTGCGCCGGCTAACAGCATGTTTAACAGCGTATTTTATGGTTGCAGTGGTCTGACGGGCAGTATTCCATCTGGATTATTTGGCAATCTGCGTGGTGAGCCCGCGGGCAGTATGTTCCGCTATGTGTTCTATGGGTGCAGTGGTTTGACGGGTGAAATCCCATCAAACTTGTTCGGTAATATTTCGGGCGAAGCCGCCAGCAGTATGTACGCATGGGCGTTTGAGGGGTGCAGTGGTCTGACAGGGGAAATTCCACTGGGGCTGTTTGGTAATTTGTCGGGTGAACGTGCCACCACAATGTTTTATCATACATTTTATGGGTGCAAGGGCTTGTATGGAAAGTCCGCACGTAACCCAGATGGTACATATTTGTATGAAGTGTACCCATCAACCACAAACTCATACACGGGGCATATGTACACTGGCACGTGTTTGGAAGATAATGCATCGATACCATCAACGTGGGGCGGGGCGACATGCACATATGTTGAACCAGAACCGGAATACCCGTTTGAGTTGACCACCACCAGTGACACCAGCAGTTTCAGTTTCAATATTTCTGCGGCAGGGAAATTTTATGTCAACTGGGGCGACGGCAGTGCATTTCAGAAAATAGAAAAGACCGATACAACTAATCAAACCATCAGTCATACATACACCACGGCGGGCGCGTACGCCGTGCGGCATTGGTGGGCGTGCAACGGGGTACGCATCGTCTTATAATGAGTCAGGTGCCGCAATCAGTTTTAAGAATAATAAAAACTTGGCAAAAATCAGTGGCAGCTTGGGTGAAATATTCCCAACGGTAAATGGACGTCGTCCGATTTTTCGTAGTACGTTTTATGGCTGCACCAATCTGACGGGCAGCATCCCAGAAAAACTATTTTCAGGAATTTCTGGCGCGCCGGCGGTCTATATGTTTGCCAGCACATTCAGGGGCAGTTCCGGTCTGACGGGGTCAATACCGTCAGGACTGTTTGGAAATATATCTGGCGCACCTGCTGCATATATGTTTGACGGGACGTTTAATGGGTGCACTGGTCTGACGGGCGAAATTCCATCGGGATTGTTTGGCGAACTGTCTGGCGCACCAGCGCCCAGCATGTTTGGCGGTACTTTCAGGGGCTGTTCCGGCTTGACGGGTTCAATACCGTCTGGACTGTTTGGAAATATAACTGGCGCACCCGCTACATATATGTTTGACGCCACATTTAATGGATGCAGTGGTCTGACAGGCGAAATTCCATCGGGATTGTTTGGCGAACTGTCTGGCGCGCCTGCATACAGTATGTTTGGCGGCACATTCAGGGGCTGTTCCGGTCTGACGGGCGAGATACCGTTGGGGTTATTTGGTAATTTATCTGGTACGTTACAAAACAATATGTTTACCCATACATTTAATGGGTGCAGTGGTCTGACCGGTAAATCAGCACGGAGCCCAGATGGCACGTATTTGTATAATGCATTCTCGTCGGCAACATCATTACAGGTCGGTGATATGTACACCGGCACGTGTTTGGAAGATAACGCGTCAATCCCATCAACGTGGGGCGGCAAGGCATGTACGTACACTGGCCCCATCCCACCGGACGGAGAGGTGACAGATTCCACATTTACCATAACTACCACAAGTGACACCTCTTCGTTTGCTATTATCATCTCTGCCGCTGGAAAATTCTATGTGGACTGGGGCGATGGAGGTATTATAGAAACGATAACCAAAACCGATACAGATGAAAAATACATAACGCACGATTACGGTTATTACAATCAGGATACATACACCATTAAAATCAGCGGTAAAGCAACCGCGTACTCTGATGGTTATGCTGCAATTCGTTTTGATTATGCCGAACATACGGAAAAAATATCAGGCAGTTTGGGCGCAATATTCCCAACCCTAGCAGATGGCAGCCAACCAAACTTTGACCAGACGTTTTATAACCACACAAAGCTGACCAGTTTACCAGAAGGACTGTTTACGGGAATAAAGGGGGCACCAACCGACGGTATGTTTCAAGGGACATTTGCAGGGTGCGAAAACCTGACTGGCGAAATTCCACTTGGTTTCTTTGGTGACTTGTCCGGCAAGCCAGCCGATTACATGTTCGTTGACACATTTAGCGGTTGCAGTGGGCTGACAGGGCCGTCGGCACGGAATCCAGATGGGACATACCTGTATAATGTGTTCCCATCAGCAACGTCCGACAATGTTGGGGGTATGTACACCGATGCCACAGAACTGTCAGATTATAACGACATCCCCGATGACTGGAAATAATCCCAACACACCGTGCCACCCTGCAAAATCGTCAGATTTTGCGGGGGGGCGATGGGGGAAACTTTTACTTTTGGAACTGGCGTTCCAGATTCTGAAAATTGACCAGTTGTTCGCGCATAAACGCAATCTTTTCTAGGTTGTTATTCTCGCTCTTGGTGTTTTTGGGGTTAAGGCGCAAATCGTCGGCTGCCTTGATAAAGCGTTTCAACCATACAACCATTATGCGGTATTTCATAATGTCGCGCAGTGCGTCATTTTTCGCGCTGGGCATAGACCACAGGTTTTTCGCGTGCATTTTGCAATATACTTCATAGACCTGTTTGAATATATTCAATTCAATCTGTAATGATGCAAATATGTCGCGATAGATAAAGCGATATCCGGCCTCTGCGAAATCAATGAATGATAATTTACTGGTTTCGGGGTCGTACAAAACGTTGCCTGGGTTCAGGTCGCAATGTGACCACGCCATGCGTGTTGGGTATTCAAATGTGCCGATTTGGTCACGAATGCGCGCCATTTGGATTGTCTCGTTTTTTGTGAACCAATTTGACATCTTGGTTTCAATAAAGTTATCCAGACGGCTGAATTTTAATTCGCTGGCGATTTTGTGATTTTCAACATCACCAATAGGCATCGATTCGTTCATGTCGACCAGAAAACTGCCTAAACTGTTTATTATTTCGTAACGCTGACGACGTGACAGTTTGCGATACAAATCACGATTTAATGGGTAACCTGGGGCGCGCTCTTCCAGAATTTGATATTCTTCGTCATTGATAAAGCGCATTTCAGGCACGTTGTACAGTGGGTTGTCTGCGGCGCGAATGCGATCAATGGCGATTTGTGTTTTGTGTTGTTTGGCCAACCATGCGTCTTTGGCCACTTGCCCCATGTTCGGCAGTGGGCGTTTCAGCACAAAATCTGCGCCGTAATATACGGCATATGTTTCGCGACCATGATTCAGTGTTTTTATTTTTACCATCACAGCACCCGCGATTTCTTTAACAAGTTGATTATTTCATTCTGTGTACGCAACAGGCATGAATACATATATTGAGTATATTTTTTCGTGTCACCGGCGGCCTTGGCGGTGATGGCGTCTTTGTATTTCTGTTTGTCGGTACGCTGGTTAAACACGATTGGGCGATAGCCGCCTTGAATCAGCAGCCAATTCATAATCAGGCGCGCAGTGCGTTTGTTAAAATCATCAAATGGCTGTAACATAATCAGGTCATAGTGTGCGCTAAATGCGCGCATCAATGTACATTCGTTTTGATTATTGAACTTGTACACGATTTCGTTCAGTTTTGATGGAATCTCGGTGGATTCGGGCGCATGAATGCGATTGCCGTTGACATACAGTTCCAAAACCTTGGACGTGTTGCGAAACAGACCGCCCTGAATCGGTGTGCCGGCGCATAACATACTGTGCAACTTGCAAATTTCAGGAATGTCAATAATTGTGTCGGGGTTGTCAATGATGTAATCATATGCCGTCCCCAGATTTTTCATACTGTTGTAATCCAGATAGGGCAACTGTTCCCGTGACGGCACGTAAAACAATGTGCGCGGTTCGGTGTATGACAATTCGTGACGCAGCCAGTTGATGTTATTCAACCGCTTGTGCGTGTCCGCCCCAGATAACATGTTGGTTATCTGTTGTCGGTTTTCTTCGATACGAATTTTATAATTTTGCGTCTTTGTCATGTGGTCACCCATGTACGGGTAATATAGCACAGAAAATTATTTTGTCAAGTGATTGTAGCGTTGATGAAATTGGTAAAATCTGTATAAAAAGTCAAAAAATCGTGTTGCGAGTGCGGTTTTTTTGGTATATGGTGTTTTTGTTGTATCACAAGGCAAGGGGAAAAGCGAAAATGTTAAAGAAATTTTTGGTCTTGGTTGCGTTATTTGTGCCAATGACGGCCATCGCCGCCGGCAAGGCAAAGAAAGAAGAACCGGTTGTGCACCTGACCGATGAACAGATTTATGAACAGTTGCAAAAATTTGCGCTGGTGTTTGATGTCGCGCGCGACAGTTTTGTCGAAGAGGCCGATGAAAAGAAAATGCTGGAAGCGGCAATGAACGGTATGTTGGGCGCACTTGACCCACATTCGTCGTATCTGTCGGCGGACGATTTGAAAGAATTTAACGATAAATCTTATGGTGAATTTGGTGGTTTGGGCATTCAGGTCACCAGCGACCGTGGCGCAATTCGCGTGATTTCGCCGATTGACGATACGCCTGCGGCCAAGGCAGGTATCAAGGCCGGCGACTATATTACCAGTATTGATGGCGAAATGGTCTTTGATATGACATTGAATCAGGCGGTAAAAAAGATGAAAGGTCGCCCGGGGACAAAGGTTAAGTTGACCATCTTGTCCGATGGCAAAGACGCACGCGATGTTACATTGAAACGCGCAATTATCAAGGTAAAGTCCGTCAAGTTTGACGACAAGACGATTGCGGATATGGACGAAAATTCAAAGGAAAAAATTGGTTATGTGCGTATTTCTGATTTCGGCGCAACCACGGCCAAGGAGTTTCGCAATGCGATTAAAAAGTTGGAGAAAAAGAATGTTATTGGTTATGTAATTGATGTGCGCAATAACCCTGGGGGGTATCTGACGGCGGCGATTGATATTGCAGATGCGGTTCTGGATGGTGGCGAAATTGTGTCAACGCGTGGTAAAGATGCTGCGGATATTGAACGTGCCATGGCCAAAGCGGGCGATATGACGGGCGGCAAACCAATTGTTGTGCTGATAAATCATGGTTCGGCATCGGCGTCTGAAATTGTTGCGGGCGCATTACAGGACAATGGCCGTGCGTTGGTTATGGGGTCGCAAAGTTTTGGCAAGGGCAGTGTGCAACAGCAAAAACCGTTGGGTGATGGCACGGCGATTCATATTACTATTGCACGTTATTATACCCCCAGTGGGCGGTCTATTCAGAACGAGGGGATTACCCCAGACGTAGAGGTTTTGCAGAGCAAGATTGAAACCATTGAACGTCGCGAAAGTTTATATTCAGAGGCCTCTTTCAAAAACGCATTAAAGAATGAAAACGCAAAAAAGAAAGCGGACAAGAAGTCCGATGATGACGAAGAAGTCGAATTGTCTGACGAAGAAAAAGATGCCCAAGATTACCAGTTGCAACGTGGTATGGACATGGTGCGTGCGATGTCAAAGTTAAAAACACGTGCGGCAACGTGTGACGGTATATCGGACGAAAAGCCCACGGATGCGACAGATACACTGAAAAAATTAGAAAATAAAAAGAAATAAAAAACGGGGCGTTGCCCCGTTTTTTTTATTGCCACTGGTTATTACCGCTGTTTTGTTGTTGTGTTGTGAAATGTGCGGTTGGCACTGAATCTTTCCATTGCCAATAATGCACGTGCAATCGCGCTGGCTTGATTGCCGGTGACGTGTACTGTGATTTTTACGCCCGCGGCGGCCGCGCGTGCCAATTCGGCCAATGCGGCGCGCGCATTGTCGGTCAGTGTGGCGTCTGGGCAATTTACATAGACGTCAATATGTGGGCGATTCCAATCGCGTGCAATTTTCCAATTTGTTGGAATTACGTCCATAAAGCCGCCACTTAAAACGTCGCGTGCATCGGCGATGGCGTCCTTGATACGGCGTACAAATGCGGCATTTTTCATTTTTGTTTTGCTGGCAAATGAATCCAAAATATAAATGTCAGTGCCACGGACAAAGTTGTCATGGCGTGCAAGTGGGTTTGCCGTTTTTGCGGGCGTAACGCCGGCAAATGCTGTGTCCAGAAACGACCCTGGGCAAATCTCTATAATATTTCCGTTTTTCATAATCGATACCTCTCTGAACTTCATATTGGGGGACGTAGTGTAATACAAAATATGAATTTTGTCAATGTTAAATGTAAGTATAATCTTGCCTTGGATTAAAAATCGCGGTATGATTTCGCCAGAAATAAAACAAAAAACGTACACAAGGGAAAGGTATCATGGCGAATTTAATTGTTGATGGAAACTGGGCCGCGGCCGACGTCGCATACAGATGTGTGGACTTTGCCGCAATTTATCCCATCACCCCCAGCAGCACTATGGGTGAATTGGCGGACGAATGGTCGTTCCAGCACAAGAAAAACATATGGGGTGCAATTCCACAGATTATTGAAATGCAGTCCGAGGGCGGGGCGGCCGGCGCAATGCATGGTGCGTTGCAGATGGGCGCGCTGGCAACAACATTTACCGCGTCACAGGGATTGTTGCTGATGATTCCAAATATGTACAAAATCGCCGGCGAACAGACACCGTTTGTTATGCATGTGGCGGCGCGCGCATTGGCAACACATGCGTTGTCAATCTTTGGCGACCACAGTGATGTTATGTCTGTGCGCAGTACTGGGTTCGCATTGTTGTCCAGTCATAATGTGCAACAGGCGTCTGATATGGCGGCAATCGCGCATGCGGCAACGTTGCGCGCACGTGTGCCGTTCTTGCATTTCTTTGATGGTTTCCGCACCAGTCACGAAGAATCCCGTTTGGACAGAATCAGCGATGATGTGTTGCGTGAAATGATTCCGGACGATTTGGTTTTGGAAAATCGTGCACGTGGTATGACACCCGATGCACCAACGATTCGCGGTACGGCGCAAAATCCTGATGTGTACTTTCAGGGACGCGAGGCCGCCAATCCACTGTACGCGGCGACGCCAGAAATTGTTCAGGAATGCATGGACAAGTTCGCAAAACTGACGGGGCGCGCGTATCATTTGGTGGACTATGTTGGTGACCCAAATGCCGAAAATGTCATTGTCGCAATGGGCAGTGCGTGCGAAACGATAGAGGAAACTTTGCCATTCTTGCCACGTGGTTTGGGATTGATCAAGGTGCATTTGTATCGTCCGTTCCCGACCGATGCGTTCCGTGCGGCGTTGCCGAAATCTGTTAAACGTATTGCAGTTCTGGACAGAACAAAAGAACCTGGGGCGATTGGTGAACCGTTGTACCAAGACGTTAAAACCGTTGTTGGCGATGCGGCGGCGGTATTTGGTGGCCGGTATGGTTTGGGGTCAAAAGAATTTAAGCCCCGTGATGTCAAGGCCGTGTATGAAAATCTGATGCGCGACACATTGCATCACAATTTCACGGTTGGTATTGATGATGATTTGTCGGGATTGTCCCTGAAAACAGACCCCGCGTTCGCGGTTCAGGCGGAAAATTTCAAGACCGCGATTCTGTACGGTATTGGTTCTGATGGTACGGTTGGTGCGGTTAAAAATATTGTAAAAATTGTTGGTGAAAATTCAGACCTGTATCCACAGTCGTATGCGGTATATGATTCGAAAAAATCGGGCGGGCTGACCGCGTCGCATGTTCGTTTTTCTGATGCGCCAATTAAAAGTCAGTATTTGATAGAGGTTGCCGATTTTATCAGTGTTTCAAACTTTATGATTGCGCAACGCTTTGATGTGTTCCGTGGGTTGCGTGCGGGCGGTACGGTTATGATAAATACGTCGATGTCGCCCGATGTTGCGTTCGCAAATCTGCCACGTGAAACACAGGAACATTTGTTGCGTCTGCGTGCGAATGTGTATTTCTTGGACGCGAATGGCGCGGCGGCGGAATTGGGATTGGGTAATCGTATCAATACGTTTATCATGTTGAACTTCTTTAACCTGACCCAGATTATTGATCCGGCGGTTGCGGCAAAATCGGCCAAGGTTGCGATTGAAAAAACGTACAAGAAAAAAGGTATGGAAATTGTTCAGGCAAACTGGGCCGCGGTGGACAAGGCAGCCGAGTATTTGCACCAGTACGTATTGCCGTCGTCTGTGTCGAATTTCGCACCTGATTTTGTGCCGGCAATGACGGCGGACGCGCCGGCGGAAATCGCGGGCACGTTGGGTGAAATGGCGGCGCAGCGTGGTGATGCGATTCCTGTATCGCGTTTCCGCGTGGGCGGTGAATTTGGCGCGGGTCAATATCCGGTTGGAACGTCAAAGTATGAAAAACGCGCGGTGTCTGATCGGGTTGCAACGTGCGATTTGGAAAAATGTATTCAGTGTGGCAAATGTTCAATGCTGTGCCCACATGCGGCGATTCGTATCAAGGCACTGAGTGCCGCACAGGTTGACGCGGCGCGTGCGGCGGGCGTTATTGTTGTGCCGATGAAGACGCCAGAACTGGGGCCGGACATGTATTACACGTTGGCGATTTCGGCGGCGGACTGCACAGGGTGTGGTGTGTGCGTTAAAAACTGTCCTGTGGCGGCATTGGCGATGAAACCGGCACGCGATGTTGCGGCGGAAAACCAACGCGCGTTTGATGCGGTTGTGAAATTGCCAGATGTCCCGCGTGAAAAATTGAATTTGAATATTCCAAAGCATGTCGAACTGTTGCCGCATTATTTTGAATTTCCAGGGGCATGTGCGGGCTGTGGCGAAACGCCGTATGTGAAAATGATGGCGCACCTGTTTGGTGACCGTATGGTTGTTGCGAATGCAACGGGTTGTTCGTCGATTTATGGTGCGAATTTGCCAACTACGCCATGGACACGTGATGCGAATGGTCGCGGGCCGGCGTGGTCTAATTCATTGTTCGAAGACAATGCGGAATACGGTTTGGGTATGCGTTTGGCACTGAATCAAAAGCGTGACACGTTGCGTGGCCTGCTGTTTGAATTGAATATTCCAAATGTTGACGCAATGTTTGCAGAAACAGACCCTGTGCGTCAACGTGCAAACGCAGAAATGTTGCGTAAAAAATTGGCGAAAACAGATGGCCCGCGTGCACGATTGGCGGAAAGTTTGTTGGGCGAAATGGTGACCAAATCTGTATGGATTGTCGGCGGTGATGGTTGGGCATATGATATCGGATATGGTGGGTTGGATCATATTTTGCACAGTGGTGAAAATGTGAATGTTTTGGTTCTGGACACCGAAGGGTATTCGAATACCGGTGGCCAGCAATCTAAATCCACCCCATTTGCCGCCAGTATGAAATTTGCCATTGGTGGCAAGGAACATGCCAAGAAAGATTTGGGTATGATGGCGATGATGTCGGGCGCGTACGTTGCGCAAATCGCGTTGGGTGCGAATCCTGTTCAGGCGATTCGCGCATTCCGCGAGGCCGAAAGTTTCCCCGGCCCATCGGTGATTCTGGCGTATGCACCATGTATTGCGCATGGATTTGCATTGCAAAATGGGGTTCAGCACCAAACGCAACTGGTTCAGACCGGTGCATGGCCACTGTATCGTTTTGACCCACGCTTGATTGATGCGGGACGCAATCCATTGACGCTGGATTCAAATATTGATAATCCAACGCCATTGGAAGATTTCTTGAAGACCGAGAGTCGTTTCGGCGCGGCGCGCGCGGCAAATCCGAACTTTGACAGATTGGTTGAATTTGCCAAGGAAAACAATCGGTACAAGAGTGAACTGAAAAAGTACATCGCGCATTTCGCAATGATGAACGCGGCAAATCAAACCAAAGAAAACGGCGAGGGGTAATCCATATGAAAAAAATAATCGCAATTTGTTTAATCGCACTGGCGGGGTGCACGTTCCAGACCAAACATCGTGGGTATGTTTTTCCGTCTGATTTGGACACGGTGGCGTCTGAAATTAAAACCACCGCCCAGTTACAGGACAAAATTGGTGCGCCACAGGTTAAAACAATCTATGGCGATGACGTGTGGGTGTATTATGGCGCGGACGAAAACTATCGCGGGCCATTGCCAAAAACGTATGATAACAAGACCGTCTTGCTGGCGTGGGTGCGTGGTGACCGTGTGGTTAAAACACAGGTCTTGCACGATGCCGATTTGCCAGATGTTGTGATTGCCGATGGTGAAACAGAAATTCCAGCGGCGATTGAACTGAACGCATTGCAAGAATTGTTTAACAATATTGGCCGCTTTACCCCAGCGGGATTGGGCCAGTAAAAAACAATTTGGATTTTGCTATAAAATCGTGTAAAATGTCTGGGACAAGAGAGAAACAGATATGAAAAAAATTATTTGCTCGTTTTTAATGCTGGTTGGCGTGATTTGCGCGGCTGATGCGGCAAAGTTCACGTCGTGTGGTGCGGGGTATGTTTTATCGTCGCGCACAACCACAACCGATGGCGTCAAGACGCAGGAATGTGAAAAGCTGTGGTGTCGCGATTTGGAAACCGGCAAAATGATGGGCGATGGGAAATCGGCAAACAGTGGATATGTTTCGACCGCTGCGCCGGATCAGATTTGTGACAAAGATGGAAATTGCATTGATTGCTTTGGTGCACGCAAATGGTGTGGCGGCGAAGCGGCGGGCATTTGGAATCCTGAATATGGTGCGTATACCCGTGATGGTGCGGACAATGCGACATATCAATCATATCAAAAGGGCAGTTGCTTTGCATGGCGTTTGGAAAAGCCAGATTGCCCAGATGGTCAGACCGCAATTTTGCAGAACGACGAATGGGTGTGTACAATGTCTGTTGATGCAACAACAGGAACACGCGGTTCGGCGGTACGACGCGGGCCAACAATGCGTCGCGGTGTACTGCGATAAGAATAACGCCCCCGCGTGGGGCGTTTATTTTTTTAGTCAATTATTTGTTTTTCTGGTTTTTTTGTGATATAATGCGTGGGACAGAGAGAATGGCAACCGCAAAGGGTCTATTATGCCAAGTAAGAAATTAGATTTTAAGGCCGGTCAATATGTTGTGTACCCAACGCAGGGCGTGGGCAAGTTGGTTCGTACCGAAGAACAAACGATTGGCGACCAGAAAATAAAGATGTTGGTCATCGAATTTGAACGCAATCATATGACATTGCGCGTGCCGATTGAACGTGCGGAAATTTCTGGGTTGCGCCCGTTGACCACCGCCAAAAAGATGGACGAGGCAATCGCGTCAGCCAAGGGCAAGGCCGGTGCAAAGCGTATGATTTGGGCGCGTCGTGCCGCACAGTACGAAGAAAACATCAATTCTGGCGACCCAATGAAATTGGCAGAGGTTGTACGTGACCTGCAACGTCGTACGGCGGCGGATACGATGACGTTTTCTGCACGCCAGTTGTATTTGCGTGCGTTGGAACGTATGGCACAGGAATTTGCCGTCTTGCACAAGATTGATTTGGATGCCGCATCCGACAAGATAGAAGACATTCTGGGCGTGCCAAAGGAAATTGACCTGAATGCCGTTGAAAACGACGACGATGACGAAGATATGGACGAGGAATCCGAATAAGCAACATAAGTTTTGGGTAAAAAAAACACCGCCGTTCGGCGGTGTTTTTTGTTTTGGGAAATCTTACATAGTAAAATCTTCGCCCAGATATACCTTTTTAACCATTTCGTCCTGAATAATTTCGTCGGTTGTACCGTGTTTCAGGATTTTTCCGTCGTGCAACACATAACTGCGGTCGGTAATGCCCAGTGTTTCGCGCACGTTGTGGTCGGTAATAATCACGCCCAGACCGCGGTTTTTCAGTTGGGATACCAATGTACGGATTTCATTCACCGCGATTGGGTCAATGCCGGCGAATGGTTCGTCCAGCAGAATAAATTTAGGGTCATTTGCCAATGCACGCGCGATTTCAACGCGGCGACGTTCACCACCCGACAGGGCTGTTGCCGGACTGTGACGCAGGGACGATATGGAAAATTCGTCCAACAGTGCGTCCAATTTCTGGCGACGTTTTTTACGGTCTGGTTCGACCACCTCTAAAATAGACAGAATATTTTGTTCGACGGTCAGCCCGCGAAATACGCTGTTTTCCTGGGGCAGGTAACCGATGTGCAGGCGTGCCCGTTGATAAAACGGCAGGTGTGTTATGTCCTGAGAGTTCAGGAAAATCTGGCCACCGGTTGCCGCCAACTGGCCCGTGATGCAGTAAAATGCCGTGGTTTTGCCCGCGCCATTTGGGCCCAGTAACCCAACCGATTCGCCCTGACGTGCAATCATGGAAATATCGCGAATAACCATACGTTTGCCGTATGATTTAGACAAGTGTTCAATGCGTAATACGGATTGTTTCATAATTTTACCACCAATTCGTCTGTTAAAATTTTGTCGCCGTTGCTGGAATCAATGCGGACATTGCCCATCAGTGTAACGGTCTTGTTGCGTCGATTGTATTTTCCCGTTTGGGCGCGAATATTATCGGTTATTTTGGTGTCGCCACTCTTGCGGACGACCGTGCCGGATACGGATTCCAAGAATATAATGTCGGGTTTACCGTATTCTTGGCGGCCGGATGCGGCGCGAATCTTGAACGGTTCGCCATTTGTGTCCGTGCCGGCGAATACCGCGTTTGACATTTTGAATTGATTGCTGACGATGTCGGTCATATTGATTGCGGTGATGGGCGTCCACAATAATTGCTTGGTAAACAGTGAACCCGCGACCAACGCCGCCACCATTACCAGACCCCAACCGGTAAAGAAAAACTGCCACAGACGCTGTAATCGTCTGTGTTTAGTAAATATAATAAAACTACGTCTATCGCCTTGCACGGTGTCCAGTTTAGCGCGCCCGAACACAAAAAGCAATTTTTATATTTATTCAATAATTTTTTTATGTTATAATACAGGCACGAGAGATGAATAAAAAACTGCTGATTTTTATGTGTATGATTTCCTGTGCGGTGTCGTCCGCGCCGGCTGCGGTTACTATTAAAAAGGCCGCGCCCGTTGCAACACAGGCCGCATCTGTTCAGGACACAGGGGCCAGTTTAGTGCCAACCGTGTTGGGTTTGGTCAGAGGGGTTCAACGACTGAATGAAAAACAACGTGAATTAACCCAAGAATGCATCCCCGAGTCCCGAGAAATCACGTTCGTGAACAACACTATGAAAGAGTGGGCCAAGGTTGGCGAAATGACATCTGATGATGCCAAACGCGCACTGGGGCGTATGCCGTGCCCAGGGGGGACGGGTTATCAAATGGCGGTGCGTACAACACTGAATGGTGATGATGGCGATTTGGTTTGCTATGATAATTTCGGTTCGGCCAATGATAAAAATATGGTCTGGTATCAGTTTCCAAAGGCATCGGTTGCATCGTATTGCGACGACGGGTCACAGGCGTGCAAGAATAAAAAGACGGTTTCTGATATTTATGATATATTTAATTTGATTGATTTTTCCGAGAGTGATTATACCAAGCCAGAAGCGACAATGGCGATAAAGTTGATGTCGAAAATTGAAAATTGCAGCAACGCGCGTCTGTCGGCGAAGAAGCGTGCGATGTGGGGTGAATTTTTAACCAGCACGGTTGGTGGATTGGGTCAGAAAACAAACACCAGTTCAATTATGGAAACGGTCAGCGGACTCAGCAGTGGTGGCGGAATGTCGTCGTTGGGCGCAATCGTGTCACAATTTGCAGATAAATAAAAAACAGTCCCCGCGTGGGACTGTTTTTTTGCTTTACTCATATGGTGAAAAATCGTATAATATGCTGGATTATAGAAAGGAATTTTTCATGAAAAATAAATCTTGTGTATCAACATGGATTATATCACGCATAATGATGGCGGCGTCTGTCGTTGCACTGGCGGCGTGCGCGGGTCAAAAAAATGACGATTATGCACCCATTGACACACCGACGGTTGACTATGTGGAACAGTTGGACGTTTATTCTGCACCACATCAGGATTCCTTTTTGAATCAGTTGGCGATGAATTATCGTTCTTATGCTATTTATAATGCACGCACCAGCGGGTATTCCGAAATGGGCGAACTGTTCGCGCAAAAGGCCGTGGCGGCATTCAGTGGCGAAGTGCCATTCCCAGAAACATTGGATAATTGGCCGGTCGAAGATCAGCAGACCGCGTTCGAATTGTCGGCGGCGTATAACGATTTGATTGAACAATTCAAAAACGATGCGACCACAACCAATCCACAGTTGGCGGCCGAGGCACAGGCAAAATTTGATTGCTGGTTGTCGGCGGCGGCCAGTGGCCAAGATGGCACGGCACGTGAATGTCGCGATCGTTTCCAGCGTACACTGACCGCATTGCGCGATTGTCAGGGTGGCAAAATTGTAAACACGAAACAACAGAATTCTGCCATTGCGACAACAACGGCGTCTGAAACAGTTGCGGTTAAATCACGCATCACAAACGCCAGCAATGTTCCAACCGATTATTACCCAGATACACGTTCACTGCGCGCGGTAAATGGTGCGGGTCGTGCCCGCGAAGGGGTTATTATCGTGAACAACGTAAATGTTCCACAACACTTGATAAACCCAGTGCCGGTTCAACCAGTGGTGTTTAACCAGAATATTTACGGTGGCGACAAGAGCATGTCTAACAGCAACAACACCGCGGTTTTGGCGGCGGATTGTGGCAATAACGTGAATAATGCTGATTGTGTTCAGCAGCCGGCGGCCCAAGAAATTCCACAAATTGGTGATGAATTGGTGTCGCGCCAAGAATTTATCAACATGATGATGGCTATGCGCGCAGAATTGGCGGCAATCAATGCGCGCTTGGATCAAATTCAGGCAGCAACAAATGAAAAGACAATCATCAAGGTTCAGCAGATTCCGCTGGAACCCAAACAACACGTAATGGAAGAGGTGTTTGAAATCCGCTTTGATTTTAACAAGGCGACAATCAAGCCGGAATATCAGGATTTAATCCGTAAATTGGCGGATGCAACCCAGAATAACAAGAATATCAAGGTATCTGTGGTTGGACATACCGACACAATGGGCAGCAAGGATTATAACTATGCGTTGGGCGGCCGTCGTGCAGAGGCGGTTCAGAAAATGCTGATTAAATACGGCATCCCAGCCAGCCAGATTGTTGCGGTTTCGTCCGGCGAAGAAGATTTGGCTGTGCCAACCGCCGATGGCGTTGCAAATGCGGCAAACCGTCGTGTGCGTGTCGTCAAAGAAACGCACTATACCGAAGAAGCCAAGGCCGCACCGATTGTTGTCGAAGAATATTCAGCAACTGAACCATGCGGAATGTATGGTTGCGATGAATAAGGCATGGTTGACAATAATACTTGACAAAAAAGTTTTATTAGTTTAATCTGACCACTGTCAGAGAGATGTTTTGACAAGAGGCATTGAATATGACTGATAATGTGAGCAAGTTTAATACCGCGTCCAGCACATTGGCAAACAAGAATGCTGCTGGGGCAGGGTACAAGAAAGGTATTGCTGCGGTGAATTTGGCGGCCGAATTTATGGCGCGTGGTGTGAATTTACACGGCGGCAACCAGAGTGAAAAATAATTTCTGTGCCGATTAAATCGCTATTTGCACAGGGGGCTTTTGCCCCCTGTGTTTTTTTTTTAGAGCATAGATAATAGATAATAGATAATAGGTGTGCGCCGAATGGCGCACTTTCATATTACTGGATTGCCGCGCTACGCTCGCAATGACAAGGGTGCTAGCAGTGCAAGGCAAATAGATATAACAAGAACAAAAAGTTCGTAGGCAACAAGTTCCTAGAAATATAGTCATTCTTGTCGCGCGCTAAGTTCTCCTCCTGTGGAGGAGTACCCGATAGGGGGAGGTGGTCTTTTGTCTGAAAGTATCAAGCTATAATTACGTACTCTCTCGACCACCCCGTCCTGCGGACACCCCTCCAAGAAATCACCCACAAAATTTATCAATTTTGCGGGGCCCGACGGAGGGGAACTTAGTATGTTCTGGCACGTGTGTCGCCTGCGGACTGCGTCCTTGCTTTTTGTCATTCCGTGGCTCGACCACGGAATCTAGGTAATAAGAGAGCCGCGCCGAATGGCGCACTTTTTTATTCACTGGATTGCTTCGTCATTTCATTCCTCGCAATGAAACCGAGCGGTACGCGAAGGTTGCGGCAAGGACGTTGCGACACATGCACAAAAACAACTTCATTGCGAGCGTAGCGCGGCAATCCAGTAAATTATGTTGCGCGCAGTGCGCAAATCTTCACATTACTTTTACCCTCTGTACACTTTCCTGTTGCGTGGGAATTTTATCTGTGTTACAGTTATCTATGACAAGGCGAAGCGGCCATGTCGGGGCGTAAGAACCTCTAATTTACAGTGTCCGAGGGGACAAAAAATACCTCCAATCTATGATTTGGGTTGGAGGGTGGCGATATATTCGAATAAGCCCGCTATTTTCTGTAAATTATAGTTCTTAACCTCCAACCACCCGCCTTGGCAGGGTGTTTTTTTGCGCCCGATGGGAAAAGGGGGAAAGGAAAGTATGAAAAAAATTATTATCGCAATATTTGCAATTTTGTGCGTGCCATGTGTGACGCATGCGTACGATGCGGTCAAAATTTGTGCAATTCTCCAATGCAACGATGGTTTTTATGCTGATGAAGATAGTGTACGAAACGATAATTATAATAGGGTTTCATATTACACCAAATGCACCAAATGCCCAGGCAAAACATTGGCGAATGGTGGCGCGGCCAGGGTGCGCACATGGCAGGTTGATCTTATTGGCAGTCCGCATACCGGTCTGACACTGAAACCGATTGCGCCAAACAAACCGTTATTTCGGAGTGCATGTTATATTTCACAATATGATAATCAGACATTCAAAGATAGTACGGGTAATTGGCAATATTCTGGTGGTGATTGTAAATATTGATATCCAGGGGGAAAATAAAATGCAAAAAATCAAATCATCTTGGTTTCGTTTTTGGGCGGCGGTGCTGGCGTTCGTGGGCGTTATGCACAGTAAAGATGCCGATGCGGCACGTAAAGTCGTAAGCGTATCATGTGGTGGTATAAAAGACACTTATAACCGTTCCACATCCGAAGATTGCAAGATTGTATCAGAACGCGATAGTACAAATTTATATGCAGGCGATACGATAAATTGCTATTGCGATGATACGACATTGATGCAATATCAAATAACGTGTTCTTTTTCGCAGGTAACAGACCCTGATAGTGAGACAACGTATACGTATTGGTCGCTTGCTCATACATTTGGTACATGCAAGGCGGAATGTACCATTGGCGCAACGCGTTCTTGTTCAACATCGTCATACACTGGTACACAGACGTGTACAGTATTCGGCACTTGGGAAAGCACGTGTAACAAAACATCGTGCAAGAGCGGTTATTTGTTGATTGATGACATGTGTTACCCCGAATGCACTGTTGACGATGGCACTGGGTTCGAGATAACGATTTATGAGGGCAGCAGTAGCAGCACCGAGGCATAGTTTTATTATGACAATGTGTCCGCCCCCGCGGACACATTTTTTATTTACAGGATCGCCGCGACACACGATTATAGATTATGAAAAAATTATTTCTTGCTGGCCCAGAACAATGCCCACAGCCATCCGATGCCAGTCCAACTGAATACCCAACTGCCCAAACGAACCAGAATCATATCTTGCTTGCCCCGTGCCGTTTGGCGCGCAATCCATGCGGGGGCCAAGAATATGCCAATGGCCAGCAATACCGCGATTGCGTATTTTGCGATAATAAAAATCTGGTGCGTCGTTATCATTGGGCCTCAGAAAAAAGGGGGCGCGTGATTTCGCCCCCCGTTTGTTACATTTCAGGTAAATTATATACCATACTTTGCGGATTTGTCCAGTTCTTCTTCGATACGCAATAACTGGTTGTATTTTGCCATACGGTCAGTGCGTGACATAGAACCGGTCTTGATTTGACCCGCGTTTGTCGCAACGGCCAAATCCGCGATTGTGGTGTCTTCGGTTTCGCCGCTGCGGTGCGAAATGATTACGCCGTAATTTGCGTCTTGGGCCATTTTGATGGCGCGCAATGTTTCGGTCAATGTGCCGATTTGGTTCACTTTTATCAAGATTGCATTCGCAACGCCGGCGTCAATCCCGCGGCGCAGGCGCGCAGGGTTTGTCACAAACAGGTCGTCGCCAACCAACTGGCATTTTTTGCCGATTGTTTCGGTCAGTTTTTTCCAACCCGCCCAATCTTCTTCGGCCAATGCGTCTTCGATAGAGATAATTGGGTATGTCGCAATCAACTGTTCGTAAAATTCAATCATCTGGTCTGATGACAATTTTTTGCCTTCGAAATTATATACGCCGTCGGCATAAAATTCAGATGACGCCACGTCCAGACCGATTGAAACCTGATCACCTGGGGTGTAACCCGCATCGCGAATTGCGGCGATAATTGTATCCAATGCCTGTGCACAAGAATGAAAGTTTGGTGCAAAGCCGCCTTCGTCGCCGACATTGGTGGAATTGCCGCCGGATTTCAGAATCTTTTTCAAATGGTGGAATATTTCAGAACCCATACGGATTGCGTCTGCTTCGGATTTTGCGCCATTTGGAATAATCATAAATTCTTGGGCGTCCAGACCGTTGTCGGCGTGCGCGCCACCGTTGATTATGTTCATCATTGGGCGTGGTAATACGCATGGATTGGCGTTGCCATATACGCCCGCAATGTACTTATATAATGGCATGCCCGATTGATTGGCTGCCGCGTGCGCCGCCGCCAATGACACGGCCAGAATCGCGTTTGCACCCAATTTGTCCTTGTTCTGTGTGCCGTCCAGTGCCAGCATTTTTTCGTCCAATGCGGTCTGGTCATTTGCCGCCATGCCAATAATCGCAGGGGCGATGATTTCATTTACATTGCGAACGGCGGTTGTGACACCTTTGCCCATATATGCGTCGCCACCATCGCGCAGTTCCAATGCCTCGAAACTGCCAGTTGATGCACCCGACGGTACGGCCGCGCGACCACGTGCGCCCCCAGATAATACAATGTCGCATTCAACGGTTGGGTTGCCACGGCTGTCCATAATTTGGCGTGCATGAACTGATTTTATTTCATACATATTTGCTTCTCCTTTCGTTTCATTTCTTTGTGTAATATTTGTCTTGCCCTTATACCAAAATTTTTTTTATAATGGAATAACAAATTGCAAGGAATGGAAAGAAAGATGTCTCTGTTTTCAAAAAAATTAGTATCTGTTGTATGTTGCTTGGCCCCGTTCAGTGCGGGCGCGGCCACGTTTTCGGGTGGGCTGAATATCGGCACAACTGATGCCAGTAAAACGATTGACGCAACGGACACCAGTTTGGTACTGGGCGACGGTTCAACGACCAATGGTTTGAATGTCGCGGGTGCGGTTTATGTTGGTGGCACGGGGCAGGGCGGTAACGGCGATTTGGCAATCTTGCGCGATACGGGCTCTTTTACCATTCAGTCCGATGGCGATGTTGTTATTGGTAATAATCTGGAAATTAAATCCGGCATGACGCTGGGGATTCAGAACGGCACGGCGGCGGGCATTGATGTGTCGGTTGGTGGCACGATAAATGCGCTGGGCGCGCTGAGTGTTGCGGCAAACAGTGGTGTTGCCGGTGGCGGTATCAATTCATTTACGTCGGGCGCGATAAACGCAAATGACACGTTGCGTATTATTGCAAATACCATCAATACCGGTGCGATTGATGTGAATGCGACAAATGCCAGTGCTGATGTCAATTTGGACGCAACTGATTCAATTACTATGAAGCAGTTCACGTACAAGAATGCAAACAATACTGGCAAGATTACAGCGGGTGGCGATATCACGTCGGGTACAATTCAAAATTCTGCGGGTTCGCTGAATGTGACGGCGGGCGGTGATTTGACGTTGAACAATACCGACACCACGGGCAGTTTGGAAAACAAGGCCGCGGGTACGGTCACCATATCGGCAAAAAATATTACTGTCGCGGGCGCAATTACAAACGAAGATACATCTGGGACAATGAACATCAATGGTGACAGTTTGACCATCAATGGTGGTAACGGCCAGAATGCGTCTATTGTCAACAGTGGTGTGTTTGTTGCGAATATTTCGGGCCTGACCAAAATTGCCCAGAATATCGATTGGAACAATATGACCGACAGTGGCAAATTCACGCTGAAAACCGGTTCTTTGCAGATGACGGGCGATATCTTGCTGAAACAGGGTATGGCAAATATTGAAACGACGCTGGGCGATATGTCGTTTGGTGCGATTTCTAATGCGTCGGTTTTACCACAAGAGAATATTGCCGGATTGACACTGAACAGCGCGGGTAATTTCACATCAACATCGATTCGCAATACGGGTACATTGGAAATTCGTGGTCTGACCATCACAACGGGTGCAATTTCCGGTGATGGTGCGGCCGCAAACGCAACGATTTCGACGTCTGGCGCATTTGTGGGGGGCGACGTTTCCAACACAGATGGCAGCAGAATGCGCATTGACGGTAATACTGTAAAGGTGGCAAGTGTTACAAACACCGGTGATTTGCGTGTGGCGGCATCGGCATCGTCCACGGGGGCATTGACGGTTGATGGCAATGTGGTCAATGGTTCGACCGCGGGTGGCGAAGGTGTCTTGGACATCACGGCGCGCAATATCACGATTGGGGGTGATTTGACAAACAATGCCGGCACGATGACGGTCATCGGTTCGGGCAGTGCCAGCGATAACATTTCGGCCAAGAATCTGAATGTATTGGGCGGTTCGGTTGAAATGAACGCACTGATTGGTAATATTCAAATTCTGGACAAAATGATTGTGTCTGGCGGTAAATTGAGTTTGCGCAGTGCAGTTAAAAACCTGACTGTTGAAAATTCGGTACAAATTGATGGTAATTTTGTCGCCAGTGGCAGTGCCGCGGCAAATGCGGGCGACATGTCGGTCGCGGCGGACGGAACAAATGCGTTTGTACTGAAATCAAATAACGGCACAATTAACATTGGCGGTGATGTTAGCGTTACAGATACGACCGCGCGCACGGTGCGCATGGACGCGTCCTTGATGGACGTCGGTGGTGCCGCCGTGGCGACAAATGCAAATCAGCGTTTGATATTCGGTTCGGCGGATGCGTCACGTGCGGCGGGGCAAACGCTGAATGTTGCGGGCGCGGCATCGGCAACCAATGGTGCGTGGCTGGAAATTGCGGCGGCGAATGCAAATGTTGCATCGCTGACGAATCGCGGCACGACAAATGGTTTGATTGTATTGTCTGGGGAATCATTGACCGCAACGACGGGTGACATCAGTGTTGGTGGCGAATTGTTGTTTAACGATACAACACCAACATGGGGTATGACCGGTATGGTTATCAGTGGCACTGAATACACCATGGAAACCAGCGTGGGCGGTATGTCTTTTGACAGCGCGACAATCGCCAATGGCAAAACGTTGACATTGACGTCACACCAGAATTTCACAATGGCGGGTGCGTTGGCGACCAATGGCACGGTTAAAATTGATGCGATGGGCACGGCAAAAATCGGTGGTCAGACCAGCAATGGCGGTACATTGACAATAAACGGTGCAACCGTCGACATGGGCGCATTGGTCAGCAGTGGTAACGCCAATATCAACAGTACGTCTGACCTGACGATGGGCCAGATTGACAATACCGGCACAATGAATTTGGTCGCGGCGGATTCCATCACCGCGGGGGCGATTGAATCGAACCTGAAATTGAATATTTCGGCCGAAAAATTGAATATGGCAATGCTGACCGTGTCGGGGGGCAGTGCGGTTATCAATGCACCAACAATCACGTCTGATGATTTGATTTCGGTTGCGGGTAATATAACGCATGCGTCTGACGTTGCGGGTGCGGCGGCATCTGGGCTGAGCATTGTTGGCAACACAAACGTCACCGCGGGCAGTTTGACCGCCACAGGCGCGTTGATGGCAAATACCGGTGCGGTTGCGTACACGGTTAAAAATGCTGTTGCGTTTACCGGCGCGGCAAATGTTGCGGCGGGCGCAACCACGGCGATTTCATCTGAAAATTCCAGCATCGCATTTGGCGGCATTTCAAATAATGGTACTTTGACGCTGAGTTCGGCGCGCGGTATGACGCTGGGCGCGGTTGATAATAACGGCGATTTGACGATTGCGTCGGGCGCAGATGTGGCAAATGTTGATTACTTTGCCAATAATGGCACGGCAACATTGTCGGGCGCGGGTATGAAATCTGCGGGCGCATTTACAGTAAAGAATTTGTACCAGAATTACGCGGGTACAATCGCGGCGCGTGATGCAAATATCACCGGCAACAGTTATGCGCTGTCCGCGTCGAATGTGATTGTGGGCGGTAATATTCAGCAAACATCAGGTGCACTGGACATCAATACAACTGACCTGACGGTTGCGGGAAATATTGATGTTAAAAACATGCGCGCATATTCAAACGCGGGCTTGACAGTTGGCGTTACCGGTAATGTTTCGGGTGGTGTGCGCTTTGGCGGACTGCAAGAAATGACGATTGGCGGTAACTATCTGTTCGATAATGACAGTGGTCTGTACGTTGATGTCAGACGTCGTGATGTGCTGACCGCGCCGACACGTAATTACTGGTCATCGGTCAGTTTGGCGGACGACAACACGCTGGGGCGCATCACAAATGCCACAGACGGTAATGCGGGCGCATTGATTCAGGTTGATGGTGCATTCACGTCTGACCTGACACTGTCGCGCAATCCATCGACTGGGTTTGCAAACGCGACCGACCAAATTGGTGTTGCGTTGCGCGAATTGGCAACGGCGGGCGATGCAATCTGGCTGGTACATGCGGACGATGGCATTACAGAATTGGGTGACAAACTGCGCAATCTGAATGTTGTTGTGTGCAACAATACGGGTACGTTGTGCTATGACTATTTCAGCGGCGCGCTGGTTGATGCAGATTCTGCATATTTGACCGTGCGTGACACCGATGGCGATGGTATCGACGACAGTATTTATTTGGTATTCGATCCACGCTTTGGCGGGCCGGTTGAGGTGTTCAAGATTCAACCGATTGTTGGCCGCACCCCAGGTCACACCAGTGGCGAATATATGTCCGCAGGCGCGTTGGACGACATGTTGGATGGCGCAGCCGCCGGCAAGGGATTCTATGGTCGTCATGCGCTGGAAATGTTGCCTGTGATATTCCGTGGCACAAATCTGGAACAGTTGGGTAACGAACTGTACAAGCGTATGGAAGATTACAATACAAATCGCGATGGTACGGCGTTGTCACGTTTCAGCCGCTTGGTTCAGCCACGTGAAATCGAACAGGTCGTGGGCAGCATTGTCTTGAATGAACATACTAATTTCCGTTCATTCGAAGACCGCATGTTCGACGAATTTATCTGGAATCGTAACCGCAACCTGAAAAAGGCATGGGTTGACGCAGAATTTGGCATGTTCAACCAGAAAGTGTCTGATGGTAAACGCGTTGATGGCAACCGTATCAACGTCGCAGGCGGATTTGACTGGCAACATTCTGAAACATTGATTCTGGGGTTGACAGGGCGTATATCGCACATGTCGGCGGACAACTCTGATTCTATGAATTTGGGCTATACCGTTGAAAATCCGTTCATCGCCGGCAATGTTGATGTCAAGGTTGCAGATACCAATATCGGTCTGGGTGGGTATTTGATGCAGACCTTGGGCGAAAAGACACGCGTTTATGGTAATGCGTTCTTGGATATCCATGTATTGGATACCACACGTCACCAGACATACATGAACGGTGCGATTGATGGTACGGGCTATGACGTTGCATTCACCAGTGAATGGGGCTTGTTGCATGACTGGTTGAACCAGTATGTCGTGGGCAATATGTATGCGCGCGTTGGGTATAACTTTGGGTTCTCGTTGACGGAGAAGGCCCGTGGCCACGATTATATGGATATGGAATCTGACGGGTATCTGATCTTTACCCCTGGGTATTCGTTGACCGCGCAAAAGCGTATCTATCCGTCGGCATGGTTCCAGATTCGCCCATATGCGACAATCGGAATCGAATACGATGTGTTGGGCGCGCCAGACAACGCGAAGTACAAGTTCTCGGTCGCAAATTCGTTCACAAAGTATGATATCGATATTGATCCAATGTGGGCGAACATCGGCGGTGGTGTGGAAATGCTGTCGGCCAGTGGCTTGCAGATTGGGCTGGATTACCGTTACCAGTACAACCAAGATATTCAATTACATAATATCAAGGTTTCCGGTTCATATCGTTTCTAAAAAAAAACACCCCGCACCGCGGGGTGTTTTTTTACGGGTACGCGCAGCGCGACCAAACCGTCACGAATGCCCCGCAGTTGTGGTATGCCACAACGAGGGAAAGATGAGAACCAAGTTCGAATCCGCGTCCCGCGGAAAAAAATAAAAAACGAAAAAAAAGAAGGCGAAAGATTCCCTCGGCTGGCGCATAAATGCGCTGTGCCTGCGGGGCACTCGTTCCCGTCCGCTGAAAGCGGACTGCGCTCGCCAAGGGCTTGCTGACTCGTAGTCGAACCAACATTACTGCGTAATGTTCAGGTATCAAATCCAAATTCGCCCAAAACAGCAATAAAAAATGGTGCGCAAAGCACCGTTTTTTATTGCTGGTCGGGGCGAAAGGATTCGAACCTTCGACATCTTGCTCCCAAAGCAAGCACTCTACCAGACTGAGCTACACCCCGAAACGACAACGATTATAACAGTATTTTTTTCAAATGCAAATATTAAAATTTATTTTATGCTTGCCCGCATGGGGGAAAAACTTATATCATTATATCAAATGTCAAAGTTATTGCGTTTTTTACCAATTTTGTGTGCAGTGTGTGTTGCGTGTGGTGGTACGGCCGGCGCGGCCACGCGTGCGTCGGACTATGTCAGCGCGAATACATATAACAACATGTATCCGTACATGAATAACGCGATGCGTACGGGGTTGAACCCAGGGACAAGCCCCAGTCAAAGCACGAACCAGATTGATGTTTTGACGCGTACGATACCGACGGGTAATGCCGCATCCACCACCACGCGTCGCGTGGTTTCGCGTTCCACCACCGCGCGCAGCGCGACCAAGACCGGCACTGTTGCCGCCGCGGCCAATACCGCCACCACAACGGGAACAACATCAGGAACATCAACCTCACGTCGTGTTGTCGCGCGCAGCGCATCGCGCAGCGGGGTGACATCGGGTGCGACAACGGCGCGCAGTTCGGTTGGCGTGGCGTCTGGGCGTAATGTTCGTGCGCGTACGGTTCGTGGCAATGGCACGGTGACGCGTGACGATGCGGTATCAAATACGCAAAATACCGCCACCAACACCACCAGCGGCAGTCATACCAACGTTACGGCGGCGCGATGCTTGGCGGATTACAGTGAATGCATGGATGGGTACTGTGTGCGTGAAAATACCGCATACAATCGGTGCTATTGCAGTGCCAAGTTGTCCCAGATTGATGCGCAGTACCAGCCGGAAATCGACAGTTTGATAAAGCAAATCTTGACCATGCGTGGCACGAATCGGTGGACAGAGGCCGAGATGAACGAGTATTGGATGAGTGTTGTCGGCAAATACCGTGGCGAAAATTCGTGGACTAATTTGGACAATGCATTGAATATTGATTGGGCCAGTTTGGAAAGCCGTGCCCGTGGTCAAAACGCATTTGTAACGGGGCATGATTATTGCATGCAGCATTTGCAGGGCTGTTTTTACATGGCGGCAAATCTGCGTGATATATATCGGTCTGATATTGCACGTGATTGTGCATCTTATGAAAAGTCGTTACAAAAACTGAAAAATGCAGCAGAAAGTATAATAGGAACATATAAATGAAATCTTTGTTTGGTATAGAATATGGCCGCGGCGCGACCGCGAAAGTTGTCTTGGACGGGCCGGCGTTGGCCCCCGCCGCGGTGCAGAAAATGTACCCCGATGCAAAATGGACAATGGTTACGGCCGATCCATATGATGCGGATTTGTGGGCGCGTGACCGCTTTGGTGAAAATCTGTTGATTCAGAAAAAAATTTATGCGGCAACGCCCGACGCGCCACACGTGATGATTGGGGGTGACCATTCGGTGAACTTTGGACACTTTGCCGCATTGGCGGACAAATTGATACCGGACGATTTGTGCCTGATTTATATTGACGCGCATTTGGACGCGCATACGCCGGAATCGTCGCGCACACAGGCGTCGGGCGCACCACACGGCGCGAATGTCCGCGCATTGGCGGGCGATGGGGACGAACGCTGGTTGGGGTTACAGGCACGTGTGCCGGCACTGCGCCCAGAAAATGTGTTCTATTTGGCGTCTCGTTCGTACGAGCCCGCAGAAATAGATTTTGTGCACCAAAATAATATCTTTATGCGCACGCCGTTGGATTTGGACACGCCGGAAAAGATTGATCGTGTGGTTGGCGAAATTTTCCGCCAGATTGATGACCGCCCGTATGTAGTATCGTTTGATTTTGATGCGATTGACCCGAATACGTTCGCGTCGGTACTTGTCCCAGAGCCAAATGGTATTTCATTGTCAGCGGCGCGCCAGTTGACGCATGCATTCGCACCCGATGCGCACAGTTTTGAATTTGTGGAATATGCCCCACGCGATGGTGATGTGCAGAGTGCAGATATCGTTCGCGAATTGGTTGGTATTGCGTTGGCGGATTAGAGCCGTTCACACATCAAATTATGTTGATAAATATTGCGGGCCAAATCGTCACTGATTTGGCCCCAATCGTTTGCACGCCCATATATCGGTATGCATGGCGCACAAGTGTTATTCGGCAATGGTGTATTTTTCGCACAAGACGCGACGAATATCGCGCATGCCAGTATGCATAGTTTCTGCATGTGTGGTAACCTGTTGTTGAATGATTGTTTGTTGGGCTGTTGCATGTTGGCGCGCCGCGCTGCGCTGGCATTGCAAAACGCCAACGCGCACGCCCGCGCAAAATGCGAATAAAATAAAAGCGGACAATGCCGCCATCAAATATATTTTCATAATGTTCCCTTTACAAAAAAAACGGGGCGATGCCCCGTTTTTTTACTGATTCATGGAATTAAAGAAATCTTCGTTCGTTTTGGTCAAACGTAATTTGTCCAACAAGAACTCCATGGCCTCTAATGTGCCCATTGGGTTGATAATGCGGCGCAAGACGTACATTTTTGACAATGTGTCTTTGCCCACCAACAGGTCTTCTTTGCGTGTGCCGGATTTCGTGATGTCGATTGCCGGATACACGCGTTTGTCGGACAGTTTTCTGTCCAAGATAACTTCGCTGTTGCCTGTACCCTTGAACTCTTCGAAAATAACTTCGTCCATTTTTGAACCGGTATCGACCAGCGCAGTTGCAATGATGGTCAGCGAACCGCCACCTTCGATATTACGGGCGGCACCAAAGAAACGCTTTGGACGTTGCAGTGCATATGCATCAACACCACCGGTCAAAACCTTGCCACTGGATGGAACGCAGGTATTATATGCGCGCCCCAAACGTGTGATGGAATCCAGCAAGATTACGACGTCTTGTCCGGCCTCTACCAAACGTTTGGCCTTTTCGATAACCATTTCGGCAACCTGAATGTGACGTGCGGCGGGTTCGTCAAATGTGGACGAAATAACCTCTCCCTTGACGCTGCGTTGCATGTCGGTAACTTCTTCGGGACGTTCGTCAATCAGCAAAACAATCAGTTTTACATCTGGGTAATTTGTTGCGATGGAATGCGCAATGTTTTGCAGCATAACGGTTTTACCGGTACGTGGTGGCGCAACAATCAAACTGCGTTGACCCTTGCCAGTTGGGGAAATCAGGTCAATCACGCGTGCCGACAGGTTGCGACCCTTGTCCTTGTCATCGGGCACTTCCATACGTAACATTTCATCAGGATACAGTGGTGTCATATCATCAAACGACACACGGTGACGCAATTTGTCAGGATTGTCACCATTTACGCGTTCAATCGTTTCCAATGCAAAATAGCGTTCTGATTCATTCTGGGGGGCTTGGATTTGTCCCTCAATATAATCGCCGGTTTTCAAGCCGTACTTTTTAATCAAATTTGGTGACACATACAGGTCATCTGGGCCGGCCAGATAGTTGCTCTCGGGTGCGCGCAAGAAACCAAAACCGTCCTGCATACGTTCCAAAACGCCGTCACCAATCAATGTAATCTTGTTATCGGCGGCAAAAACACGCATCACGGCAAAGCGCAGTTGTTGCACATTTAACTGTGATGGATTTTCAATACCCATATCTTCTGCCATTTTCAGCAGTTGCTGTGGCGATTTCGCCTTTAATTCATTTACGTGCATAAAATAAATCCTTTTGTGGGGGTGGGCTGAATGCGGGAATCCGCGACCCAATTTGTCTTTTGACCCACATATTATACGCATTTTAGGGCAAAAAGTCAAGAAATGTTATTTTTACTTGCTTTTTCGGCGCATAATTGCTCTCATTTAGTATATAAGTAAAACAAAGGAAGTGAATATGGCAGGCAGCATCAATAAAGTGATATTGGTTGGTAATGTTGGTCAAGAACCACAGGTGCGCACAATGCAGAGCGGGCAAAAGGTTGTCAGTTTCTCGTTGGCGACATCTGACAGATGGCGTGACCGTGCAACTGGTGAACAAAAGGAACAAACCGAATGGCATCGCGTTGTAATCTTTAACCCAAATTTGGTAGAGGTTGCAGAACGCATGTTGCAAAAGGGTACAAAACTGTATTTGGAGGGTTCTTTGCGTACCCGCAAATGGCAGAATCAACAGGGTGCAGATGTGTTCACAACCGAAGTGGTTTTGAATCCATTTGCAGGACAGATGGTTATTCTGTCGGGGGCCAAGAGTTTGGATTCCCAGAACGTGGGTGGTGATACGTCCGCACCGGCCGCCGCCGCGCGCGAAGAAATCCAGACAACACCGTTGGATGATGAAATCCCATTCTAAGGGTAAAGATTTAATAAAAACGCGCCACACCGGCGCGTTTTTTGTTGGCAGATATGCATTTATGAAAAAGTGCCCATGGCTTTTGACGTGATTTGCTTGAAAATCGAAAACAAAAGTACTACAATAGCCACATCAACAGGAAAGGGAGTTGCATTATGCCAAAGAAAGAACCGGTTAAAAAATCTGCGCCAAAGCGCGTGCGGAATGTGCGCACTCGTCGCACAGAATCTGATCCAATCGCGGCCGCGGTTGAACGTATGTATAATAAATCCGCGCCATTATTGGTATGCGAAGGGTTGTTGTTTGGTATTGCGGCAATTTGGATGTTTATCAATCCTGTTGCAATTTTGAACGTGTTGACATTCGTTATTGGTATCGGTTTGATACTGTTTGGGTTGTACCGCACGATTTCGGGGTTTATTGTATCGCGTAATATCGGCGGTGGCTGGATCGACGTGATATTTGGTCTGGTAAATATTGCGTTGGGTGTTGTGTTCTGTGTGTACCCAACGGGTTCAATTATCGGACTGACATTGATTTTCGTGGTGCTGTTTTTGTTCAAGGCACTGCGTGCGCTGGTGTTCGCCATCAATATGGCGCGCGCCCGTTTTGGTCATTGGGTAATTGACCTGATTATCGCAGTTGCGCTGGTCGCGCTGGCGGTGGCATTGTTGTTCTGGCCATTGGCGGCACCAATCGCGATTGTGTATTATCTGGCCATAACGTTGTTGCTGTATGCAGCATCAGATATATACATGTATATCGAATTGCTGAAACTGAAACGCAATGTACTGAGTTAACAAATCAACGGATAAAACGCCGCCCATTCGGGCGGTGTTTTTTTACTCGCCGTATACCAAGATACAATTACTCCAAACCAATGGCCACGCATTAAAGTATTCTGTTTCTACATATGATACTTTACGTATGCCCGCATTAAATGCGGCCTTGGCGATACTTCGTTCAGTTTCCAATGGAATAAAAAATAAAATTCCAGTGTCGCAGGCCTGACCGTATCTTTGATGTGATAGTTGTTCAAAATCTGTATTTTGTAAATCTATTTGATTTATGTATGGTGTATAAACGCAAGCAGACAAAGACATAGCAGTTGCAGTTGCGATAAGTAGTTTTTTCATTTTTTATCCTTTGTTATTAAATAAAATTGTTTGTTTTCGGCCAAAACATGTAAATTAAATATATTAAACAAATTGTACCAATAATCCCAAGTACAGGAGCGATAGTAAACAGTGCTATAGTCAAAATTGTTAGAACTGCTAATAAGATAAAACCACCAAAACGTGCGGAACCTTTGACTGCCGGCAGGTCGCCTAGTTGCATTCTTATGCCTGTTATCGTACCGTCCAAACGGGCCGCGGCTGACGGGGACTCATAAACGCGCGGAGATGACTTCATGTTGTGAATTTGCTTCTTTATCATTTGATATATTTCTTGTTGCGGAATTTTGTCGGCGTCTTTCCATGATTTTAACATGTATTTATGTGATAGCATGATTAGTGCAATAGCGCGTTCATTCTTAAAAAATTGTTCCCAAAAAAAATCATCTGGTATCTCTTCATTTGGCAGTACCCATTTGTGTCTATAGATTATTTTCTCCATCTTTTCTAGTTCTTGCCCATATAAAGTATTTGTGTATTTTTCTATTTCTGCTTTGTATGAATTTATATCTGCTGTTGGAGAGGGGGGCGGGGCGGGTTTTGGCATATTCATATTTGAAGAAAGTGCATTTGCCAAAGCATCATACGCGGCAAATAACGAGCTGATATCAAAAAAATATTTTTTTTCTCCGTCATTTGTTCCTACGGTCAGCACATCAACTGGAATAATTTTTCCTTTGTGATTTACATGTATGAGTTCTTGTAACAGCATTTCAAATTCTGGATGTTGACGCGCAATATATTCTTTTTCTTCCCTAATGCTATTCACTTTTATTATTGGAACATCATCTTTCAGTGTGTACACCTTATCGTTTTCAGATATACTAATTGCATTATTTTTAGGATCAAAACTTGACATCAGTTTTCCTTTTGTTTTTTGTGTGTTTGTAAAATGTTTTGCATGGTTTTTGCATATTGCAGTAATAGATTTTTATCACATAATTCATTTAATATATATTTATTTCTGTGCATTGGTGCCAGTTGGGGAATCTCTGAATAATCTACTTTTCCAAAATGACCAAGCATTATAAAAGCATCGCTATACAAATCTCCTAGTGTTGGATGTTTGCCGACTGTTTTAAAGTCATCTATTACTTTTCGGACAACCAAATCTGCACTAAAAGTCATTCCGCCCAGCATGTCGGCGGCCAGTTGGGCAGGTGGATAGGTGTTCTGTATATGTGATATGTGTAGCATACAGAAATATTTTATGTAGCCAGAAATAATAAATTCCGAAGTGTTTTTTTCAGTATCGTGTGATAAAAGATGTGCGTTGTCGGTCAAATAGTATTTCAGGACGTCGTAATCAGAGAAGTTATCATTAGTCCAATTTAATTGTTTCTTTTTTTTAGACAAGAATTTCGCTAATGCAATTATGCAACACAGAATAAAAAGCCATAAGATAATCATTTTTTGTCCTTTGTTTGATTGTAACCTTGGATGATGAAGTCAATAATTTTTGCGATTACAAATGGAACACAAAAAGCCGTGCTGGCTATACCCCAGGTTGGTGTACCAAATAGATAACAAGATTTCAAACTTGCACCGCATATTATTTGACCGAATCCTGTATAGCGGCGAAATTTTATCATTGTAATGGCAGACAATAATATCCCAATAAAAAAGCACAGTCGGCGTGTGCCTGCATTTCGTGGTAATATTAGTCGTAATATCAGTTGCCAAAAAGGTTTTGTTTTAATCCAGAGGCGCTTTAATTTCGGAAATAATACGTATTTTAGTCCTCTATATATTTCTACTGCAATACGCGTAGCACAAAATGCCATTCCGAACCATAGGATTAGCAATAAAAAAACAGTAAAAGTATTTTCTTTCATAACGATTTTCCTATAATAGATCCAAAAATTATTGCTGTAACTCCATCTTTTACGGTGTAGCGAGTTATATTTGTGTCGTTTTCTTTTCGGAATTTTTTGCGACAATGAGTCCAAATATGATTACAGCAAAATAAAATAAAACTTGCACACAACAGTTATTCAAACTCCATATGCTGGTTGAAAAGCATAAGGCAATTACACTGGTAACATATGCAATATTTGCCTTGCTTATTTTTGGCGCGTTCATTTCATCTCCTTTGTATAAAAAATCCACCTGAGCAATGCAGGTGGTTGGAGGTTAAGAACTATAATCTGGTATAGCGGGTTTATTTTAATATATCACCACCCTCCAACCATCGGTTGGAGGTGTTTTATGTCCACCACAGACACCAGATTCAGAGGTTCTTACGCCCCAACACGGCATCGCCATGTCAATGGGTATTGTATCATTCAAAGGGTGTTTTTCAAAGTAATATTTATCAGATATGCAAAACTTGAAATTTGCCGAAAGATAGTATAGAATAGGGGCTGTGCGCCCTTAGCCCAGCTGGATAGAGCATCGGATTTCTAATCCGCAGGTCGCAGGTTCGAATCCTGCAGGGCGCGCCAAGATTAAATGCGCAGTCACATGAATTGCACGTTGCGGGGAACTTAGATTCGAACCTGCGACGGGGAGCAGTTCGACCCGCAGCAAAAAGGCGGAAACGCGCCGGTCGCCGACAGGCGATTTTGCAAGGGCGGCGTCAGACAATCCTGCAGGGCGCGCCAAGATTAAATGCGCAGTCACAGGATTTGCACGTTGCAGGGAACTTAGATTCGAACCTGCGACGGGGAGCGGTTCTGACAATGAGTAGGCAAGCCAAGCATTATTTGCGCAGGCGAGCCGTCAGGAATGCCGCGCAGGTGTGTCAACACCGAGCGACCCGAATGCATTGTTGCATTGCGCCAAGATAAATGCGCCGGCGTTGCGCAAATTTTTTTATAATGGGGACGAAAATGGCACAGCAAGATATTGTTGCTTTCTTGGAGAAAAATTACCCGAACGAAAAAATTAAATATTTGGGGCAGGGCAGTGATTCTGATGCGTTTCGTGTTGGTACGCGCGTATTTCGTTTTACCAGTAAAAATATTTCTATTTATGCCAAGGACGCAGATATCTGCCACTTTGTTCAACCGTACGTTGATGTTCAAGTGCCTGATATTCAAATTGTTTATCGCGATGGATTTCAATATGCCGTGCATGAAATGTTGATGGGTGAACGTTGGTCGTGGCACAAGTTTCAGTTTTCACCCGCGCGCCAGCGCAACCTAGCGCGGTCGGCGGCGCAATTTTTGGCACAGTTGCATTCGATTGATACGGACGCGTTGGTGCGTGCCGTGCCCGCGGTGCGTGATGGCGTGCCATACATTGATTTTGATTTGGTTGTGCCGTATTTGAAACCCTTTATGACCGCACGTCAATTACGTCGTTTTCGTGAAATGTACAATCGCGTTGTAAATGCGCCGATTGATAAGTCCGATATGGTGTTGGTACATATGGGATTAAAGGGGGCAAATTCCGTTGTGTATCCCGATGGTCGGTTAAAGGGTGTGTTTGATTTCTGTAATTGCGGTATCTATGAACGTGGGCGCGATTTGGTTCTGTTTTCATTGTCGCGTAATGGGCGGCTGTATCGCGAATTTTTACGCGAGTATCAACGGCAGACGGGTGTGCGCGTATCGCGCAAGCATATTCGCGAATTGGCGTTGGTGGAATTTTTGTGGGCCAAGCGTTGGTATGTTGGCGACGCGTTCAGTCCAATCGGCGCGAACGTCGTGGCGCGCAATGTTGGATTGGTGTTGATGCATTTCTATCATTTGCCAGAAATTACGAAACCATTGGTGCGCCTGTTTATGAAGATTCATGCGCGTATGGTGCGGAAATAGAATTTGTTCCTGTGGCGACCGATGTGGTGTGCGCGTATAATGTACGTGTACAGAGTTCAAAGGAGAGCCCACATGCGACGCGTTTTTCAATTTGTCTTTGCAATGATTGTTTCGTTTATCCCAGGTGCGATTGGCAGTATGTATTCGCCGAATGGGGCGTCTGACGCGTGGTATAATATGTTGAATAAATCCATTGTGACGCCTGACGGTTGGGTGTTTGCATTGGCGTGGGCGATTTTGTATGCGCTGTTGGGGATTGCGTTATTCTTGGTCATACGAAATGAAAAAACGCGTTTGTCCAAGGGGCGGGCGTATCTGTTATTCTTGGCCCAGATGGTGTTGAATGCGTTGTGGTCATACGCGTTCTTTGGCGCGCATATGATGGGTTGGGCGTTGGTTGTGCTGATTGCACTGATATTCGTGGCGATTATGATGATGCGTGCGTTTCGTCCGTTTTCCAAGTGGGCGTCGTATCTGGTTTGGCCGTATATCCTGTGGCTAAGTTTTGCAGCATATTTGAATATAGCGATTGTTTGGTTAAACTGATATAAAAAATCCCACACCAGTGGGATTTTTTATATTTTCAAAATTTTGAATTTAGGGTCGCCAACATTCAAATATTTTAACCCCAATTCTTCGACATAATCAGAACTGTAATGTTGCAGTAAGTCGATGTGTCGGTTCAGGGTGTTTAATTTTTCCTGTTCCGCCATCAGTTGCGTTTCCTCTGTATTCAGACGCCATATGTTGACGATAAACCGCTGGACATTGACCGTGCCCCAGAATATACGCACAAACATAAACAGCGCAAATGCCAGCATCAGAATGCCAACCTTGCCCCGCCAACCGGCCGCCCAAGCGCGCCCGATGAATCCAAAGAAATTTTTGATTTTTTCCCTCATAGATGGCATTATATCATAAATGTTTAGTGATAATCAAATTTTTGCTGCACCATTGGCGGGAATTACCGACAAACCGTTTCGGCGGGTTTTGCGTGCGTTTGCACCAAATGCACCATTGGTGACGGAAATGATTTCGTGCCATTCGTTGGTGGCGGCACATAAAAATTGTCCACGTAATTTCGACAGATATGACGACGAAGGGGCGGTCGGCGCACAGATTTTTGGCGCGGACGTGGCACTGATGGCGGACGCGGCGCGAATATTGCAAGATGCGGGGGCGCGGTGGATTGATATCAATATGGGTTGTCCCGTGCCAAAGGTTGCAACACGTGCGGGGGCGGGCGCGTTCCTGATGCGTGACCATGCGTTGGCGGGACGGATTATGTCGGCGGTGGTGCGCGCGGTGGAAATTCCTGTGTCTGTGAAAACGCGACTGGGCTGGGACGATCAGAATCGTGATTGGGCGGATTTGGTGCGGATTGCGGCGGATTGTGGTGTTAAATTTGCGACGTTGCATGGGCGTACACGTGCCCAGTTGTATGTCGGCCCCGCGGTGCACCCTGATGTGGCTGATATGCCGATTCCAATTATCGCAAATGGTGATATTGCAACCGCACAGGACGCCGCAGCGATGGAAAATTTGGGCTATGCCGGTGTGATGATTGGGCGTGCAATGCTGGGGCGGCCATGGGTTCTGGGGCAAATTGCGGGGCGTGAATGCGCACCGGAAAATGTTGGCGATGTGGTGCTGCGTCACCTGCAATACGCGATTGAATATTACGGGCCGTCGGTGGCCGTGCCGATGTTTCGCAAGCATGCGGCGTGGTATTCTGCGGGGCGGCCAAATTCGTCTGAATTTCGTATTCGTGTGAACCAGATAACGGATGCGGACGCGTTGCGTGACGCCATTCGCGAATTTTGGGGTTGCGTTGCCGAAATATAGGTTTATGATAGGGTGTAACAAGGGAAAAGACAGAAATGACAGACATGAATGAAAATAACACAGATGTTCAGGTTGAATTGACGGTTGGTGAAATTTTGCGCAATGCGCGCACAACCGGTCGTCGTAAACGTGAAATTCCGACTATTTCCAAACAGTTGTGCATTCGCGAAGAATTTTTGCAGGCATTGGAAGATGGCAATTATAGCGTGATTCCAGAACCTGTTTATATTTTGGGGTTTGCGCGTAATTATGCGATGGAATTGGGTTTGAATCCGGACGAAATTGTGAACAAGTTAAAACACGAAATGGGTCTGTCGAACGAATGCCAGATTCATTCTGAGAAAGAAGATAAAAATGACGCGTCTGTGGCGGCGTGTGAATCAAATGTGCATCACAATGCGGGTGCGTTGGTGCGTGAAATGTTTGCGGCCGCGTGGGCGTATGTGCGTGCGCACTGGAAATGGTTCGCGGCGGGCACGATTGCACTGATTTTGATGGTCGTGCTGGTGGTCGTTTTGGCGTCGGGTGCGTCAGACGAAGATGCGCCGGCGGACACGTCTGTGGTGGACAATCCGGTTGTCGCGGTCAGCACAGAACCAGCATACAACGTCGCGGTACGCGAACGCTTTGGCACAGATAATCGCGCCAAGGCAAATGTTATTTTGCAGGCGAATCGCGATGCCAATGAAACCGGCGCATGGGTAGAGGTCAAAGATGCCCGTGGACGCACGGAACTGAGCCGCGTTTTGTTGCCTGGGGACGTTTATTATGTGCCTGCGGGTGGCAAATACACCGCGACATTCGGTAATGCCGGTGGAATTGATATTTGGGTAAATGGCAAGTTAGCACCAAAGGTTGGTGCAAATCACGCCCGTAAAAGTGGAATTATTCTGAGTCCTGAAAAATTGATGGCAACAGCAGAATAACAACCAAGTTTAAGAACAAATTCAGGGGCGAAAGAAATTTCGCCCTTTGTATTGAAAAACGCGATATTTTTTCTATATTTAACATCATGAGTGGAATAATTAAAATTCGCGGTGCACGCGAAAATAATCTTAAAAATGTCAATCTGGATCTGCCAAAAAATAAATTGGTGGTCTTTACTGGCGTGTCGGGATCCGGCAAATCGTCGCTGGCGTTTAATACCATTTATGCCGAAGGGCAACGCCGTTATGTTGAATCGTTGTCGTCGTATGCACGCCAGTTCTTGGACATGCAGAAAAAGCCCGATGTTGATTTGATAGAGGGGTTAGCACCCGCAATTTCCATCGAACAGAAAACAACATCGAAAAACCCGCGTTCGACCGTTGGTACGGTGACGGAAATTTATGATTATTTGCGTTTGTTATGGGCGCGCGTGGGTGTGCCGCATTCACCGGTGACGGGATTGCCAATTAAATCCCAAACGATTGCCGAAATGGTTGATTGGACGATGAAGATTCCCGCCGGCACGCGAATCTATATCATGGCCCCATTGGTACGTGCGCGCAAGGGGGAATACAAGAAAGAAATCACATTCTTGATAAAGCAGGGTTACCAGCGCGCGATTGTTGATGGCGAATTGTATGATTTGTCGTCTGTGCCGGCGTTGGACAAGAATAAAAAGCATGACATATTTGTGATTGTTGACCGTTTGGCCATGCCGGCGGCGGACGCCGACAGCGGTGACGTGGACGAATTTCGCAGTCGTATGTACGCGTCGTTCGAAGGGTCATTGCGCCTTGTTCCTGGGTCGGTTTTGGTGCGTCGTTTGGACACAAACGAAGATACGTTGTATTCCCAGAATTATGCATGTCCGGTCAGTGGTTTTACCGTGCCGAAAATTGAACCACGTCTGTTTTCTTTTAATGCGCCATTGGGTGCGTGTCCGTCGTGCGATGGTTTGGGTGTTCAGTTGAATATGTCGCCAGATTTGGTGATTCCTGACCCATCTAAATCGATTCTGGACGGTGCGATTGCACCGTGGTCACGTGGTGGAATGCTCAGTCAATTTGACCACTTGTTGGACGCGTTGCACAAGAAATACAAGATTCCATTGTCAAAGCCGTGGCATACGTTGACCGCGGAACAAAAGAACCTGATTCTGTACGGCAGTGGGGACGAACCGATTAAAATCAACTGGAACGGTTTTGTGTATGAAAAACCGTACGAGGGTGTAATTCCGAATATTGAACGTCGCTGGCGCGAATCGGAATCAGAGGCAATGAAAGCCGAATTGGCCAAATATCAGTCGGAAAAACCGTGCCCAATGTGTCACGGGAAACGTCTGAATATTCAGGCATTGTGTGTCAAAATCAACGGGTTTGACATTATGGACGCATGCGATTTGGCGGTTGATGATTCGCTGGCGTGGTTCACGGATTTGCCAAATCATTTGACCCAGAAAGAAAACGATATTGCGCGCGTTATATTGCGTGAAATTACGTCACGTTTGCAATTCTTGCAGAATGTGGGCTTGGGGTATCTGACGCTGTCGCGTATGGCGGGAACATTGTCCGGGGGCGAGGCCCAGCGTATTCGTTTGGCGTCCCAGATTGGCAGTGGTCTGTCCGGCGTGTTGTATGTATTGGACGAACCGTCAATCGGTCTGCACCAGAGTGATAATGACAAACTGTTGGAAACGTTAAAGATGCTGCGTGACAAAGACAACACGGTGATTGTTGTTGAACACGACGAAGATGCAATGCGCGCGGCAGATTACTTGGTTGATATTGGTCGTGGGGCGGGTGTAAATGGTGGCAATGTTGTCGCCGCTGGTACACCGGCACAGGTGATGAAATGCAAAGATTCACTGACGGCGCAATACCTGACCGGCAAACGTAAAATCGATGTGCCGAAAAAGCGTCGCAGTGGTAACGGCAAATCAATCACGATTGTTGGGGCACGTGAAAACAATCTGAAAAACATTGATGTAGAATTTCCGTTGGGTAAATTTATTGCGCTGACCGGTGTGTCGGGTTCTGGTAAATCCACATTGCTGCTGGACACGCTGTATCCGGCGTTGATGCGCGCGCTGTATAATTCCAAGATTGAAATGGGCGCGCACGATATTATTCGCGGTATGGAAAATGTGGACAAGGTTGTTGACATTGACCAATCGCCAATCGGGCGCAGCCCGCGCAGTAATCCTGCGACATATACCGGCGTGTTTTCGAATATTCGTGATTTCTTTGCTGGCTTGCCAGAGGCCAAGGCCCGTGGCTATACATCAGGTCGCTTTTCTTTCAATGTCAAGGGCGGTCGGTGCGAGGCATGTCAGGGTGATGGTCAGATAAAGATTGAAATGAATTTCTTGGCCGACGTGTATGTTGAATGCGATAAATGCCACGGTGCACGTTATAACGAAGAAACATTGGCGGTTAAATACAAGGGCAAATCCATCGCAGACGTGTTAGATATGACGGTGGACGAAGCGTATCATTTGTTTATCAATGTGCCCCAGATTTCACGCAAACTGGAATTGCTGAAACGCGTTGGTTTGGATTACATCAAATTGGGCCAGAGTTCATTGGATCTGTCAGGGGGCGAGGCCCAGCGTATCAAATTGTCCAAGGAATTGGCGGCACGCAGCACGGGGCAAACGATTTATATCTTGGACGAACCGACAACTGGATTGCATTTCGAAGATATCAAAATGTTGTTGTCTGTGTTGCATGAATTGGTTGACCAAGGTAATACCGTTATCGTTATTGAACACAATTTGGACGTGATTAAAACCGCGGACTGGGTGATTGATTTGGGCCCGACTGGTGGTGCGGGTGGTGGTCGCGTAATTGCCACTGGTACGCCAGAACAGGTGGCAACCGTGCCCGAATCGCTGACTGGAAAATATTTGCAACGGTATCTGGACAAATCGCATACGGTAAAATAAAATACTAAAACTTACAAAGGAGTGAATATATGTTTGGGTTCGGTAAAAAAAAGAAGATTGAAGAAACAACTGCAACACCAGAAAGCGTTGCGGCAACCGAAAAAGAATTAAAGCAGATGGAAGAAAAAATCCCATCTGGTATGAAAGAAACCGCCCAGCGTATGATGTCAGGTCAATTTGACATGAACGACATGTTGGCCCAGTTAAAGCAGATTAAAAAGATGAGCAATTTTAGCGGTCTGTTGAAAATGGTACCGGGGATGTCGGGTGCTGTCAATGCAATGAAAGAGAAGATAAAGGACGGCAGTGTTGATGCCCAGATTAAAATCTTGGAGGCAATGACACCCGCCGAACGTGCAGAACCAGACAAGGTTTTTGCCAATGCCAAGGCGCGCATTGCTGAAACCGCGGGTTGCACAGTGCGTGATGTTGAACACATCATTAAACAATATACAAAAATGCGCCAGCAGATGGCTTTGGTACAGCGGATGGGGGGAATGGAAGCCATCATGGAAAAAATGAAAAAACAAGGAAATTAAAAAATGAAAATAAATTGGAAGAAAATTTTTAACTGGGACATTCAAAGTGTCTCGCATATGGATTGTCGTATTGAACCAATGTGGCGTGATAAAAATGGTATTCGCCATGGGGGCTCGATTCGTTCGTTATCGTTTTGTGTGAACTATGTTTATCATGGCCAGCGCAAGTTTGTGTTTAATGGCGATGATGAACATTTGTACACAACGTACGGTAATCCTGTTTTGGCAGCCAATGCTGTCCAGAAAACGTACATTGATGCAATGATGCGTCAGCGTGCACGCAAGGCCGCAAGAATGCGCTAAGTTATAATATGAAAATACTTAATAAGAAAATTGCTGCACATAAATCATCGGTCGCGTGGCTGCAACGTCAGGCGGCTGACCCTTATGTGGCGCGTGCACATCGTGATGGGTATCGTGCGCGCGCGGCGTACAAACTGATTGAAATGGACGAACGGTTTCATTTCCTGAAAAATGGTCAGGTTGTCGTCGATTTGGGTGCGGCCCCAGGGTCATGGTCACAGTATGTGATGCGTACATACCCGCGGTCGCGTGTGTTTGCAATGGACTTGTTGGAAATTACACCTATAAACGGTGTGGAATTTTATCAGGGTGATTTTACAACAGATGCTGCGCTGGAATGGTTGGTTCAGAAATTAAACCTGCCGACGGATGCGGCGCAAAATGGCACGGTTGACGTGGTTTTGTCTGATATGGCACCGAATACGGTTGGACATAAAAAGACCGATCATTTGCGTCAAATGGTGCTGTTGGAATATGCGTTTGATTTTGCGCAGCGTGCGCTAAAACACGGCGGTGTATTTGTTGCCAAATCGTTTACGGGTGGTACAACCGGCGAACTGATTAAACAAATAAAGTCAAAATTTGATACGGTGCATCATATAAAACCGCCTGCATCGCGCAAGGACAGCGTTGAAATGTTTATTGTTGCCATTGGTTATCATGGTTAAAAAAAACGCCCGTACGGGGCGTTTTTTTGTTGCTTTACTTTAATTTTTCGGCGGCGGTGCGTGCCAATTCATCACAGCGTTCATTCATTTCGTTGCCGTTGTGTCCGCGCACCCAATGCCAATGAATTTTTATTGTGCCCGACAGTTCGTCCAGTTGCATCCACAAATCCTGATTTTTAACAGGTTTCTTGTCCGCGGTGCGCCAATTATTTTTCTTCCAATTTTTCAGCCATGATTGCATGCCGTTTTTAACATATTGGCTGTCAGTGTGTAATTCAATTTCGCTGTGTCGGCGTGCCGCGGTCAACGCGCGAATTACCGCCGTCAATTCCATACGATTATTTGTTGTGTCGCGTTCGCCGCCACTGCGTTCAGCGGTATTTTTTCCATCTGTTGCCACAAATGCCCAGCCGCCTGGGCCAGGATTCCCAAGGCAACTGCCGTCTGTCCATATTTTTAACATTTTATTCAACCTTGTTTTGTGATATAATAGCATAAAATGAAATTCGATGCCAAACAATTAGCAGAAATGTCCAAGAGTGTCCGCGCATTTGCGTTAGACATGGTGCGTCGCGCGCGGTCGGGGCATTTGGGAATCGTGCTGGACGCCGCCGATATTATTACGATAATTTATGCAAATTTCTTGCGCCGCGGTCAGGACAGATTCGTCTTGTCGGCGGGACATGGCAGTGCGCTGTTATACGCAACGTTGAAATTGGCGGGCTATGATATTGGCGAATTGGAATCTTTCCGTACGATTGGTGGATTGCCAGGGCATCCGGAATACGGCATTGATGGTGTAATGGCAACAACTGGGCCACTGGGACAGGGGGTCGGTAATGCTGTCGGTATGGCATTGGCGGCCAAAATTCAACAGAAAGATGAAATGGTTTATTGCCTGTGCGGTGATGGCGATTTGTCAGAGGGCGTCGCGTCTGAGGCGATTGCATTTGCGGGGCGGTATAAATTAAATAATCTGGTTTTGCTGTGGGACGATAACAATATCACCATTGATGGTGCGGCATTGACTGATGTTGATATGCCGGCGCGTATGCGGGCGGCGGGTTGGCGTGTGATATCTGTACGTGGCGATGATTTTGATGCGTTGGATGGGGCTTTATGCGCGGCGGCGACATCTGACGCGCCAACATTTGTTCGTTGTCGTACGGTGATTGGACGCGGTTCGTCGTTGGCAGGCCAGCCCGCGGCGCACGGGTTTGCGTTGTCCGATTCGGAATTGTTAAAGTTGGTGGAGGGGTTCATTTCCCCCGCGGGTGAACGTCTGTGGCAATCAGTTGCGAAAAATGCCAATGCAAAATATGTTTTGAATCAACCTGATGTCAGTGTGGCTGATATGCCAACGTTGGATTGCGACAAAGATATTTCAACGCGCGAACTGTCGGGAATTTATTTGCAATCGATGATTGCGGCGGGCGTGCGTCTGATTGGGGGCAGTGCGGATTTATCGCACAGCACCAATGCAAAGACATCTGCGCATCATGATATTACACCGGCGGATTTCAATGGTAATTTTATAAATTACGGTGTGCGTGAACATGCGATGGGCGCGATAATGAACGGGCTGGCGGCGTCTGGGCTGCGGCCGTATGGTTCGACATTCTTGGTGTTCAGTGATTATTTACGCCCCAGTATTCGCATTGCGGCGATGTCGGGTTTGCCGGTGATTTATGTGTTCACGCATGACAGTGTCTGTGTCGGCCAAGATGGGCCAACACATGAACCGATTGAACAGTTGCCGTCATTGCGTTTAATTCCGCATCTGAATGTATATCGCCCATGCAATGGGGCAGAGGTTGCGTATGCGTGGCGCATGGCGGTGTCTGATACAAATTGTCCGTCGTGCTTGATTTTGTCGCGCCAGAAAATAAAGCAGATTCCAACGCCGGATAATGCTGATGTTTCACGTGGTGGGTATGTTATCTATCCGGCGACCGCGCGGCGTGTGCGTGCAACGTTACTCGCCACCGGCAGCGAAGTGCCATTGGCGGTGTCGGTTGCGCAAATGTTGGGGCCGGACGTTCAGGTGGTCAGTGTCCCATGTGTCAGTGAATTTCGTGCCCAAGATGATAAATACAAACAAAAAATCTTGCGCGGGTATGTTGTCGCGATAGAGGCCGCGGCATCCGCGCCGTGGTTTGAATTCGCGGACGCGGTTGTCGGGATTGACCGATTCGGTTTGTCGGGTGATGGTGCGGCGGTATACCGTGCAATGGGCTTTGACGTGGACGCGATTGCGCGTGATATTGCCGAAAAAATAAAATAATCCAAAAGAAATGTCTGATTATGAATTTATTTCATCGTGGGGTGAACATATTCCTGTTGTGATTGATACGCGGCGTGGTGTGCGTAATATCACATTGCGCCCAAAAACGCGGCCTGTGCGCGAAATCCATATCACAAAACCGTGGTTGGCAACCGCGTCGTCGGCATTACGATTCTTGGAACAAAAACGAAAGTGGGTCGAACGGATTTATGCCGCTGCGCCTGAAAAATCACATGTTCATATGGGTGATACGATTGAGTTTCTGGGACGTCGCGTAAAACTGGCGCATGATGCAACGCGTCGCGCAAATCAATTTATTGTATGTGATGATGGTGTGTGCACATTGATTGTTGGTGGCGATGACGATATGTTTGAACGTCGCGTGCGTGATTTTATAAAGGGCGAGTTTTTGTCTGCTGCACGTGCGATGATTAAAACCGCGCCACGCGAATTGTGGCCCACGCGTGTTGCCGTGCGTGATACCACCAGTCGTTGGGGCAGTTGTTCATCAACAGGTACAATTTCTTTTTCGTGGCGGTTGGCGTTTGCGCCAACGGACGTAATGCGTTATGTTGTCATGCACGAATTGGCGCATCGTGTGCATATGGATCATTCGCCGGCGTTCTGGGCAACGGTTGCGCAACTGTACGGCGATGGGGTGGGGCGTGCAAAGCGGTGGTTGACCGTACATGGCGCGGAATTGCACGAATATTTCTGAGAAAAATGCTTGAAAATCCGCAAATTTCGGCTAGTATCAAGGCATGATTAAACGCGCAGTCATCTTTTTTGCACATCATCACGCCCCGTGGGGCGAATATTAGCGTTTTGCATTTTTTATGATATAATTGACATTGATATGTCACAGTTTTCCATACTAAAAACACAGGAATAAAAAAATGGAATTAAAACCAACAAAACCGTTGTCGGGTTTTATCGAATTATTGCCGGCGCAACAGCGTTGCTTTGATGAATGTGCACGTCGCATGTTGGACGTGTTGCGCGTGGCTGGATTTTCTCAGTTGGATTTGCCGGCCATCGAACGGGCCGAGGTTCTGACCGATAAAGATAATTGGGACGAAATTGAAACACAGATGTTCTTGTTTCAAAAGGGCGATACAAAAATGGGATTGCGCTATGACGGGACGGTCGGACTGTCGCGTTATGTCGCGGGGCACTTGAATGATTTGGTGTTTCCATTTCGTGCGTCTCAGTTTTCAAAACGCTATCGCGGGGAACGCGCGCAAAAGGGGCGTTATCGCGAATTTTACCAGATGGACATGGACATCATGGGTATCAATACATTGTCCACAAATTATGATGCAGAAATTATTTCTGTTATCAGTCGTGCATTGAAATCCGTGTCTGAATTTATCGGGCCGGCGCGCGTGTTGGTTGGGTCGCGCCCATTCTGGGACGCAATGTTTTCTTATTTGGAACTGACGGATGCCCAGAAAAAATCAGTATTCGTATTGATTGATAAAAAAGACGCCATGGGCGATGATGAATTTGCCGCCGGTTTGCGTGATGCGTTGGCGGACGCACACAAGGAAGATGAAATCAAATCTGTGTTCGCGCGTGGGTACACCGAATTTGCTGGTCGCACAGACGCATTGGATGCGGCGATTGCCGAACTGACCAACTTTGCGGCAACATTGCGCGATATGGGCGTTGATAATGCTGAAATCGATTTGTCGATTGCGCGCGGGTTGGCGTACTATACCGGTTTGGTGTTTGAGTTCAAATTGATTGAGCACCCAGAACTGGGTACGGCCGCGGGTGGTGGTCGCTATGCCGATTTGGCGGGTAAATTTTCCAAGACGAAAATTATCGGCGTTGGTGCGGCGATTGGATTCTCGCGCATATTTGTGGCGTTGTTGGAATCGGGGCAAATTGACCTGACACGCTTTTCATCGCCAATTCGCGCCGCGATTTTGGTAATGGGCGCAAATAATGTTGCGTATGCGTCGTCTGTATTGAACACGTTGCGTGATAATGAAATTGCATCTGTGTCTTATTTGGACACGGACAAGAAATTCAAAAATCAAATTGAATACGCCGATAAAATTCGTGCCGATTACAGCATAATTATTGGTGACAGCGAACGCGAATCAAACATGTTGGCGGTCAAAGATATGCAATCGGGTCAGCAGCAAACGTTGAATTTGTCGGACGTAATTAAATTATTAAGATAATGGTATAACATTATGATAATAGAACAAAAATTAAAAGATATTCAAACGCGTGCGTCGGAAATAGAGGCGCAAATGAACTCTGGCAATGTGTCGGGTGATGAACTGACCAAGTTGTCCAAGGAGTATTCGCGCATATCTGAAATATTGCCGTTGATAAACGAATATTTTCAGACAACGGCGGGCATTGCCGACGCAACCGAAATGCAACATGATCCGGAATTGCGTTCTATTGCGGTTGAGCAACTGGCGGAACTGAACCATGCGTTGCCTGAAATTGAAAAGAAATTGCAGATTGCATTGTTGCCGCGCGACGATGCCGATGACAACAGTGTGATTATGGAAATTCGTGCGGGCGTTGGTGGCGAAGAATCTGCGCTGTTTGCGGGCGATTTGTATAATCAATATAAATCATACGCCTTGCGCCACGGCTGGCAGGTAGAGGTTATCGAAGAAAACGCAACGTCCTTGCGCGGGTACAAGGAAATCGTATTCAAAATCGATGGTGTTGGCGCGTATGCACGTATGAAATTTGAATCTGGTATTCACCGCGTGCAACGCGTGCCTGAAACCGAGGCCGGCGGTCGTATTCACACCAGTGCGGCATCTGTGGCCGTTATGCCAGAGGCCAAAGATATCGATGTCGTAATCGATGACAAAGATATTCGAATTGACGTATTTCGCGCGTCTGGTGCGGGTGGTCAGCACGTAAACAAAACCGACAGCGCGATACGTATTACGCACTTTCCAACGGGGATTGTTGTCACGTGCCAGAATGAACGCAGCCAGTTCCAGAACAAGGCGTCAGCAATGGCGGTCTTGCGTTCGAAACTGTATGAAAAACAGCGCGCCGAACAGCAAGGGGCCAGCAATGCCGCGCGTAAAACCATGGTGGGCAGTGGCGATCGCAGTGAAAAGATCAGAACGTATAATTTCCCAGAACAACGTGTGACCGATCACCGTATCAAATTGACGTTATATAAATTAGACGACATTTTGGCTGGTGGGGCGGCATTGGACGAAATGATTGATGCGCTGATTGCGGCGGATCAACTGGAACGTCTGGCAAATATGGAATAAAAAACGGGGCAAAGCCCCGTTTTTTTAGTGATATAGTGATTCAGTGATAAAGTGATATAGTTTTATTTTAAGAACGTGTCGCCTGCGGACTGCGTCCTTGCCGCATCCTGCGCTTCGCTTGGATTCATTGCGAGCAAGCGCAGCGACGCGTGGCAATCCAGTAAGTAATGTTGCGCGCAGCGCCACATAAAGAATATTGTGCCGGATGGCGCGTACAAATATTTCTGCTTGTTTTTATTTTATAAACATCATAAAATCAATTTGTCGTTGGGTGTTCCGACGATGGGGTGTGAGAACCCGTTCCAATGCGTCTGAATGTTGATGTGGCGCGGTGTACGCGCTTTTTTAGTATTCGGGCGAAAAATAAAACTCCTGACATTTGGGTCAGGAGGGTTCGCGAAATATCAAATACGCGACACAATTCATTGGATTGTTCTCAACCTCCTGACCACCTGTGTAAACCGGTGGTTTTGTTTTTACAACGGTGGGGAGAAAGAACATATGAGAAAAATTTTCGCATTTATTGTGCTGACGCTGGTGGTGTATGGCGCGCATGCGACGCCTGTCCCAGGGGTGCAATACGCATCATCTGGTAATTGTTTGATATCGTATGCGACGTCGGGAATTTTAAGCGGCACAGTAAATTCATCATCGCTGGACAGTACGTCGTGTTCACAATTCGTTACGTATCAGGTAACGACGTCGTCGGGTTCTAAATTTTATTTGGCGGAATGCAATACGTGTAAAAGCGGGTATTACAAAAGTGGCTATGCGGGGTCTGATACTGGCGGTAACTCGGGTGGTACAGCCATTGCGATTGGCGATTATTCATCATATACGATATCGGAATGCGGAAATATCGCATACCTAGCAAAGTGTTCAAAACCAACAACGTGTACAAAAACAAGTTACACATTAAAAACGACCAGTATTCCAAATTGTTCAAGGGAACGTTTATGGGTTTTTGGTGATGCAACGTATACATCTTGTATGTCTTGTGAAAGTACGTATCAAACAAAGGCGCAAAGTGAAAAAACGTTGTCGTCCAGCGCGTGTACCAATACTCTAACTGTTACGCCTGCTGCATGCGAGAAGAAGCCGAAGTGTACGTATGAAAATTGTGGCTATCAAACAACAGAATGGCGATGTGGTGGCTGGTACGGTTCGGTCACAGATTCAAATAATCCAAATGGTTGTTGGCGACGTAAATATTCGTGTGATAGCGATGGTTATACATGTGGCAGTGGGTATGAAAATAAATGCAAAGATGGGTACTATTATAAACGAGTAAATATCTTGTTGGCGCAGTGTATAAAATGTCCAAATAATCCCGATGATGATGCCGAGGCCAACGCGGTCTATAACGGTTCGTCACTGGAAGGAATCGAAAGTTGCTTTGTCACCAAGGGTGCGGATTATACCGGCACATATGAATTTGTAAATTCTAGTACAGATGACAAATGTTATTATTCTGAAAATTAAAAAAACACCGCCATTTGGCGGTGTTTTTTATCAGAACAGATATTTCAAACTTGTTCCAAATGTCCAGCCGGTACGGCCACCGTCGCGTCGTCCAACATTGATGGACATATTGAAACGATCCACAGATGTTTCAATACCCAGACCGTATTCTGAATAATCGTTCATTTCCAGTTCGTCCAGTTTGATGTTGTTTATAACCGTGTCACCGCCATGCGCAAAGTTAAACACGTATTTTGCGCCGATAAACCCAAACCAGCCACGACTGATTTGCTTGATGGCGCGGACGCCGGGGGCAACCTCGAACATATTAAAGTTCTGGTTTGCAATATGTGTGCCATCGGTTGATGTATAGTTTGCGGACTTTATCCATGTGTAACCCGCATAGACGTTTGGTTGCAATGTGAATGTTGCGTCCAGCGCGATGTTGTACGCCGCATTTATTGCGCCACCAACCCACATATTTGCGTATTCGTCCGTGCCAGTGTCAAATTCCGCGCTGTTGTACATTGCGCCAGCATTTGCAATCAGCGAAACATTTAATCCGCCCCATGCATAACCATTATAGAACCCGACATAGCCGCCATTTTCGGTAATGTCCAGTGTGTTGTTTGTCTGCGTTCCGCCGGCATATCCACCAAACAGACCCCAATCAGTGATGCCATTGCCAAACTGGGCGTCGCCACCAGACAAACCAAACATAATTATGTCGTAATCAGAATCCAATGTGTCCATATGGTCGAATTTTGCGTCGTCACCGACGTGTTGCCAATTCAGCCACATGCCGTTGATTGTTGGACGTGACCCCATGTCGCCACCACCACGACCGAATACCGAACCGTCGTCGCCGTATTCGCCGTACAGTGGCATTGTACCGTATTCCGGCATGCGGCCATATTCATCAACAGAACTTTTCTGTGGGGCGGGGGATTGTTTTACGTCTGGTAATTCGCCACGTGACCCCAATGCCGCCGCCATCGTACCGCTGAAAGAACGCGTGGCGTTATTCATAATTGTGTGTTGCATTGCGGCAATATTATGTGCCGATATGCTGTTCGCATAAACCGTTGTGGGTGCGGCGTGCGCAGATGCGGCGTATGCCGATGCAAAAATTGATAATGCAAACAAAGATATTGCTTTCATATTCTCTCTCTTTTGTTTTATGTGTTTATTATACCATATTTTTGCGTGTTTTGAATTTTTTATTGTCGGGGGCGACCTTTTTTATTATGATTTTTTGCATGAATGAAAAAATAAAACTGAATTTAGACAGACCGATTGTAATGGTTGGTTTGATGGGGGCGGGCAAAACCAGTGTTGGACGCGCGCTGGCGCGAAAACTGGGTGTGCCGTTTGTTGATTCTGACAAAGAAATAGAAAACGCGGCCGGTTGCAGCGTGGTCGATATATTTTCCATGTATGGCGAGGCCGAATTTCGTCGTGTCGAACAGCGGGTTATTGCGCGCCTGATGGATACGCCACCGGTGGTCAAGGTTATTTCCACTGGCGAGGGGGCGTTTATTACCCCTGCGGTGCGTGAAATGATGGCGGGCAGGGCGTTGACAATTTGGTTAAAGGCAGATTTAGAACTGCTTGTAAAAAGAACTAATTTTCGCGATACACGTCCGCAATTATTGCATGCTGACAGCCGTAAAATTTTGGCACAGTTGATTGACGAGCGGTATTCAACGTACGCGTTGGCGGACATAACGGTTGAAACCCGTGACGAGAGTTTGCGCAAAACACTGGGCAAGGTGATTTGTGCGATAGAAAAGTATAACGACAAAACAAAAGGGCAAAAAAATGAAAGTGGTAAAGAGTAGTTTTTTGAAAGATTTTCGCGCTTTTATCGAACGCGGCAGTGCGATTGACATGGCGGTCGGTATCATCGTCGGTGGTGTTATGACCAGTGTTGTAAATTCATTGGTCAAAGATATTATTATGCCGCCAATAGGGCTGTTGATTGGTGGGGTTGATTTTTCGCAATTATTTGTTGTCTTGGCCGGTGGCGAAGCGGGCGTGCATTATCCAACCGTTGCGGCGGCGCAGGCGGCGGGTGCGACAACAATGAATATTGGTTTGTTCTTGAATGCTATCGTCAGTTTCTTGATTACAATGTTTGCGGTATTCTTGATTGTTCGTGCGGTGGGCAAGGTCCGTGATAAAAAAGCATCGACAACGCGTACGTGTCCATATTGTATGTCGACAATCAATATTGCGGCAACAAAATGTCCAAATTGCTGCTCGGCGGTAAAACCGATTGAGGCCGCACCAGTACAGGAAAGTGACCTGAAAAAAGGACTGAAAAACCTGACAGATATGGCAACGACGTCTGTTGCAAAAATCAAAAAGATTACAAAGCGTTAAAAATTATTTGTAATAAATTGATTGAATAAAAAGCAGGGTGCAAATCCTGCTTTTTATTATGTAAAAAATTGAATAAATATGATGATGTACGGTGTGTCAATGCATATGTCCAGAATGTGTAAAATCAGGTGCAGGGCCAGTATGAATTTAAGCGAGGTATTTGGTTGATTTGTTTTATTAAAAATAATTTTTAACGTTTTGTTTTTTATTTTGTTTATTGGGTTAAAATTTTTCATAATTTTTTCTCCTTTATTTATAGAACTGTTGTGGTGCGAAATTTTTTTCTGCTTTTTTGTAATTTTTTTTATTCGGTGTGTGTGGCGGCGGGGTATTCCCTTTTATTAGTATTATAAAAAGGCGCATAATGTATATTATGTATAGTTGCGTGTTGTGAAGTGGTGGGGTGGAACGAAATGGAATGAGACAGAAAGGAAAAGAATAAAAGGAAAATGGTGAGGAATGGTTGTATTTGTGCGATTGAATTATGTGATTGGTGTGATGAACGGCCGTGGTGTTGTTGGTGGTTGGTGGCGATTTGTGTTGGCGGAAGTTTTTTATGGTGATGGATTTTGTTTTTGCTTTATTGGTGGAATTTGTAAAATGATTTGCGTTTGGAAATATTTTGAAATTGATTTTGCGTGGTGTGGCAGATGTGTGTTGTATGTTTGTTGGACGCACGTCGTGCAAATTGAAACAGTTTATTATGATGTGCTTTTATTTATATGTTATTACATTTATAAAATAATTTTGCTCTTTTGGGCGGTGTGGGTATAAATTTGTCGGATTTTTGGGCGAAAATACGGTAAATGTGCCCTGTTTTGTGGCTAAAAAATCAAAAAATGGCGGATTTCTGCGGTTTTGCGGGTGTTTTGTGCTTGTGGGGTTATAATTTTGTACCCAAACAGACGTGTGGAAATGTTATTTTGTATGTGTTTTGTCTGGTTATTTGGTGTTCGAAATTGTTTATAAAAAATTGTGTTATTGTGTTTTTATTAAATTTTAACTTTTGTTTATAATATTTTGTTTTTGTTGTGTTATTTTTGTTTTTTTGTTAGTGTTTTTTTGTGCGTTTTTTGTTGGTGACGAACCAAGGTTAAATCTGATTATTGTGCGTTCGTAGTACTTTTTGTCTGGATATATTGATTTTCTGGGGTTTTTGTATACAATTTATTGTATGAGATTAGATGTCGCACTGGTTTCACAGAATATTTACCCGACGCGCGCACGCGCGGTGGCGGCAATTCGTGCTGGGCTGGTCACGGTAAATGGCGTGGTGGCGACAAAACCCAGTCAGGCGGTTTCCGATGCGGATGTGTTGGTTGGTGGTGATTTGCCCTATTCCGTTGGTCGCGGCAGTTTGAAATTGGAACGCGCGTTGGACGCGTTTGGGGTAAATCCCGCGGGACGTGTGTGTTTAGACATTGGGGCCAGCACCGGCGGATTTACGTCGGTATTGTTGGCGCGTGGCGCGATGCGCGTAATTGCGGTTGATGTGGGAACAGACCAGTTGGTCGCCGAATTAAAGAATGATGCGCGCGTGTTATCGTTGGAGCAGACCGATATTCGCACATTGCAACCAATTCAACCTGTGAATTTGGTGGTGATTGATGTGTCGTTTATATCGCTGGCGGACATTGCACCAATCCTGCGTGCGTGGGGTGCGTGTGATGTTATCGCGCTGATAAAACCACAATTCGAAGTACCGCGTAACATCGCGGCGCGCAGTGCGGGCGTAATCAAATTGCACCAGTGGCACGAGTATGCGATAAATCGTGCGACGGACGCGTTTCGTGATGCGGGCTTTGTGCGTGCGGGACTAATCGAATCGCCAATTCACGGCGGCAGTGGTAATGTCGAGTTTTTGGCGCACTTTGTTGCGGCATAGCGTGATTTTTACTTGAATTTCTGCGCCCCAGAATATATCATTAAATCCGATTTTAACAAAGGTATATAATAATGGCAGACGATATCACAAAAGTACTGGAACGCGAGGCAAAATGGCAACGCCGCTGGCGCGAAGCGAATGCATTTGTGCCAAAAAATGACGGTTCAAAACCACGCTTTTATAATTTGGTGGAATTTCCGTTCTTGTCGGGTGCGGGTATGCACGCGGGTCATATGATGAACTATACCGGTATGGACGTGATGGCACGTTTTCGTCGTGCGCGTGGTTATGATGTATTGTTCCCAATGGGATTTGATGCGATGGGAATCGCGGGTGAACATTACGCAACCAAAATTGGTCGTCACCCCGCAGACGTGGCGCGCGATTTGATAAAATCATATTCTGAAATGATAGACAAAGTTGGTTGGTCTGTTGACCCAGAAACCCGCATTGCGACGTCTGACCCAGAATATATTAGATGGACACAGTGGATGTTTATTCAGTTCTGGCGTGCCGGTCTGGCGTATAAATCTGCATTGCCAATGAATTGGTGTCCTGAATGCAAGACCACATACACCAACGAAGAATTGGAAGATAACAAATGTCCGCGTTGCCACGGCGTTATTGAAAAGAAAGAAAAAATGCAGTGGAATTTGGCTTTGTCTAAGTATGCCCAGAAATTGCTGGACGGTCTGCGCGATGTGAATTTTGATGAACGCATCAAGAAAGATGAAATAAACCTGATTGGACGTTCGACGGGTGCTGATATTGATTTTCGCGTTGGTGACGATGTTATGACCGTGTACACAACGCGTCCGGACACTATATTTGGTGTGACGTTCTGTGTGATTGCGCCCGAACACAAACTGTTGCGCAAATGGTTGGACGATGGTCGTATTGAAAATGCCGATGCGGTGCGCGCGTATATCAAGGCCGCGGCCGCCAAGACGGAAATTGAACGTACAGATGCCACACGCGAAAAAACAGGTGTACAATTACAGGGCGTTACCGCGATAAATCCATTTACGGGACGCGAAATACCAGTATTCACGTCGGACTATGTATTGGTTGATTATGCGTACGGTACGATTATGGCCGTGCCGGCACATGACAGCCGTGACTGGGACTTTGCCAAGAAATTTGGTTTGGAAATTATTCCAGTATTGGCGGGGGGCGAACCTGATAAGGTATGGGAAGGCGACGGCCCGCACATCAATTCGTCATTCTTGGACGGTATGAACAAAGAGGACGCGATAGCGGCGGCGATAAAATATGGTACGGAACATGGTGTCGCGCGCGGTACGGTAAAGTATAAATTAAAGGATTGGGGTTTCTCGCGCCAGATGTATTGGGGCGAACCAATTCCAATGATATATTGTGATAAATGCGGATGGGTGGCGGTGCCTGATGACCAGTTGCCAGTGATGCAACCGCATATGATGGATTATCGCCCAACGGACAGTGGCGAATCACCATTGGCGCGTGCGACGGATTGGGTGAATGTGCCCTGCCCGTGTTGTGGTGCGCCGGCACGTCGCGAAACAGATACTATGCCTGGGTGGGCGGGTTCGTCATGGTATTTCTTGCGTTATTTGGACCCGAAAAATGACAAAGAATTTTGTTCGCGCCAGCAGATGGAAAACTGGATGCCGGTTGCGCACTATAATGGTGGACATGAACACAATACGCGTCATTTGATTTATTCGCGGTTCTGGCACCATGCGCTGTATGATTTGGGGTTGGTAAATACCGCCGAACCATATGCGCGTCGTACCGCCCAAGGGTTGCTGATGGGCAACGACGGGTACAAGATGTCTAAATCGCGTGGTAATGGATTTATGGTCGCTGATTTGGTCGCGTCTGTTGGGGCGGATGCGGGACGTGTTGCGGTTCTGTCGCTGGGGCCATGGGAAAACAATGTTGTTTGGACAGATGGCGCGATGGCGGGTGTGCAACGTTTCTTGAAACGTGTGGAAAACCTGTCTGATAATTTGACAGATGCACCGATGACGGCGGAACAAGAACGCCTGATGAACCAGTTGATTGCAGACGTGACCGAACGTATCGATGGCATGCGTTTTAATACCGCGATTTCCGCGATGATGGAATACCTGAATGCGTTTTCGGGTGGTACAATGCCCCGCGCGGCATATGTTGCGCTGGTGCGCGTGCTGAACCCGTTTGCACCACATTTGACCGAAGAAATGTGGGAAAAATTGGGCAATGACACAATGTTGGCCGTGTCTGATTGGCCGACATGCGATGCGTCTAAATTGGCCAAGACCGAAATGACGGTTGTTGCGTCGGTAAATGGTAAACGTGCCGCAGAATTTACAATCGCGGTTGGTGCGTCTGAATCCGAAATTGTGGATGCGGCGCGCGCGGCGGCGGGTGCAAAATTGTCGGGGTGCGAGATAATCAAGACAATCGTTGTGCCGAACAAGTTAGTAAACTTTGTGGTAAAGAAATAAAAAACGCGCCATTGGCGCGTTTTTTTTTCTTAATTTGTTCCATATGCACACTGGTATGGCGAATCACCGGTCTTGGATCTGTATAAATAACGCCCCGTGGCATCTGTGCCGCCAGTTACATAACAGTCATCAATTGTTGTGTGCGTGTTGACGGGCATACCGTAATTCGTGTTTTTAGTGCCTACTATCGTGCCGTCTGATGGTTGTGGACATTTTGCGCAACTGTGGCTGGTGTCGGGGGAACCGTAATAACCACTCTTGCATTGCCAGAAAGTAGAAACGACACATGTGTCATTATTGCAAGAACGATAGTTTCTGATGCACACGCCCTCTTTTGGGGCAGGACTGTTTGCAGCACCGCAAGTCCACGCAGGATCAGGTATGCATTTGGCAGGGTCGCATGACGTTTCAGTAGGTTTTTTGCATATGTATTTGGTTGTTGTGTTGGTGCATCGTTCGTCACTGACGGTGACAGCGGTACGTGTATAGCCGGAATTACATGTATTGCATGTATAATATGTTGTTTTGCCAAATGTTACCTTGGACGCAGACGAACAATTACTGACGGTTGATGCGGCAGCGGTTGTTGGGGGTGTGTCCCGACATGTGCTGGCCTGGGCACAGGTGCTGTAATATTGAATTTTCCCACATACGTTGTGTGCTATTGATGCCTTGGTGTCTGATACATAATAGCCAGATGGACAACCAGAGCAATCTGTGTATGTGCCGTATTCTTTGCCTGCGTCTGCGGATGTGTCGTATACGTGTTTTACGACAGTATATGTTTTGTTGGTACATTGACTGGATACGGAATTTACGGAGTGATTCTGGCAATCGGTGCCGACACATGGGGCGACGATACATTTGTCTGTGTTTGTGACGGTCACAGCCGTTGCAGTGCCACCAACACAAAAAGCCGTAAACACTGTGAATGTGATTGCGGTAATTATTCTCATGCGATTATTCCCTGTTGTGTTGATATGATTGTAAACAAATATTATCACAAGAACAAGTGAATAATTTTACATAAAAAAAACGCGCCATTGGCGCGTTTTTTATGACATCTTTTGGATTCGACGTACGCGACGTTCGCAATCGTCAAATGGACTTTCCAGAAATGTTTGTGCAACAACAAACGCCATTTCAATATCAATATCGTCCGCAGCCAATGCCAAGACGTTGATGTCGTCGTGAAAACGGTCGTCGCGCGCCTGATCTGGGCGTTCACAACGCGATGCACGAATGTGGCGATAGCGGTTCGCGGCAATCATAATGCCTGCACCCGTGCCGCAAATCAGGATTCCACGTGATTTTTTGTCGTTTTCCATGGCGGTTGCAACATTTGCCGCAACGTCTGGGAAATCGACCGGTGTATTTGGATCGTCTGTGCCCAGATTTACAACCTGATACCCGTCCGCCGCCAGCATTTCAATCAAATACAATTTCAAACCAACGCCACGGTGGTCTGATGCGATATAGATTTTAGATACGTTTTTGTTCATTTTTCCTTGTCCTTGCGTTTTGCTAATTTGCATTCCAATCCCGTGTTGCCGGTAATATTCAATGTGCGATACGACAGTATGCCCGTCATTTGTGCGGCACTGAACATATTCGCGGTGTCAACAGTTGCGGGCCCGTCCAATGCGCCATGCAAAAACAGCGTTTCAGCGACCACACGGCCAACCACGCGACCGCCACGGCCGATAACGACCGTGCTGGCGGTAATGTTGCCAACAACGTGTCCGTGAATCTGGACAACATGATCGGTTTTAATGTCGCCGGTCAATTTGCACCCCGCCCCGATGATTGTTGGGGACTGTTTTTCTTTTGCGTTTGTAAAAGCCAGCATTTTATTTTTCCTTTACGAATGTTGTTGGGTTAAACGGCGCACCCTTGTATCTGATTTCATAGTGCAGATGTGGGCCAGTACTGCGTCCCGATGACCCGCCAAGGCCGACAACTGTCCCAGGGCGAACCCAATCGCCACGCGATACCATTATTTGCGACAGATGTGCGTACAATGTTGTGAATCCCAAACCGTGATCAATTTCAACCGTTGTGCCATAGCCAACGCGTTCACCCGCAGAAACAACGCGCCCTGGGGCAACCGCCATCAATTCTGTGCCAATTTTCCCCGCAAAGTCAATGCCACGGTGACGCTTGGGCTTGCCTGTGAATGGATCGTTGCGTGTGCCATAATTTGAAGTAATGCGTACTTTTTTAACTGGGGCCCCCAGTGGCAATATTGTGTCCAGACGGGACAGACCGTGCCACAATTCCAAATCGTCGGCCAATTTTTGATATTTTGGGTCAAGTTCCTGATCCAGTTCAATCGGGCTGAACGCCGTGCCGACAAATGGGTTGGTGTATTTGTTCGCGCTGCGTACCAATGATGCCTGTGACAGGCCCAATGTCGCGATTGCGCCGTTGATTTGTTTCATGTTCTTGCGCAAATCATCGATGTTATCAGATGACAGTTTGGACACCATGTCCACAATCTGGATGTCAGCGTCAGCAATCGCCTGCATGGATTCAACCATTTTTGCGGTGCGTTTCTTTAATTCTTCGTTTTCGGCACGGGTCAGTTCGTATTCTGCCGATAATTCAGACAGTTTTGTGTATTCTGGCATGTATTCGTCATTCGTGAACATTTCCGTCAGACGTGTGCGCAAGAAATCCAATTCGCCCCATGTTTTCAGGCGGCTGTTCATCAATTCTTCTTTCTGTTTTTCGTCCAGTTTCTTGGAGTTTAAGATTTTGTCGTCGATGACATTCAAACTGCGTGTCAAATCGTTATATTTTTTCAAGTATGTCTGCAAATCAGACATCTGGCGCGCGTGGGTGGCGTGCGCCTCTTCCAGTTGTTGGGTGCGCTTTTGTAACAATGGGCGGTGATACACAAATACGTATGTTGACCATGATGCCCAGATAATCAATCCAACCTTGCCACAAAACTTGGTAAAACGCCAAAAACTGCTCTGCTTGAATGTGTACACGTTGCCACGCGGTGTATCCATGACCGTAAATTCACGTGGCGGGAATATGCGCACAATCACGCGCCACAGCGCGCGAAACGGCGACGTAATCAACGCCCATAATGATGTAAAATGTCTGGCTATAAAACTTATCATTTCTGTCCCAGTTTAGACAATGTATCCGCAATAGTCAAGCCATCGCGCAAAACGGCATCGTTGTTCATAGACAGGCCCGCATGCAGTGTTGCCCCGCCCCGCGTGCCCACGCGACCCGATATCAGAACGCGTTCGGCTGTGCGCTTTGCCCCAAACAGCGGGAATATATTGATGTCGCCACATGTCGGTTTCATGGCGGCAATGATGGTGTCGATTGTGGTGGCGTCTGAAATCATGGCCAAATGCCCCCGTGGGCGCACACGGCGCAGGCACGCGCGTGTCCATGCGTGCAAGTCCGCATTGTGGTGTGCGTTGTGTGTGGCGGGCGTGCCGTGAAAATATGGCGGATTAGATACGACTAAATCAAATGTGCGGTCTGTTTTCCAATCTAATATGTCGGCGTTTATAAATTCAATGTCACGGTGATTGAGTTCTGCGTTCGCACGTGCCGCGGCCAGCATATTGGCCGACGTGTCAATCGCGGTAATACTGGTGTCTGGGTTGCGGGTGGCATAGCACAGTGCAACCGCGCCCGTGCCCGTGCCGACGTCCAGCATTGTTCTTGCACCAGATGTGGCAAATGCCGCCAGCCATACCGCGTCGGATGTCGGGTTATATGTGCCGCTGTGGCATTGCACGCGACCGCCCATCAGACCAAAAATTCCTTGTTTTTTCGTCATGTGCATATAATAATTCAACAAAATCAAAAGGCAAGTTTATGTTTGATGATGCAATTATTGTGCAAAGTGCGGTCAGCGCGTTTAACAACGCGGCATTGTATGCGCCGGCGTTTTTGTGGTGGGCGATTTTAAGTGGGCCATTGTTTGCGATGGCGTATATGTATGGGGCGGATTTCTTGGGCCGTTTGGGCTGGACGCGCCAGAACGCGGGTTTGCGTACATGTGTAACGACGGTTGTTATGACGCTGTGTTGGATTGTGCTGTTTGGGGGCAACTATGCGGTGTTGCGTGATAACGCGACTGTGTTGCCGTTTATGATTGCGGCGATTGTGTTTGTGGCGTCGATGTTTATTACGTCGCATGCACGGGGGGCGGATTTATCGAAAGTAACACCATATTTACGTGGACGTCGCGCGTGGGTGGCGGCAGCGTTGGTGGTATTGGTGGTTGGCCTGTCTGATACGCATGCGTGGTGGGGCCCGCTGTTACAGATTGGCGCGGTTGCATTGGGTGTATTGTTTGGTCGCAGCGCACGCGCAGAAATGCGTCCGATTGCGGGTACGTTGCTGGTTATTGGGGCGACGACAACTGCAATATTGATGCAACCTGAATTTTTCCGGTTTGGGCAACTGGGGGCGTTGACGGCGTTTCATTTGCTGTTCTTGGTGTTGATTGCGGCGACGCTGGCGGCGGTTGTTGCATTGCAGAACATAAATTCGCGTGGTGCAATTCACGCATCGGCGTACATAAAGTTAAAATGGATGTTCCGTTTTGTCGCGGCGTTGTGTGTGGTGCTGTTCGTAATGACAGAATCCGTGCCGGTATTCTTGGGATTGATGGTGGTGTCGTTTATGTCGGCGGCATTGACCATTTGGCACAGGGACAGCGTGCATGCGGATTTGGCGGAATGTTTATTTGCGACCGTACTGGTGCTGTTCGGTGTGATTACGGTTATGCCGGTTGTGACTGCGCTGGGGCTGGTTGCGATGCGGCGCGTGCTTGACCTGCGCGGGGCAATGCGTGCATTGCGTGGTCTGTTATAATTTGTTATATTTATTTTATACCAATCAAAGTCATAATAATGTACTATTTCCCACGAAATAAACGAAAAAAGTGGGAATTTATTATGACTTATATACATCCAACTGCGATTATTCATGATGGTGCTGTGCTGGGCGCGGACTGCAAAATTGGGCCGTATTGCATCGTCGGGTCGAACGTTGTTTTGGGCGAACGCGTGGAATTGATTTCTAATGTTGTTATTGATGGCAAAACGTCAATCGGTGATGATTCCATCGTGTACCCTTTTGCCGTGTTGGGCGTGATGAGTCAGGATTTGAAATGGCAGGACGAAGCCGCAATGACCGGTCTGCGCATCGGCAAACGTTGCAAGATTCGTGAATACGTAACAATTCATTCGGGAACACCGGCGTCTGATGGTACGGTTATTGGCGATGATTGCCAGATTATGGTGAATGCACACGTTGGTCATGATTGCAAGATTGGCAACAGCGTTGTTATGTCGAACTTGGTTCAGGTTGCCGGCCACGTAGAGGTCGAAGATTTCGCAATCTTGTCCGGTGGCGTGATGGTATTGCAGTTCGCGCGTATTGGCCGTAATGCGTTTATTGGCGGTATGTCGGGCGTTGGTAACGATGTTTTGCCATATGCGATTTACGATGGTAATCCACGCGCAGTGTATCGTACAATCAACCGCGTTGGATTGATGCGTCATGGTTTTACAAACGAAGATATGCACGCGATTCACAATGTATATTCTGCGGTTTTCCGCAACAGCGATGGTACGGTTGCCGATCGCTTGGCCCGTGTGCGCAAGGAAGTAAAGAACAACAAATACGCGATGGACGCGATTGACTTTATCGAAAATCGTTCAAAGCGTGGAATTGGCACGGCTAAAAATGCAGAATAAAACAGATAAAAATTTGACAGTATTTATCATCGCCGGCGAAGTGTCCGGCGATGTTTTAGGTGCGCGCATTATGGCGGAAATGCCTGATGCAAAATTCATTGGTATTGGTGGCGAAAATATGAAGGCGGCGGGGTTACAGTCCCTGTTCCCAATGGGCGATTTGGCTGTTATGGGCGTGTTTGAGGTTGCAGCCCACGCGCGTACATTATTGCGTCGCATTCGCCAGACCGCCGATGCAATTATCGCGGCGCGTCCGGACGTTGTTTTGACGATTGATGCCCCAGGGTTTGCGCGTAATGTTATTACGCAGGTACGCAAAATGCCCGCGGGACGCGCGCTGATTGCAGACGGATTAAAATTCCATCATGTGGTTGCGCCACAGGTTTGGGCGTGGCGTCCATCACGCGCGAAACAGTATGCCGAAATGTTCGACAAGCTGTATGCGTTTTTTGATTTCGAAGTGCCGTATTTTACCAAATATGGTCTGGATACGGTTGCGGTCGGTCACCCTATTTCGGACGGTTTGATTGGCAAGTATAAATCGGCGCATTATCACGATGGGGACGCGGAAAAAATTATCACCCTTGTCCCCGGCAGTCGTATGTCAGAGGTTAAACGTCTGATGCCGATTTTTCGTCGCACGGCGGAAACGCTGATTGCGAACGGGTATGCGGGCTATAAATTTGTTATTCCAACGGTTGAAACCACGGCCGATTATGTGCGTGCACAGGTTGCGCGCTGGCGCGTACCAACAACGTTGATTCCGTCGTCCCAGCGTTATTCGGCGTATGCCAAATCATATATGGCGATTGCGGCCAGTGGCACGGTATCCGCAGAATTGGCGATGTTGCATATACCCGCGATTATCATTTATAAAATGAATCCGATTACCGCATGGTTGGTGCGTCAGGTTATTCGTATTAAATGGGTGTCGCTGGTCAATATATTATTGAATCACGGCGTGTACCCAGAATATCTGGGTGGGGACGCCACAGCAGAAAACGTTTTGGATGCGGTTGGCCAGTTATCGATTCCATCTGTGCGTAATAAAATGATTGCGGATTTGGCACGTGCGGATAAATTGTGGCGTCGCGATGGTGGTACGCCGGCGGCATTGATTGCCGATGGTGTTCGTGCGGCCGCCGCCGCCCGTCGGAAATAATTTACGGATACTAAAAAATACACCGCCATTTGGCGGTGTGTTTTTTGCGATAAACTAACTTAGTTCGTAATCCCCTCTGGCAGGTTTTTCAATGTATCTTTGCCCAGCCCACCGCAAGTGCCATCTTTGTTCAGTTTTGTGCTCTCTAATGGGCACACTTGATTCTTGACGGACATACCTGCGGATGTGCCACTTTGCAAACACCATACGGATTTCTTGGTGGCTGTGCCCAATTTTGCATTATCGGAAACGCTGGTGGCGTTGCACAGAACGTCATCTGAAACCAATTCTTGTTTGTCTTCTGGAACGTCCAGCGGCAATACGGGTGCGCATTTTGCACTTGTGCCGAATTTACTGCGGCGACCACCGTTTTCCCAGCACTGGCACGCGCCCCACGATTGAATGTCAACGGACAATCCGTAATCGCGCGGACACATGTTTTCCGCGTCTGCGATGCCGTAACTCTGTCTCAGTGTGTCATATGCACTGTAACCCGTGAACGTGGCCAGACACACGTTTGTTTCATCGTATGCGCCGTCTTTGACGAATTGCAATTCAACAAAGCGTCCCTGCAAGTTTGTGCACTGTGTTGTCAAAATGTCGACAATCTGGTTGTACATTTCGGTTGCAACGCCCGTTGTACGCGGCTGGTGATCGTACAGTGGGTATTTGCCTGTCAATGATGTGCCATCCATCGTGGTCAGGGCATTTGTTTTGGTCAATTCCAACGAACCGTACCGTCTGTATGTTTTTTCGGTGGTGGATTCTTCGGCCTCTTTGTCACTGATCAGATAGTATGTGACAACCTGTGCCTTGCCCTTTTTGGCCTTGATAACGTCAAATCCACCAAATGCCTTGGCCAGTATTTCTGGGGAACTGCATGAATCAATTTCTTTCAACTGGCGTGCGCATTCAGATACCGGCTCTTCGGATCTGATGGGCGTTGCATTTGCATCATCGCCCAGTGTGTATTCGTACAGTGTGAACCAATCCAATGCCTTGCCGGTTGAGAACAGACCACTGTATGGGTAATAGAAATTCTCGTACCCTGTGCCACCGAATTTATCAAAGCATTGCTGGGCCACCGCACGGCACGCGGTCAGTGTATCGGTGTCTTGGCGATTTTCGATGTACTTGGCAATGATGTCGCCATCAAACATATAATTGCACGAATTGATGTAATCGCTGCACATTGTTTTGGTCAGTGTAACCTTGTCCGGTTGCAAGACAATACTGTCGTCGCCAGCCAATTCTTTCATTGCCGCGGTCAAGCCCGCTTCGCCATTCATATAGCATGTGGACACAAAATCAAAACAGCCCTGCTTTATCTCGGCCACTTTGGATTTCTGGGCATAGTATATTGATAACAATGCCTTGTCCAAATATTCCGCCCAGACCGTGTCGGCTTGCTCGGTACACTTGTCCAATGCAGGTTGCGCGAATTTCTTGGTGCGTTTTTCAAAATTCTGGACGAATGTGCGGTTTGATTTAACCTTGGACAACTGTTGTTCTGATGCGCCCACGCCATCGGCAAATTTCAACAGATTTTCCAGTTCGTAAAACTTTTCCACACCTGCGATGGGCTTGCCGGTCGAAATATCGATAAATTCGCCGTTGTCCAAACATTTGTGATAGTTTGCACCGCAAACTTCCTCGCTTAAAATTGCGGATTCAACATTGTTCACGCATGTTGTAATATCATCAGAATTATGATTGCGGCGGTTTTCAACGCGTGCCAAATCCAGCATTGCACTGCTCTCGCGGACGGCAGATTTCATTTGCTTTTGTGTGGTTTCAATCGCGGTCTGGACGGTGTTGCAATCCTGTTCAATCGCCATCAGGTATGCGTTGATTGCGCGTTGCAGTGACGCGTCATTACAATCAGCACGCACCGCATTGCGACACTGGGGGTACACGGCGGTGTACAGATTTTTCCCATTATATGCCGCGATTGCCGCACCGGCGTCCAGTGTGCCAAACGCGTTTGCCGTATCAAATGATATGTTGATGCTGTTCAAATCGGTGAATTTGCCACCAACGGTGCTGTCTTCGCCACGAATAGAGTTCATAATCGCCTGTAACAATGCCTTGGACGCAGATTTATCAGATGTCAGGGCATTTTCCCCCTCTGACGCGGTCTTCATGGCGGATGCCTGTGCCGCGGTCATGCCAACGGTGTCCAAATTTTCGTTAAACACGGTCAGTTGGTCGCCCGCGTCCTGCATCACGTCGCGAATTTCTGCCAATTCTAATACGCGGTCACTGCACGAGCAACGGCGATAGTCGTCATTCTTTAACTGACAGAATTGATCCATGCATGAAAAGTATGCGTTCTTGCACTGTTCATATGCCGCGCCGGTGCGCGTTTCGGTCAAATCAACGGTTGTCGTGTTTGTTGCGGCGCGTGGCGATACGGTGGTCGCACTGCGTGCGGTACTGGTTGTTGTTGTGGTACGTGGCGATACGGTTTGTGCAACGGATGCGGCGCGTGCGGTGGTCGCACTGCGCGATGTGGTGGTTGTGGTGCGTGGCGCGGCGGTACTGCGCGCGGGCGCGGCCAGTCGTGATGTTGTGCGTTGCGTGCCGCGTTCGGTTGTCGAAATACGTTGCGCAACGGGCGCGGCTGTGGTGGAATTTGTGCGATTTTTCGCATTACCATCACGCACAGCCGCGTCAGACGCAGCAATGCACATAATGCAACAACACACAAAAGCCAGAATTTTCTTCATCTCTGGTTAAATCTTAGCAAAATTGCGAAAATCAGAGCAAGGGAAAAAACAAGTTTTTAATAGATAATAGAGCATAGATAATAGAGAATAGATTTTTTTGTGCACACCCATCAGACAAAAACAAAAACCACCCGTGTGGGTGGTTTTTATTTCTGGTGGAGCTGATGGGACTCAAACCCACGACCTCTACGATGCGAACGTAGCGCTCTATCAACTGAGCTACAACCCCAAAACTGGTGCGGATAAGAAGACTCGAACTTCCAAGGCATCGCTGCCACTAGTACCTGAAACTAGCGCGTCTACCAATTCCGCCATATCCGCAGGCGTGTGATATATTATATCAACTTTGCCCCTTTTGCAAGGGGAAAATGCACCCCACCCCAGATTTTAATGTTCCAGATACCATTTTACTGTTTTAACGATGCCGGTGTCGAACGTTTCGTCGGCGCGCCAGCCCAATTCTGTTTCCAGTTTGGTGGCGTCAATCGCGTATCTGAAATCGTGGCCGGCACGGTCGGCAACGAATGTGATTTGTTCGGCGTATTATTTATGGCCGTCTGCGCGTGGCCGCAGGTTGTCCAAGATATCGCAAATCGTGTTCACAATCGTGATATTGTTGCGTTCGTTATGTCCGCCGATGTTATATGTTTCGCCGGATTTGCCGTTGTGACATTCATACCGAACGTGTGATGATATGCGCGCACGCGCAATTTTCTGCTTGACGCGCGGGGGCGAACGGACTAATATTTTCAGGCATATTCTGATGCACGGGGATATGGCGGAATGGTAGACGCTGAGGACTTAAAATCCTTTGGTCATTGCGACCGTGTGGGTTCGAGTCCCACTATCCCCACCAGAATACATGCATCGTTTTGGATGTGTAGCTCAGTTGGTTAGAGCGCTTCGTTCACATCGAAGAGGTCGTTGGTTCGAGTCCAATCACATCCACCAGAATAAAAGAAAATGTCCGCCGAACGGCGGACATTTTTAATACTGTTTATCGCAGGCCCATTTCGCGGCAGCATGCGGATGCGCCACTGCGCCAATCGGCATATTCTGATGATGGGTTGCGCAAATCGCGCCATGGTTGCCAACCGTTGCATTTTTTTGCCTTGCCCGTGCCGGTGCATTTTACATAGCGGCGCAAACTGCATGTCTGGTTTGAAACCTGACCCGTGTCGGTTGTGCATTTAACAACGACGTTTTGATTTTTTGCATCGTTTTGACCCAATTCCTTGGACGATAAAACCTGATATGCCGACGCGGTTGTTGCGGTCGTAATTGCAATCAATAAAACAGATAAAATGCGTTTCATGTGACGTGTCCCCTGTCCTGTTTATACAAACAGTATAAGTATTTGCTCAGAAAAATACAATGGGAAAAAATTATTATTCGTTGTGTGTTGTCCACGGAATGTCATTCATAATCAGGTAATAGATTTCTGCGTCCGGTGTGTCTGGGTTGCGCAAGATTGGGCGCACAACATAGATATCAACATCGCACGCGTGATTATTTTGCTGTTCCTGTACGGTGGTCAAATCCTGCCAGAATTTTTCAGCGGTGTCCATTGCCTGCAAGTATGCGGCATCGTCGTCCGCCGCCGATGTTGCGTCGCCCGCCCACAACAGCCACATGCCGTAATTTACAACGTTTCCTTGGTCCAAATCGTCCGCAGACAACAGCAACAGTGGCGCGAATTGAATATTGTTTGTGAAATCGCCGGTGCTGGTTTCTGTCCAATCGTACATACCGCCGACAAATTTCAGCGCGCCGTATACCAGACCACCCTGACGTTCGACACGTGCCAGTATTCCCGCATTGCGCATTGTTGAATCAAACAACCAATCGCGCAAGCGTCCGGAAACAGTGCTGCTGCGTGCAACGCGTGCGCCCTTGGCAATGGCCTTGTTGCCGGTGCCCGTCGCGCGAAATGCGTGCCATGCGCGTGCGACGATGTTACCGCGCTGCGGTGCGCGCAGACCACGCAGTGCGTGGCGATATTTGTTGATTTCGGCAAAACTGGCGGTTGCCTTGCGATATTGTGCAACATCGTCCGATGCACGTTCCATTTCGCGCATAGTTTTGGCCAAATCCGCCATTTCTTTGGATTTCTTTTCGTATGATGCGGCATCTTTGACCTTGTCCAACTTCTTTAATTCATCGGCAATTTTAGAATAACGGTTGGCAACCTTGACATAATCGGCAACCTTGTCCGATTTTGATAATACCTTGATTGTGGTGCTCAGGTTTTTCAATGTGCGCGATGCGCGTGCGGCCTTGGTCATACCCAGAATTACCGTGCCACCACCAAATGTTACGACGGTTATTGCCACGTCCAGACCGATTTCCAAATATGAAATCCATTGCAGGTTTATGTCGCCTGCAACATAGTAATCGTTTGTGTCGTCTTTGCCCAAATTGACTGTTTCGTGCATGGCTAAATTTACCATGTCTTTGTCGCCTGCGATTGCACTGCGGCTGGTGCAGCGGTCGTTTTTTGGGTACAGTTCATCAATGTGTTCGGCGATATAGTTCAGTGAAATAGTATGATTGCTGGCGGCATTCGCAAATGCGTCCAGTGCGCCGTGCTGGACAACCATAATTGCATACCACGCGGGATCGGTATTTGTCCACACCGCACCGTCGTCCAGACGCGGACTGGCAACAGCCGATGTGTCGCGCTTTTGCGATAATGCCAAACGTTGTTTCAGAATCTTTGGCTGGGTTTCATAGTTTATGGTAATTGTGCGCCCACCCGCAAACGTATATTCGATGGGCAAGAATTTTATTGTTTCATCATCCGCGGTTGCCACAATTTCAGGGCACGCCAACACGCGACGCAATACATCCGAATTTGCAAAGGTTTGATGTACCCATTGTTGAACAACGTTTTCATGCGCGTCTGCGGGAATTTTATCGGCGGTTGCCGCCAGTGCATCTGCGAATGCGGCGGTTGCGCATTTTGTATCGTCGGGCGTGCGATTTAATATTTCGTCTGTGGCGACAAAGTCATCATTGGTGATTTGTGTGTCTGGCACATCAATCGGCGCAGCGTGCGCCGATGATAAAATTGTTGCTGCAATTATTGCCAGACCAAAACGCAACATATGTCGCCCTATTTCTTGTTGTTTTTCTTGCTGTTATCGGTTGATGTTGCCGCCACATTCGCGCCACACATACTGATAACGCGGTTACGCTGGGCCTGAATCTTGGCAATGGCCAATTCATATCGTTCTTTGGATGTGTCAGTTATAACTGGCTCTGTTTTCGTGTTGCCGCCATTTCCGTTTGATGCGACACCGACCGCCCCCGCCTTTGCGCGTTCACAGTGGTCGCCAACGCGAACCAATCCATTTGCGCATTGCCATTTCCAACAGAAGTTTTCTGTGTCGGCGGTGTGCACGATATAGTTGTCATAACCACGTTTTGGCGCGTCGTTATTACAATATCTGTATTCGCATTCGGGTGTCCATGCGTCATCTTGCCACAAGCCGTCCCACCAAGAGTGTGCTGTGGCGGAACCGCCCTGTTGACATTGACGCGTGCCGTACTGTGCCGGAACGCCGGCGGTGGCATCGACCACACAGAACATATAGTCGCCAATATCGGCGTAACGTTCACCCTTGTTAAATGCCGTGTGACAACATGTGAATTTTCCGGTGACCGGATCGGTTAAGCAGTCGGTTTCAGAAATCAACTGTGATCCCGCAATCGCACCACCAACCACCGCACCAACGGCGGCACCAATCGCCGTACCTGGGCCGGGGAAGAAACTGCCAATCGATGCGCCGGCCCATACGCCACCACCAACGCCATGTGCAACGTCCCAACCGCTGTGCTGTTGCTGGCCTGATGCGGATTCAGCAACCATCACGCCGCCACCGACCGCGCCTAAAACACCCACAACCTTTGCGCCGGTTGACATACCCTTTATATGCCCCTTGACTGTTGGTTTTGCAGTCGCACCTGCGCCCGCGCCAGTACTGCCCGCACCTGCGCCTGTTCCCGCTCCTGAACCACCTGAACCAGAACCGCCCGAACCGCCAGCACCAGTACCACCGGTTCCGCCTGTGCCAGTTCCACCTGCACCAGAACCTGAGCCAGCACCACCAGAACCCGAGCCACCGCCCGATGCGCCACCAGCCCCAGAACCTGAGCCGCCCGACGTACCCCCTGTTCCACCACCAGAACCACCACCGGTTGGTGTTGGTTTAGGCGCGCGCGGTTTCGCAGGAATGTTTTCGTCAACAACTCGTATTTTACTGCCTGCGGCATTGACCTCTTGGGTTTTCATCCCTGTGTCTTTGCCGCGGTACATTAAAGATTTGCCATCTGTTCCAACAGTATATGTTGCGGAGTGTGTACTTTGGGTATAGCCCCCTGGATTTGTTATTCCTGTTAACATATTTTTTGGTGGTGTGGTATATGTCAATGGTTTACCATCGGTACCCACCAATACACTGGATGTGACAGTATCACCAAACGCCGGCAAAACAAGTAACGTTGATAGTAAAAAACAACACGTGCGGTTAAATAACATCAATATACCCCCAGTGTTTTGCAATCTGCGAAGCGTACGCCCTGTTTCATGCAATTTTGCAATGTTGCCAAATCCGCATCCAGTGCGGCCAGCTGTTTCTGTGCCCAGTCGCAATATGCCGCGCGACGTTGTGCTTGGCGTTCCAAGTATGTTTCTTCGTCTTCGATATTTAACTGTTGATATGCAGACATGTCTTTGAATGGTTCGTAACCGGCGGCCTTGTTCGCCATGCGTTCAGACATGGTTAAATCCGCCGCGGTGGTTGGAAAATCTGTCTTGGCCAACGTGACATTGTTTGCACCGTTTTGTGCCTGTAAATTTTCCAGTTCACGGGTGCGTTCCATAATCTGTTCGCCCCAGTTATCGCCGTTGAACGATGGTAATTGTTCCTGATATGGATTTTCAATTTTTATGTTTGAATTTGTATTGTTGTCGGTTGCAATGCCAGATGCCGCGGGAAATGGTGTCGCAACACCACTGGCGCGTGGGGCGGCATTTGCATTGTTATCCTTGTACGTTTTGAATGCAGAATCCAAGAATCCCGCGCATGCCGTTACATAGTTATGGTTTGGTATGCTGGCCAACTGGACCGTCAATGTTGGGCGTGCGTCGTCCAAACTGACCCCGATGCAATTATTACGTGTGGCGCAATATGATGCAACCAGTGCCGACACCACACGCGTGCAGTCGCCGGTATCAACATCTGTGCCCTGAACATAAATCGGCTGGGGCATACGTTGGTTATACGGACTGGATGGTGTCCAAAATGGATTAGACGAATAATCTTGGACATTTTGAATCTGGCCATACTTAGACAATGGCTGTGTTGCTGCATCTGCTGCGCTGAATGCTATGCATAATGTGCAGAGAGCAGAGAGCAGAGAGCAATGAAAAATTTTATTGTTTTTTGACATCGTGTTTTTTCTTTTTTGTGTTTTGTTCTGTTGCGATATTTTGTTCTGTTGTTTTTGTTGTTGCGGATAATATTCGTATCAGTTCCTTGCAATCCTTTGTCATTGACCTGTATGCCGTGTCGTCAATGTATTTCGTTTCCTTTAATAAATATAACCAATACAGTGTTTCAGAGCATTCCTTGTATGCGATGTATATTTTAGACAGAAAGTCAGATTTTGTTATTGCACAGTCCGCCTCTGACACATTTGCGCCGATACTGGTTCCAGATCGCAGAACCTGCTTTGACAGAACAAACTCTTTGTTATTGTTGCACAAAAATTTGTACAGGTTGATAATGCGTATTGCAAATGCTGTACTCTTGGTCAGTGCGATGTTCTCTCTCATTGCTCTCTGCTCTCTGCTCTTTGCTCTCCCCCTTTTTACGAATTATAGCAAAAACGCCATTGTTATTAAAGACAAAATTGCGCCGACAACGAAGAATGGTGCAAATGGGATGTAACGCTGGTGCTTTGCGCGCGCCCATGCGCCGCCTGTGATGCATGCAACAATCAATGCCAGCCCCAATCCTTGGATGCCCAGCCACAATCCGCCTGTCGCAATCAATTTGATGTCGCCCAGACCGATTGGCGTTTCGGCGTCTGGGTTTGTGCGTCTGCGAATAACGTCAAATATAAACCCGATGCCCGCGGCCAATGCATAGCCGAATACGGCACTGGTTGCCGCCATGCGTGGGCCGATAATCCATGGCCACCAGTTTGTTATCAGCAACCCAATCAAAAACAATGGCCACAAGTATGCGTCTGGGATTATTCGACGACGCAGGTCTGCAACAGATATTTTCCATGCACACCACAATGCCACCGCCAATAAAATAATGAAAAAGATTTGCCAAATCATATTTTTCCCCCTTGCCTTTCGATTCGGAACTATGCTAGAATTATACCATAAAATGTACAACAAGGGTTGATATAAAATGAGCAAGGGTTGGGATAACGCAACATTAAAGAAATTAAAGGCATTGACCGGCAAGGGGTTGTCGACGGCCGAAATCGGCAAACGTCTGGGCATCAGCAAGAACGCCGTGGTTGGTAAATTAAACCGACTGGGCTGGAATCCAAAGGCCGGTGGTGTTGCCACCACCACGCCAGAGCCCGCACCAAAGGCCACCAAGACCGCCAAGCCGGCCGCACCAAAGGCGGCGGCGAAAAAAACAACCGCCGCCCCAGCCAAGAAAACGGCGACCAAGGCCACTGCGCCAAAGGCAAGCGCGCCTGCGAAAAAAGTAACGCCAGCGGCGGCGAAAAAAGCGACCGCTGCCCCAGCAAAGAAGACCACCGCGGCCCCAAAGAAACCAGCAGCCAAGGTGGCGGAAAAGCCAGCGACCAAGGTTGCACCCGCGCCCAAGGCGTCCAAAGCGGTCAACAACAAAACACTGGCCATGCATCAGCGTATTATTCAGCACTCGCTGGAAATGGCGAACCTGAAACCTAATCAGTGTCGTTGGCCGATTGGTGATCCGGATTCTGAAAACTTCCATTTCTGTGGCGAAACCGTGTTTGTGGGCAAACCGTATTGCTATGAACATTGCAAGCAGGCATATCAATTCACGCCGCCAAAGAAAAAGTAATTATATCTGTGGGGGATTATGCAGAACATGCCAAGCAAGAGAGAAGATATTACCAGCACCATTACACCGCGCCAATATCAGATTGGTGAAAACCGCTTGGTCGCGTATTTTGATAATACGGGCCGGCTGGTGTTTGTGCTGGACGAAACCGTAAATGATACAAAGCCAAATGCGCTGTTGGTGATTGATTCTGATGATGGGCGCAAGTGGGACGATATTTTGGTCAATGATTGGCATGTGGACTTGGAAACCGTTCGTCCAAAGAAAGACAATAAATATCAAAAACTGGACATAGAATACACAGGTCTGGACGTATATTCCGAATTATTGCGTGCGTATGACAATGATGAAAATCTGTCTGATGCGGTGCGCGCGTTGGCGGCGTTTCGTAATGCGTCCGTGCGGCGCAGCGCAACCGAACGTTTGGATGCGGCGACGGCGTCGGCCGACACGGCGCGTGATACGATTGAACGCACAAACGCCACGATTGGTGAATTACAATCGCGTGTGCGCGAATTGCGTGCGAAATTGTCGCAACAGCGAAAATCTATTGGACGCGAACCAACCAAGCAATCTGCGTCCAAGATTCTGCGGACAGAGGCCCAGATTGATGCCACAACCGAAAAACTGAACCGTGCAAAGCGTCGTCTGACAAATGCACAGCGTCGTTTGGTGGTGGCCGATGATGATGCGCGCGCGGCACGTGATATATTGGTGCGCGTGCCGGGTGATGATGTGGCGGCAACGTCCTATGCGGTGACCACACCACAACCAACCGATTTAACAATTACAACAACAGAACAACAAATTGAACCAAAGGCAGAACAGATGGCCGACGAAGAAGTAAAACCATTATTTGATAAAGATCCAGAAATCTTGGACGAGGAAATCGCGTTCAAACCGATTGAATTTGGTTCGCCAGCATCCGCACCTGTACAGGACACCGCACCGCAATTTGATGCGCCAACATTTGCCGCAGAAGACGTGACAGAGGTTGCACCACTGTCATTTACGCCACCGGTGTCGCCACACATTCACGATGCGGACAATGCACCCCAGCAAGTGCCACTGCGCGATGATACCCCCAGTGTGTCAGAGCCCGTCAGTGCACCAATGTTGGATTCGTTAAAGCCCGCGGCAACGGATTTTACCCAACCTGTGGCGCAGCCCGCAACCCAGCCAGAACCAATTCAGCAACCAATGGCGGCCACGCCTGTGTCGCCTGTGCGTCCTGCACCCGTGTCCGCACCAAATGTGCGTCCGGTGTCGCCAATTACCGGTGTTGCCCCCGTTGCGGTTGATGGAAACGATGGGCGTTCGCAAAAGCCAAATTTGATGTATTACATTATGTTGGTGCTGTTGATTGCGATGTCAATATTTACACTGTGGCTGTACCAGCAACGCAATGGCGACAGTGTGCCTGATTTGACGGCGTCTGTGCCGGCGGCGGCAACAACAACCGCGGATACTGCAAAGACAGAATCTGATGCGAATGCGGCGTCGCCGTTTATATCGGAATCTGACATTGTTGCCGCACAACAGGTTACGGTCAAAGAACCGGTGGTGGAACAGCCCGCCCCTGCCCCTGTGGTGGCACAGCCCGAACCCGAACCTGTTCCGGTTACGGTCAGTGAACCAGAACCGGTTGATGTCGCGCCAGCGGTCGAACCAGAACCCGAGCCCGTGCCCGTAACGCCGGCGGTATCAGAACCAGAAACTGTTGTTGTGCCCACCGTGCCAACGGTTACGCCGGTCGCCGAACCAGAACGCGTCATTGCCAGCGAAGAAGAAGTAATCGCGTCTAAACCGGCGTACAGCGTATCGCAGCAGGAAAAGATGTTTGTTGCAGCACCAAATTATGACACTGAAACAGTTATAAAATATGACGATGGTTATAATGATGTTGTCGTGGCGAATGACGATGCCGACACAGACACGGACGACACACCGATTTGCGAAGATGGCAAAGCCCCAGACGCCTATGGTTGTTGCACAGGCGAAGTGTATTCAGACATGGGCGATGGGACATCTGCATGTTGTGTAATTGGTGGTGACGAATGTTTTCCGCCGTTGAATTAAATAAAAACGCGCCAATGGCGCGTTTTTATTTAGAGCATAGATAATAGAGCATAGATAATAGATATTGTGCGCCATCGGCGCACTTTTTAATTCACTGGATTGCTTCGTCATTTCATTCCTCGCAATGACAGAGATTCTAGCATATGTGTTGTAGCGTGTTTTTTACACACTGTCATTGCGAGCGCAGCGTGGCAATCCAGTGAATTGGTGCTGCGCGCAGCGCAACATTATTACCTAGATTCCGTGGTCAGGCCACGGAATGAATCCAAGCGAAGCGCAGGATGCGGCAAGGACGAAGTCCGCAGGCGACACATTTTTAAGTTTTATATTCTAAAACTACATCACTTTATCACTCTATCACTTACTCACTAAAAAACGGGGACGATGCCCCGTTTTTTATTCGCTGTAATAACACCATGGCTCGTATTCGTATTCGCCGGTGCCGTCATTGCCTGATGTGGCGTAACAATTTGTTATGCTGTCGTTGCTGCCCGCAATCGATGTTCCAGCCCCAGGGCATTGGATACAGTTGTTTAACTGTGCTGCCATGGCGGTGCCATAATAACCCTTGGTGCATCTGAATTCGGTGTTGGTGAGGCATTCACAGGTTGCAGTATTACAAGTTTTGGTTATGCGTGATTCAACCCCATCGCCATGTGGAAGCCATTTTATACTGCTGATACAGTTCTTGCATGTGCCGTCGCAGGGGCTGGAATCTTGTACACAGGTATTGTATGTTTTTGTGCCGCAACTATCCGTGATTACTCTTTTTGTGGTTAGGGTATAATTTGTCGGACATGTTTTGCATGATAATAATTTTTGTGTGCCGTAACATGCGGGGGTCTCGGATGTTTTGCAATTAGTTCCACCTATGGTTGTGTACGTTGTGCCAATAGAACATGCCCCCGTGCAGTCATCTGGGTCAACAGGGCCAACAGGGCTAAAAACGCAATCGTTATAGTTCACGGTGTTGATGCATCCAACCACAGATGTTGTTGCACTGGATAAAGACATTCCTGTCTGGCATGTCTTACAATTTCTGACGCGGTAACCATTGTAACATGAATCCGAATATGTTGCGCATCTGACGTCGTTGATTGGATCGGATGCGTCCTCAATCCCGCATGCTGCGGCCGGACAAACCTTCTTTGCACTACTGGCCGTATTGGTCATGGCGAGTATCGGTATAGCTATGGCAAATGCGATAATTATTTGTTTGATTTTCATGTCTTTATCTCCTGTTTTTTTTATAATTAAAAACCACCGGTTTTCACAGGTGGCCAGGAGGTTAACGACAATCACAAGAATTGTGTTGCTTATTTGATATTCAGCAACCCTCCTGACCAATAAATCAGGAGTTTGTTTTTCGTCGTAATACAAAAATTGGCGCAATTTGCGCGCCAAATAACCGTACTATTGACGCTTGTGCAAGGGTCGTTACACCCCATCGTCGGAACACCCAACGACATCAGGATTATATGCGGTTTATGAAATAAATACAAGTGGAAAAGTTCAGAGTTCAAATTATGTGCGCCAATTCGGCGCGACTCTACTGACTGGATTGCTTCGGCTCCGTTCGCAATGACAAGGGTGCTAGTAGAGCCAAGTAAAATGATAGTGGCAGAAACACAGTCCGTAGGCGACACACGTGCTAGAATCTCTGTCATTGCGAGCAAGCATAGCGACGCGTGGCAATCCAGTGAAAAAATTGCGCCGTTGGCGGACACGTTCACTATATCACTATGTCACTCTATCACTAAACGGTAACCCTCCCCGTCCGCGGACGCGGACACCCCTCCGCGGGAGGGGAATTAAAAAACGCCCGTGGGGGCGTTTTTTTAATTCTTTTCGATAACAACCATTGCGGCGGAATAATCATCTTGGTCGGTGATTGACAGGTGCACCGTTGCGTCGCCACCCGCCAGTTCTTTTAATACCGCCTTGGCCCCGCCGGCAATCAATAATTCAGGGCGGCCCGCATCATTGTGGACAACCGACACGTCCGAGAATGCAATGTCGTCGCCAAATCCCGTGCCCAGTGCCTTTAAGCATGCCTCGCGCGCGGCCCAGAAATTTGCCAGATGTTTTTCCGCATTTGCGTTATCGGTATCTGCATATTCCAATTCTTTCTTGGTAAAAATACGCTGTTTCTTGAACGCAGACCAATCCAAGAAACGACCACTGTCCACCAAGTCAATTCCAATGCCTACAATCATGAACACACCCCCATATACGGTTTGTTGATATGCCGCATACTAATAACTTTTTTCCGATTCGTGCAAGCAGAAATTTACATCAAATAAAACCGCCAAGAATTTGGCGGTTTTGGTGTTATTTTTCATTTGTTTTTTTGTCGCATGCGGGGCGTTTGCAATCGCAGGTGTTGTGGATTTGACCACAGTGTTTACATTTGCCTTTCTTGTTATCTGTTTTTGACATATTGCATCCTTTTTTGTTTGTGTGTGAAAGAACTGTCCGGACAATATGTATTTTACCGCATGCGCGCCATACCAACAATATGCATGTATTCATAAGGGGTGAATTGATATTGGGGTGACAGGAATTCCTCGCGCACGCCGTATAAATACGCCGTGGCTGTGGGGCACTCGTTTTAGTTCAAACTGCGCGGTGCTTGTTTTCACGTACTCGTTGTCGAACCAAATATTGCTGACGCAATAAGAGGCCGATTGCGTGCATCCCCACAAGCACAATAAAAAACGCGGTTAGAAACCGCTTTTTTTTATTGTGGTCGGGGTGACAGGATTGGCTGACGCCGACCTTGGCACATTCGCTGGTGCGAACCGGCATACTGACGTCTGCCTTGTGCCTGCGGTTCGAACCTGCTCTTCTCGCAGGTTCGATTCCAATCGCGCAAAAATTAAACCGCCCATAACGGACGGTTAAATTTTTGGTCGGGGTGACAGGAATCGAACCTGCGACCCCTTGCACCCCATGCAAGTACTCTACCAGGCTGAGCTACACCCCGACAACCACCGTAATATAAAACATTGTGTGGCGAAAAACAATACCTTTTATGTGTTTTTTATTTATGATATAATTCACAATGTTTCGGGGGAGGAATTTTCAAATGGTTTGGTCAATAATTGCAAAATATGGAATCAAGGGCGTGGCCAAGGCCGCCGCAAAGGCCAGTGCAAAATCTGGGGCAAAAAGCGCGGCTAAATCCGCAGGTAAAAAAATTGGTAAACAGGCCGCCAAGGGTGCGGCGGCGTCTGCAACCGATGGTTGGTTTTGGAAGGTTTTGGATTACACCGATCCGTTTTACTGGATTGGGCGTGGCATAAAATCCATTGGTGGGCGCAGTGCGGCGCGTGGCGTTGCCAGGGGGGCAGCAAAGCAAGCCGCAAAAGGTGCTGTCAAAGGCGCGGCAAAGCGCAGTATATTCAAGCGTGGTATTGCCAAGCTGGGCGTGTTGGGCGTTGTGGGCAGCAGTTTATCTTATGCGGCGACAACCATTTTGCCAGATATGATTGTGCCGGCATTGGGCGCGGCGATTGGTACGGCGGGCGCGTTATATGGCGCAAAGAAAATAAAACAGATTTCTGAACGCAAGGAAAAAGAGAAAGAAGCAGAGGCACAGCGCGCCGCGCAAGATGCGGCAGAATTGGACGAGCAAACACGACGTATGATTCTGATGCGTCGTGGTCAGATGGCACGCGCAGCATAATTATTTTATTACAAAAAATATAAACCACACGCACAGCATTATACCCAGTCCCAACAACAGGTATTGTGCGATTGTAAAAGAATTGGTCTGTGATTTCATGTTGCGTATTATAGTCGCAATTTACATGAAAAAATATTGGTATGAATTCCCAGATTTGATTGATTTTTTGTAAATCGTGGGCTAGAATACCAGCATTAAAAATTACAGCAGTACAAAGGGGAATGGCTATGTTTGTTACGGAAAAGTTAAAATCATTCTCTTGGGTGAACGTTGGAAACCCTGATCACGAAGATTTTGAAAAACTGCAAACAGAATACAAGATTGACGAAGATACTATATCGGACATTTTAGATCCCGATGAACAGCCGCGTATTGAGGTCGAAGATGACTATAAGGTTATAATTGTTCGTTTCCCCATTATCAATCGCGAAACGGACACGTTGTGGCATACCGAACCGTTGTCGATTATTTATTCCACGTCGCGCGTGATTACCGTATGTCGCAAGCGGTGCGATTTGCTGGACAAAATCAAGAAAGACGAAAAGACAACGCGTGAAGAATTTATTCTGAATATTATTTATTACATTGCGGAATCGTATCTGCGTTTCTTGAAAGAATTAAACAAGCGTGTTTTGGAATCCAAGCAGGCGTTGCTGGAACGCGTGCGTCGTCGCAACCTGTTGGCGTTGTTAGAGGTTGAAAACAGTTATACCTTGTACATGGCGGGCATCAAGGGTAATGTGGCGGTGCTGGACAAACTGGAAAAAATGCGCGGATTTGTTAAATCCGAAGATGCCGAAGATTTGTTAGAAGACGCGCGCATTGAATTGGCACAGGCGACCGAGGTTGTGACGTCGTACAGCAAGATGCTGAAATCCATCAAAGAAACATTTGAAAGCGTCATCAATATGGATTCGAACATGTACGTCAATCGTTTGACCATGTGGAGCATTATTTTGGCCGTGCCAACGGTTGTGGTGGGATTCTATGGCATGAATATGAAATTGCCATTTGCGGAATACGAACAGACCGCATCAACAATCTTGATTGCAATAATGATTTTGCTGTTGGGGTTTGCGATGTTTAATTTGATGCGACGTCGTGTCGTGTAAATTAAAAAACGCCCGTGTGGGCGTTTTTTTTTAATCCAATGCGGCCAATATGTTCACAAAGTTATCCTCGGCGGCGTCGGCACTGACATCAACGTCAGAAAAATGGATTCCGCCCGCCGTGCGTAACCAATCAATCGCCGGCATTGTTGTTTCGTTGAACTTGTCCAAGCGGTGTTGAACAACCGCGGCATCGTTGTCGTCGGCGCGTGCACTGCCCGCGTTTAGGCGGCGGCGCAGACGTTCCAGAATAATGTCGCATGGCACGTTCAAATACATTACGTGAACATTGAATTTGTCAGCGTATGTGTCGACCAGCCACTGGGCCTGTGCCAATGTGCGCGGAAATCCATCCAGTAACACATCGCGGTCGGGGGTGATTTTTGATTGCATCAAATCGAACAAGTATTTGTCGGGTACAAAATCGCCCCGTGCAATCAAACGCCCTATTTCCGAATCCGCCGGCATTTCACGCAGAATTGCGCCGGTTTCGATATAGTTAAATTCGCAACGCTGGCGCAGCAGACGCGCAAACGTCCCCTTGCCCGCACCAGGTGCACCCATTAAAACCAATAATTCGTTTTTGTCTGTTTTCATAGCATATGGATTATAACATAAAAATAAATCCCCGACAAGGGCGTCGGGGATTTTAGGTATAATTTACAAACGTAAATTATTTTTTGCTGTTTTCAATCGCAGCACCCAAGATGTCGCCCAATACAGAGCCGCTGTCGGCCTGATTAGCGTATTCTTTGACGGCCTGTTTTTCCAGTGTCACCTGCAATGCGCGGATGGACAGTTTAACAGTGTTGTCTTCAACGGAAACAACAGATGCTTCGACTGTGTCGCCCACTTTGAATTTGCTGGTGTCCTGTTCCGCTTTTTCGCGTGACAGGTCTGTGCGACGAATAACACCGCGGATTTCGTTTGGCAATGCCAAAATCAATTCGTCTGGTGTGATTTCAGAAACAGTACCGGACACAACTGCGCCTTTCTTGATGGCAACGTGTGCGTTGTCGGCACTTTCGGTCAACTGTTTGATGCCCAGTGTAACGCGTTCTTTTTCTGGATTGATGTCCAAAATCTTCGCTGTTACTTCTTGGCCACGAACAAACTTTTTCAGTTCTTCTTCGTCCAGTTTGTTCCAAGACAGGTCGGAAATGTGAACCATACCGTCCAATTCTGGGGTCAACTGAACAAACAGACCAAATTCTGTGGTGTTCTTGATTGGGCCAGTTACAACATCGCCAACGTTGTGGGTTTCTGCAAACTGTTTCCATGGATTTGGTTGCAGTTGTTTGTAGCCCAACGAAATGCGGCGTTTTTCCTGATCGATGCCCAAGACAACAACGTTGACGTCCTGACCCACTTGCAAAACTTTGCTTGGGTGGATGTTCTTGTTTGTCCAAGACAGTTCAGACATGTGAACCAGACCTTCGATATTGTTACCCAAATCAATGAATGCGCCGTAATCGGTGATAGATGAAACCTTGCCCGATACTGTGTCGCCAACATTGAATGCGCGGGACGCTGTATCCCATGGGTCGGCTTCCAACTGTTTTGCACCCAACGAAATACGGTGGGATTCTGGATCGAACTGGATAACCTTGACCTTGATTTTTTCACCAACGTGAACCAATTCGCGTGGGTGATTTACACGTTTCCAAGACAGGTCGGTAACGTGCAGCAAACCATCAACACCACCCAAATCAACGAACACACCGTAATCTGTGATGTTCTTGACTGTGCCTTCGATAACAGCACCCAGTGTGATGTTCTTCATCGCTTCGCGTTGTGCAGCCGCGATAGAATCGGACTGAATTGCGCGACGTGATACGATTGCGTTTGTGCGCAATGCGTCCATCTTCAAAACGCGGAATTTGTCTTTCAGACCAATCAACGATTTTGCATCGCGAACTGGTTTGTGATCAACCTGGGACGATGGCATAAATGCAAATACACCACCCAAGTCAACAGTGTAACCACCGCGGACAACGTCGATAATTGTACCTTCTGGGTCAACGCCTTCGGCAACTGTCTTTTCCAAATCTTTCCATGCTTTTTCAGCGCGGGCTTTGGTGTATGACAGAACTGCTGTCCCTTCGCGGGATTCATAGCGTTCAACAAAGACATCAATAATGTCGCCAACAGATGGGACAGATGCGCCAAATTCTTTCAATGGAACGCGGCCTTCGGATTTCAGACCAACGTCAACCATCGCGAAATCGCCGCGAATGTCTTTGACAGTACCCTTGGTTGCATAACCCTGCAAAGTTTCCTGTGTGCCATAGTCCTTGTCGAACATCTGGACGAAATCTTCGCCGGATATTGGGTTGAATAAATCTTTGGATAAATCTTTCATAAGAGAAATTTCATACAAAGTTTGCCATTTGCAAAAATAAAGCAAAGGACTTGTGGGGTTAGTCGGATTGGTAATGCGCCCACCCGCAAAACCAGACGGATTATACGGGATTTTTTTTGAAAATGCAAGGAAATTCCGTCTGCGCTGCGCGACATTATCAACTGGATTGCTTCGTTATACTCGCAATGACCAAGGTTTTATATCGTTGACTTGTACCCTCCCCGTCCGCGGATGCGGACACCCCTCCGCGGGAGGGGGATAAAAAAACGCCCCGATGGGGCGTTTTTATTATTTTGCTGCTTGGAACAGTTCTTCGGGCTTTACGGCCTTTTCTTTCTGTTTCACGTGTGTCAGCATGGCGTCCAATGCCTTGCGTTCGAAAATCATACCGCGCAACATTGCCAAAGCGTTCTGGTTCTTGTTATAAAATTCAAAAACTTGCTTTGGATCTGGATAGCGGGACGCTTCGGCCCATACAGCTTGTTGCAAGTCGTCACGGGTAACCTCGACTTTGTTCTGAGTGCCCCATTCTGCCAAAATCAAGCCCAGTTTAACGCGGCGTTCGGCTTCCTTGCGTTCTTTCTTTTCGTCCCATTTGTGATCGTCGGACTTGCATTTGTCGTCGCAATGCGCGTGTTCGCGATCGTGTTCGGATTTCGCCATGTTCAATTCTTGGTCAACCAAGATTTCTGGCAATTCCAATTTGACATTGTTCGCCAAGATGTCCAACAATTCGTTGCGCATGTCGCGTTGTGCGGCCTCGGCATATTGGTCATTATAGATTTTTGCGATGTGTTCACGCAATTTTGCAACTGATTCCTGACCAACGGCCTGTGCCAATTCGTCGTTCAATTCTGGCAAGATGTGCTTGCGAACTTCGTGAACCTTGACCGCAAAACGTGCGTCTTTGCCGGCCAAGTTTTCAGCATGGTAATCTTTTGGGAATTTAACATTGACGTCAAATTCGTCACCGGATTTGTGGCCGATAATCTGATCTTCGAACCCTGGGATAAATGCGCCAGAACCCAAAATCAGGTGATGCTTTTCGGCGGCCCCGCCTTCGAATGCTTCGTCACCAATGAACCCCTTGAAGTCAATTACGGCTGTGTCGCCATCGGCTGCCTGGTATTTTTCGTCCTGTTTTTCAGCGGTGCTGCGGCTGCGACGCAGGTTTTCAATGGCTTTGTCAACCTCTGCTTCGTTCAGTGTGGTTGTTTTCTTGGTCACTGTGTATTTTTCCAAATCAATTTCTGGCAATGTTGGCAGAATGTCAAATTCCAAGGAATATTCAACGTCTTTGCCAAATTCCCAACCCGCCAAATCGGCCTTTGGTGCGCCGGCCAGACGGATTTTCTTGTCTGCGACGTAATCATTCAGGTCTTTGTTCATCAATTTATCTACCGCTTCGGATGTGGCAGATGCATTGAATTTCTGACGCAGGACGGACAAAGGAATGTGCCCTGGACGGAAGCCAGCCATTTTTGCGGTTTTGCCATATTCTGTCAGAATTTCATCGGCTGCGGCCTGAACATCGGCAGCAGAAATTGTTCCGTTTACGGAATAATGTAAATCTTTGATTTTTTCTTTTGTAAACATGCTTTTCCCCTAGGTAATTGCGGTGTGATTATACACAACTTTTTTATAAACGCAATAATAAAAAATCCCGCATTTTGCGGGATTTTTGTTTGCTAGCGTGTTTGCTGTTGCTTTTGTGCAAACAAACGTTTGCGTTTTTGTGCAACTGCTTCTGTAGCGTGTACAGAACCGAACCCTGCACCCAACAACGCGAACACCCCCATTAAAACATATGTTGAACCATCTGCTGGTGTATAGCCATGCTTTGTTGTGTAATAATGCGTGCCGTATTCATCTGTTATGGTATGAACCTCTGTCCATGTTTGTTGGCTATTCGGTGTGTCCGCAACGTATGCGGTTGCAAAACGGTTTTTTAATGAATAGTCGGCGGACTGTGTTGTGCCACGCGGGGCCTGCTGAATATGTGTGCCCAATATAAGTGCAGGCATCGCCGCCAAACCAGCCGCAAAACCCAATGCGGTACGACGTGCAATGCTTTTTTGTTCGTTTTTTGTGTGTGGAATGTTTTTCAATTCCGCATCCAACCAAGCCCCAGTCGTTTTAAGTGGGATTTTGGCCAATTCTTGGTCTAATTCTTTATCTTTAGATAACATAGTTGCAGTTTCTGTATTGTTCATTCGTGACTCCTTTGGATTTATGCCCCTGACACAGGTATATATAGTACAAAACAAATAAATGTCAAGTATTTAGGGTGAAAATAAAACACCATACAAATCGTATGGTGTTTTTTTGTTTTGTTCGCAAATATTAACGTTTGCTGAACTGTGTCGAACGACGTGCCTTGTGGTGACCAAAGTGCTTACGTTCAACAACACGGCTGTCGCGGGTCAAGAAGCCAGCGGCTTTCAATGCTGGACGCAATTCTGGTTCAACCTTTTCCAATGCCTTGGAAATACCGTGTTTAACAGCACCCGCCTGACCAGACAGACCACCACCGATAACCATTGCGTGAATGTCATACGCGGTTTCGCGTTTTGTCACACCGAATGGTTGGGCGATAATCATCTGCAACACAGGACGACGGAAATATTTGTCGGCTGGGATTTCGTTGACAAAGATGTTGCCTTTGCCCGGAACCAAGTAAACGCGTGCGACGGAATCTTTGCGTTTGCCGGTTGCGTATGTTGCGCCTGCTAATTTAACGGCTGCCGCTGCGTCTGCTTTCTTGGCAACTGTTTTCTTGGCTGGGGCGGCCTTTTTAACTGTTTTTGCCGCTGTTGCGGTTTTCTTTGCTTCTGTCATTATTCGCCCCTTTTGTTTTTACGGTTCAATTCGGCAAAGTTGATAACAACTGGTTTCTGGGCGGCGTGTTTGTGATCCGCGCCTGCATAAACGTGCAGTTTGGTCAAACGCTGGTTCGCCAAAGCAACCGCGGTGCGACGACCCATCATGCGCTTTACAGCGTTGAAAACCAACTGTTCTGGTTTTTCATTGCGCATCTGGCCCAGTGTGCGTTCCTTGGTGCTGCCAGTCCACAGAGAGTGCCAAAAGAATTTGGTCTTGTCCGCTTTTTTGCCAGACAGTGCAACCTTGTCCGCGTTGATGATGATAACGTGGTCACCGCAATCCATGTTTGGTGTCCATGTTGGCTTGTTCTTGCCACGCAGAATGTTCGCGGTAAATGCCGCCAAACGTCCCAGTGTGCAGTCAGTTGCGTCAATCAGATACCATTTGGCGTCCAATTCGCACTGTTTTAACGATTTTGTCGCTGCCATTTTATGTTTTCCTTAGGTTTTTACTAATTTAGCGCACGTATTATGACGCAATGTCCCAGAAATGTCAAGAAAAATCCGTATGGTATTATAATACCGTATAAATAAAGTTCAAAGTACAAATAAAGTGTGCGCCAAATGGCGCACGGATTTTATTTATTTGAACTTTACATTTCGGCGGGAACGCGCAGCCCCATCAGGTCAATCGTGCGTGCCAGTGTATCGGCGGCAATGCGTACGATGTGCAAACGCTGGGCACGTGCCGCTGGCGCGACATCATCACGCAGGATTGGACAGTTATGATAGAACGAATTTATCAACTGGCACAAATCATATGCGTAATTTGCAATCATATCGGTTGCACGATTGTCAAATGCGCCCTGCACTGTGCGTTCAAAGTCCAGAATTTCAATCAACAAATTGCGTTCGTCTGTGGTCAATTCGGTCAATTCTGCGGTTGACGCATCGCCTGCACGACGCAGAACAGAGTTCAAACGTACCGCCGTGTACAAGATGTATGGGCCGGTGCGTCCCTCGAAACTGGTGATTTGATTGGGATCGAACACGTAATCTGCGCGGACATCGTGAATCAAATCGTTGAATTTCACCGCCGCCAATGCGATTGCGTCGACGGTATCGTCGTCCAGTTCTTTGCCGGCGTCGGTTGTGCGTTCGCGCACGGCATCACGCGCAGTGTCCAAAATGTCCAGCAATTCTGCGACGCCACCGTCACGGGTTTTGAATGGTTTACCGTCTGCGCCGGTCAGTGCGCCAAATCCTGTGTGGAACAATTCGGCTTTTGTGATTTCGGCCAGTTGCGCGGCACGGAAAACCTGTTGAAAATGCAAGTTTTGGCGTGAATCCGTGAAATAGCCAATGATATCTGGGTGATCTGTTTTTGTGCGGTAATAAATGGCCGACAAATCCGCCGCGGCATATGTCTGGGTATCGGCACTGGTACGGAACATCAGTGGTGGCATCGGTGCGCGGTCATCGTCGCGTTTAATGTTCACAATCATTGCGCCGTCGTCCATTGTCAACAGATGCTTTGATTCCAGAATTTCCTGCATTTCAGGAACGTATTGCGCAACGCCACGTTCGCCCATTGTTGCATCAAACGGCAATACGTTCAGACGTTGCAGAACCGTGTCCATTTGCGCCAACGATATTTTCATGAATGCGTCATAGATACGCTTGCATTCGCCGTCACCCGCCTGCAATTTTGCGGTGGTTTCCTTGGCGCGGGCCATCCATGCGTCATCTTCCTTGGCACGGGCGGTTGATGCGGGGTAAATTTTGTTCAATTCGGCGGCGGTTTCAGGCATGCCGTGTTCCTGAATCCATGCGATAATCAGCCCCATTGGACGCCCCCAGTCGCCAATATGGTTATAACTTTTTGTTGTGTGACCCAACGATTTGGCAATACGGTTGAACGTGTCGCCCACGATTGTAGTACGCAGGTGGCCGATATGTAATGCCTTGCCCACGTTATAGCCACCGTAATCCAAATCGATTTTCATCGTTTTTTCGGCGTGTGGTGTTTGGGATTGTGCGGCGGCGTTCCACAAGAAATCATCGCGCAATTTAATGTTGATAAACCCAGGGCCGGCAACCGACACATCGGCAACGAAGTCCAATTCGCGCAGGCGTGGCAACAATTCGCCCGCCAATTCGCGTGGATTTTTCCCCGCGCTTTTTGCCATAACCATCGCGGCATTTGTGGCAAAATCACCAAATTCGCGATTGCGTGGCACATCCAGTTTGACCGCCACGCCCAGTTTGTCGTTTATCGCATCTGATACATATTTATACAAATTCATTTTAATTACCCGTCGAAATAATTGTGAAACCTACATCGGCAAAACAACGCGCACGCGCAGACCGCCCAAATCGCTGTTTTCCAAGAATATCTGGCCACCGTGGTTTTCAATCGCGGTTTGTGCGATTGATAATCCCAGCCCAGTGCCACCGGTGTCGCGGCCGCGCGCGTTGTCCAGACGGACAAATGGGCGCAATGCGTCGGCCTTTTTGTCATCTGAAATGCCTGGGCCGTCGTCTTCAATAATCACTTCGACTTGGTCGGCGGTGTCAACCTCTGTGATGCGGATTTTCTTTTGGGCATAGCGGGCGGCATTTTCAATGATATTGCCAAATGCACGCGCCAACGCCATCGGACGCGCATAGAATTGGGCCGGCGTATCTGGGAATGACGTTTCAATTGTCTTTTTCGGTGCGGCGTCACGCGCAATACGCAACAACATTGCCGGTAATTCTGTGGACTGTTCAATTTCGGGCATTTCGCCACGTGCAAACGCCAGATAACCGTTGACCATTTCTGTCATGCGGTCAATGTCGTGAATCAGTTCGTCGTTTGTCGCACTGCCCGTTTCAACCGCCAAGCGCATGCGTGTCAGTGGTGATTTCAAATCGTGGCTGACCGCGTTCAGCATGTCTGTACGTGTGCGATTGTACCGGTTCAGGCGTTCTTTCATCGTAATCATTGCGATGGCCGCTTCGCGGATTTCGCGTGAACCCGATGGTTTGAATCCTGGGGCGTCCAGACCGCGGCCAAAACGATTTGCGGCCTTGGCAATGCGGCGAATACTGCGTGTATGCAGGACGATAAATGGCGAAATCAATATCAATACAATCAGGAATGACCCGCACAACCAGATGATAAACACCTCTGTACTGGTGGAATATACGCGATACAGCGATGTGCCGAATGTTGCAATTTGACCGTTGTTCGTTGGGACGTCCACGAAAATCAGACGCTTGCCCTTGTCCATATAAATATCGGCGTGGCGGTTCATGCGCTTGGACAATTCTGATGCCAGATGTCCCATTTCACGCGCGTCATTATCATTATGCTTTGGACGGTTCAGGTGCTGGTTTATTGATACGTTGATGCCGACGTCGCGCGCCATTGCGTTCAGTGCGTCGGTGTTGTCTGTATCGACAAAGTTCATCATTGTGGTAATTTCGCCCGCCAGCGTGCGCGCCAGCGTGGAATGCACACGTTGCCAGTGATTGCCAAAGAATACGTTTGCCACAATAACCTGTGCCACAATCAGGGGCACGGTAATCATCAATATTGTACGCCATAAAAAACTGCGTGGCATCAATCTCATGTTCTCAGTCCTTGGGTTTATCAGGTGCGGTGTATACCATTTTATAGCCCCGCCCCCGAATTGTTATTATATCCAGATTTGATAATACACCATTTAATTTCATGCGCAAGCGTTTTGCAACCATTGGTGACGCCGGCGCAATATTGCCCATTGGTTGGGTTAAATGGGTCAGTAATTTCTTTTCTTCGCCCGATAACGCCAAAACACGTGGTGTGCCGGTGGCGTCGGTGATAAAAAATTCCCCGTCGGCAAATACCAGTCCATCTGGCATTTGGACGGACGCGCCGCGCACCGCGCGCTGTTTCATTATATTATTCAGGCGCAAAACCAATTCGCGCAGTTGGAATGGTTTGGCCAGATAATCGTCCGCCCCGTGGGACAGGCCATCAATCGCGTTTTCTGCGCCCGTCATCGCGGTCAGCATAATAACGGGTGTCGCATTGCCCGCATCGCGCATTTTGGTCAGGAAAGTTAGCCCGTCCATGCCGGTCATCATACGATCCAACACGATTGCATCAACCGTTATACGTGACAGGATTTCCGCACCGGTTTCGGCGGATTCGGCACACAGAACGTTAAATTCGGCATCTTGCAGTCCGCGCGCCAATACGCGGCGCAACATATCATCGTCGTCAATAATCAGAACAGTTCTGGTCATTTACTTTTTCATTGGTTCAACGGCATATTCCCCGGGGCGAATTGTGCGCATACGGTTGTTTGCACCACCCAAATCGGATTCTTCTTCGATCGCCGCACGGAATTGCATGCCGGACGTTGTAAATTCTGTCTTGAACAATGCATAACCCGTGCCACCACCGGTGGTTGGCCCCTGCATTCCCAGTGAATAATAGCCGCCCATAATGCCATAGTCCAAATCGATGTAATCAATGCTGACCAACAGCGATACATTAGATACGCCGTCGCTGGTCATATTGCACGCAAATTCACGATTGGATAATGTTGCCTGTGAATTGATTGGCACAACAATGTCCATTACGGTTGGTTCGCATGTGCGATCAATACCATTTACCAGAAATTCATAGGTCATACCAACAGTTGCCTTGGACAGGCCGGTTGAAACATTGACCTGTGAAATTGTGGCCTTTGGAATTTTGACCATTGCATTGGCAATGCCGCTGCGCACAGGAAACGAAATACCCGATTGCAGGCAATCGCGTGAAAACGGGTCGGCCTCGCATATATACAGGCGCGAATGCGCGTTCATCATGAACATGTTTGCCAAACTGTTGAACAAGAATGTGCGTGTGATTTTATCGTTCAGGCGTGTGCACCCAAAATTACGGCAAATAATCATTGGGCGGTCGGCAAACATGACGCCGGGGTGCGCCTGCTCTTCGGCGGCACGGGCATCAACGATGTTTTGGTCATAGTCCAAACTGTCGGCACGTTCCATAAATTCGGTTTCTGGAATAAAATTCGGGTCGTCTGGATACGCATAGTACGACTGAACCGGTGTTTCGGTATAGATTGTCTGGAAATTGTCATACACGATTTCGGTATCGTCCGCAAATGCGGGCATTGCCAGTACAGATGCGATTATCGCGGGCAAAATAAATTTAGCCATATTCAGAACCTTTCTTTCTTTTTATATTAAATCTTAAAACATTCGTGGTATCTGTGTCAAAGCAAAAATATTTTTATTGAAAATTGTTATCTGTTTGTTCTAACGTTATAACCAGTAAGTACAGAATAAGGAAAGGTGGAAACATGGTAGATGTCATAATTTCTGGCGAAGCCGGCAAGTTGCATGCGGTATATCATAAATCTGAAACACCATCTGCGCCGCTGGCGGTGGTGCTGTCTGGGAATCCACGACAAAAGTATCATATGAATGACCGTGTATCATATGCAATGTTCCGTGCGTTTATGGACATTGGCTTTTCGGTGGTGCGATTTAACTATCGTGGCGTCAATGATTCCGAAGGGGCGATTGGTACAACCGCCGACAATATGTTGGACATCGCAACAGTTATTGACTGGATTCAGAACAAGAACGAAGACAGTGACAAAATTTGGCTGGCGGGTCACCAGTTGGGCGCGTGGTATGTGTTGCAGGCCATGATGCGCCGACCAGAGGTTTCTGGCTTTGCGCTGGTATCACCTGATGCGTCGTTGTCGGACTTTGCATTCTTGTCCCCACGCCCAAATCGCGGGTTGTTATTACAGGGGGCGGCGGAATCTGATGATGCACGCGCATTTGCGGCGCACCTGACACAGGTATTAAAGAAACAGGCGCAAATTGATTTGGAAACAATTCGGGTGAAAAACGCCGATGCAAATTATGCCACACCGGCCGACTTGCGCCAGATGTATAATGATTTGAAGGCCTATGTTGGGCGTGAAAATTCCGAAGACAAGTTGTTGTAATTTACCATGCAAGCAGATACAAAACGTTTTTTAGACCCGAGTATTCCCGATGAAATGGCGGCGTCAATTCGCCCGCATACTCTGTCGGACTTTATCGGGCACGATGCACTGAAACAGAATCTATCGGTGTTTATCAATGGTGCAAAATCGCGGGGCGAGGCAATGGATCATGTCTTGTTGTATGGCCCCCCAGGGTTGGGCAAAACAACATTGGCACACATTGTGGCAAATGAATTGGGGACGAATTTTCGTGCGACGTCCGCACCCATGCTGACCAAACAAGGGGATTTGGCGGCGATTTTGACCGCCCTTGAACCAATGGACGTGCTGTTTATCGATGAAATCCACCGTTTGCCCACCGCGATTGAAGAGGTCTTGTATTCCGCAATGGAAGATTTCAAGTTGGACATCATGTTGGGCGAAGGGCCATCGGCGAAAAGCGTGCGCATTGACCTGCCCCCGTTTACGCTGGTGGGGGCGACAACACGTACGGGGTTGCTGTCAAATCCTTTGCGTGACCGTTTTGGCATTGATTTGCGTCTGTCATTCTATTCGCCGGACGATTTGGCGCGTATTATCGTGCGCAGTGCGAATATCTTGGGTACGCCGATTGATGCAGATGCGGCGTTGACATTGGCGCGCAGTGCACGTGGCACACCACGAATTGCGAACAGATTGCTGAAACGTGCGCGTGACTTTGCGGGTGCGCTGGGGCGCAATGAAATTTCGCCTGATACAATCAAAACCACATTGTTCCAGTTGCATATTGACGGGCGCGGGTTGGACGAAATAGACCGCGAATACATGACGACGATTGTTCGGCACTATGCCGGTGGGCCGGTTGGAATTGAAAACTTGGCGGCGGCATTGTCCGAACCCGCAGACACCATCGAAGATGTAATTGAGCCATATTTGATGCAGTTGGGCTTTGTTCAGCGTACCCCGCGTGGGCGCGTTATCACCGATGCGGGCTATCAACATTTGGGACTGGAAAAGTAAATCATGTCAAAAATTCATAAATTTCCGTTCGCGATTGCGTACGCGGACACGGACGCAGGTGGAATTGTCTATCACGGCCGGTATATTGAAATCGCCGAACGTGCGCGCATGAATTGGCTGCACGGTGTGGCGGCGGCCGCCGGCGACGTTGGGTTTGTTATTCGTGAATTGAATATCAAATATATTCGTCCGCTGAAACTGGGTGATGAATTGACGGTGGAATCTGTGATAACGCACGTTGGGGCGGCATCGCTGTCGATTGAACAAAAGTTCGTGCGTGATGGGGAAATTTATGCTATACTGAACGGTACGGCGGCATACATTGGTGGCGACATGCGTCCAAAGCGTATCCCCGACCAGATTTTGCAGAAAATAACCGCAGAATAAGAAAATTGAAGAAAAGGAAAGGAAAATGGAAACTACAAGCAGTTTTTCGCTGACAAACCTGTTTACAGGCGATCTGATGACATTGTTTATATCGGTTGTCTTGGTCATCGGCAGCATTATGTCATGGGCAATTATTATTGAAAAAATCCGCATGTGGCATTACACAAAAAAAAATCCAATTAAAATCAAGGCCACAGACAATCTGGATTTGATTGTTGACCGCCTGACACGTCCGTTTGAACGTAATTTGTGGTTTTTGTCCATGGTGTCGTATGTTGCACCGTTTATCGGTCTGTTTGGGACAATTTGGGGCGTTATGGATTCTTTCTCGTCCATCGGCGTGAACCAGTCCGTATCGATTGGTGTTGTTGCCCCTGGGTTGGCGACCGCGCTGGGTACAACGGCGTTGGGGCTGATTGCGGCTGTGCCAGCGGCGATTGCGTACCAGTATTTTATTAAAAAGGTTGATAACCTGTACGATGATTTGGACGACACACGTCGTGAAATGCAATCCGCACGTAAATAAGGGGACGACATGTCGCGCAGAAGACAGAGAAATTCAGATGCCGCAATTTCACTGACGCCAATGATTGATATCATGACGGTGTTGTTGGCGGTGTTTATGGTGACTACGCCTATGATGACCACGGGTATTGATTTGGACTTGCCGGCGGCGGGGCATACAACCCTGACGGGAAATGACCATGCAATTCAAATCAGTGTGGACGCATCGGGGCGGTATTATATTGGTGAAATGCAACTGTCGCGGGACGAAGTGGTCAAACGCGCGATTGCGATGCGTGGTGAAAATCCGCAATTGACGATTATGATAAACGGCGATCGCCACGCGGACTATGGCGCGGTGATGTCGGTCATGGGCAAATTAAAGGACGCCGGTTTTCAACGTGTTGGCCTGCGCACCCAGATGGACAGATAATTCCCCTCCGTCGGAGGGGTGCCGCACGTAAGTGCGGTGGGGAGGGTTCTGGTGGATTTGTACAACCATAATCTTAACAGTTTTTCCCGTGCCAATAGGCATGCGGGAAATTTGTCAGAGGCGTTGTTGTGGAATGAGTTAAAACAACGTAAACTGGGGTATGATTTCACCAAACAGAAACCCATTGGAAATTATATCGTCGACTTCTATTGCAAAGAATTAAAGTTGGTTATAGAGGTTGATGGTTGGACGCATGATAACAAGGTTGAATATGACGAAGAACGCGACCAGTATTTGGGCAGTTTAGGAATGCGGGTATTGCATATAGAGGACATGGATGTAAAGAGAGATATGAGCGGTGTAATTGAGTGGATACGGGCGAATTTGGTGATGTTGGCAGAACGGAGACCCTCCCCGTCCGCTGACGCGTCCACCCCTCCGTTGGCGGGGAATAAAACACGGTGAACTTTATTATGAAATGCAAATTTAACATCTTTAATTCTGAAAATTTGTTGATGTCCGTGATGGGGCACTTGGTTGTGCTGGCCATTATGGTGACGTCGTTTGCGGTATTGACCCAGCGTGCAAAACTGGTTGCGCCCGATCGGATTCAGATTTATGAAATTGATTTGAATGCCGTGCGTGTCACGGGTGATGAAACGCGCCTGCATAACGTGAATGCGGACAGTGTGCCCGACGCGCCAAAAAATCAGCCGGAAACCAAACAGCCAGAGCCCCAGCCCGCCCCCGCACCGGTCGCAGAGCCAAAGCCGATTGAAACGCCATCGCTGGTCGAAGAACCAGAGCCAGAACCCGAGAAAAAACAGCCAGAGCCCGAAAAGCCCGCTGAGGTCAAGAAACCTGATGATACACCCGCCCCACGTAAAAAGACGGTTGTCCGTGTCAATCGCGAGGTTGTATCACTGGACAGAACATTGACCATATCGGTGGTTGACGCGTTGCGTGTGGCAATGACGCGCTGTTGGTCGATTGACACGTCGCGTTCGGACATCAGTGATATTCGTGCGGTGGCGCACCTGACAATGCGTCGTAATGGCACGGTGCGCGATGTTTGGTTTGAATCTGCGGCGCGCGCGGAAACCGATCCCGCGTTTGCGTACGTATTGGACACAATCCGCAGCGCGATAAACGTGTGCCAGCCGTTCAAGATGCTGCCAACTGCCGAATTTGACAAATGGGAAAAGATTCAGTTGACCTTTTACCCGACACAGGGCAAGGTTATGTAAAAACGCGCCATTCGGCGCGTTTTTTAGAGCATAGATAATAGAGCATAGATAATAGATTTACTAGCACCCTTGTCATTGCGAGCGTAGCGTGGCAATCCAGTAAATAAAGCCGCGCCATCGGCGCACTTTTGTTATTCACTGGATTGCTTCGTCATTTCATTCCTCGCAATGACAGAGATTCTAGCATATGTGTTGTGGCGTGTTTTTTACACGCTGTTAGCATCCTTGTCATTGCGAGCGCAGCGCGGCAATCCAGTTGATAATGTTGCGCCAACGGCGCACTCTTATGTGTCGCCTGCGGACTGCGTTCTTGCCGCAACTTTCGCATGCCGCTCGGTTTCGTTTCACAGCATCCTTGTCATTGCGAGCGTAGCGTGGCAATCCAGTTAGTAGAGCCGCGCCATCGGCGCACTTTTGTATTTACTGGATTGCTTCGTCATTTCATTCCTCGCAATGACAAGGGTGCTGGTAGTGCCAAGTTCCCCTCCATTGGAGGGGTGGCGCGAATGCGACGGGGTGGTCGAGAGAGCTCGTAATTACGGATGGTATTTTTGACGCGCTACGTTCGCACTGCTTAGCCCCTATTCCTGCCTGCTCGACGTTATTCACTGGATTGCTTCGTCATTTCATTCCTCGCAATGACAATTTTTTTACGTAACTTTATCGCTGTATCACTCTATCACTTTCTCACTAAAAAAAACCGCCACGCGGGCGGTTTTTGTCAGATGCACGATAAGCCGGATTCTGTGCTGCCCATGGATTGCCATATGGCCAACCCAAGGGTAGTGAACATAATCAATCTGTACCCAATGTTACCACTGGGCATCATGCCTTCTACCCGCCCCCTCCTTGGGACTTGTCAATGGGGGCCTATTTGAAGTTGCTGCACACAGAGATTGCCCGTTTCACTCGAATTTAATCGTTTCGTCACTGCTGCTCTAATCGTCGGATCGCTCCGCTCGGTCATTAGCCGATGTGTTGTCCCACGCAGTCCGGACTTTCCTCGGTCGTGCTTGGCGCGTGACCGCTATGCTCTGTGCATCTGACGGGTGGAATTTTACCAACAATTTGTCGAATTTCAACAAAAAAGCAACTTTTACGTGTGCACCGTCATCGTTGCCCGCGACGGGCAAATAAAAAAGTATTTTTTCTCTTGCGCAGGTTATGCGTTTTTTTCTAAGATAATGTATAAAAGAGAAAAAGAAGTGGGAAGAATGTCTAGAATTCTGCGTTTTTTTGTATGTTTGGGAACTTTATTTTTTGCCGGTAATGCGCTTGCCGCGGGGTATTCGTGCAGCAGTTTGCCAACGTATCTGAGTTGCCAGCACGGCTATTACATGACGGCCAACAAGAGTTCAACGACGCACAACGGTACGCCAAAGGTTGGGAACTATTGTCAACCATGTTCCAAAATGGGCTCTAATTATACCTGTGCCGGTGGTACGGCCGCCCCTGTCCAATCCGCGGGTGGCTATACATGCCCAACGTACAAGAGATATACCAGCTGTTCTGCGGGTTACTATATGACCAACAGTTCGACCAGTAAGGTACCCGATGGCTCGTCAAAGCCGGGCAATGCGTGTCGTCCATGCTCTGTATATGGTTCTAATTACACTTGCGATGGCGGTACAGCCGCGCCGCGGGCGATTACTGTCAATGTAACATGCCAAGCGGGCCAGTATTTACCAAAGGGTGCAACATCATGCACAACATGTCCGGCGGGCAGTTATTGCCCCAGCCAAACATGCAGTGGCGTTTCATTGGTGACCGGTGCAACCAGTGCGTGTGGAATAACGAGTTGTAGAACTGCTACCAGTTATTATTTCGAGAGTGCAGCCGGCAGTTCAAACATCAATGATTGCTATCGGACATTGTCTGTTGCTGAAAAGGTTGAGACCGTGAATAATGGCCTGGATTATTGCACGTCCGGTGAATATTGTGATAACGATGGACGGAAAGTTTATTATGACGAATATAATGAAGAACGTGATTTAACGGATTCGCGCCCGACGATTGCCCGTGGCACGGCGTGCGCACGTGGTTCATACAGTGATGACGAGGCAACCGCTTGTGAACCGTGTCCAAAAGGTAAAACAACATCGGGCACTGGGTCAGGCAGCTGCGGTGTGACCTGCTCTAACTCTGCAAATGTGGAAACGTGGGTGGAACCAACATGGACACCGAACTATGTTTCAAATTCATGTAAGATTGCATCTTGCGTTGCGTGTACCAAGGGCACCGGTGTTGCATCGTGCACCGCATCGACTGATGGCAACAAATGTACATATACTGCAACCTGTGCGTCGGGTTACAAGAACCCAACCTGCAACGGTTCATCGTGTTCTTGTGAGGTTGGTTCATATACCATCACACTGAATGCAACGGCAAATGGCGGTACGGGTGGCATGTCTGCTGTCTATGAAGTGCCTAGTGTTGGTTGGTACAGCAATGCCGCGCTGACCACATCAATCAGCAGCGTTACAATGCCGACCAAGGCGAACAGTGTATTCAACGGGTACTATTCCGCACAATCTGGTGGCACGCGCTATATCACAAACGCTGGTGCGTTGCCGTCGAACACAACATTCAGTGCGAATACAACATTGTATGCCCAGTACAGCACGGCCAGCTGCAATGTCACAAACGGCAGTGCGACCATGTCGATTTCTGGGAACAAGGTATCTTGTGCGGTTACGTGTAATACAGGTTACAGCCAGTCCGGCGGCACAAATGCGACGACGTCGTTTACGGTCACAGGTGCGGTTGGCACGGCCAGTGTATCTGCATCGTGCAGTCCGCGTACATTTACTGTTTCGTTGATGAATAATGGTGGTACAGGGGGTACATCGACTATTTATTTGAAGTATGCAACCGGCTGGTACAGCGATGCCGCGGCGACCAAGGCAATTACCAGCATTACAATGCCAACCAAAACAAACAGCGTGTTTAACGGTTACTATTCCGCACAAAGTGGTGGTACACGCTATATCACAAACGATGGGGCGTTGCCGTCATCAAATACGACATTTACCGCGAATACTACATTGTACGCCCAGTACAGTGCGGCCGGCTGTAATGTCACACATGGTAGTGCGACTATGTTGATTTCTGGAAATGCGGTGAGCTGTTATGTGACATGCGACACTGGGTACAGTATGAATGGTGGCACAGACACCACTACGATTTTCACTGAGGGGGGCTCTGTTGGTCAGGCATGGGTAACAAGTAAGTGTTTTGCCAGAACAAGTACTGTATCATTTAATGCAAATGGTGGTACGGGTGGTCAATCGGCGAATGCAACGGCAAAGTACGACAGTGCAATGCCATCAATCAGTACAACCGCCCCAACCCGCACTGGTTACACATTTATGGGTTGGTACGATAATGCGGACTATACCAAGGGTACGCAGTACTATACCACGGCGGGCGCATCGGCGCGCACATGGAATAAGGTTGCAGACGCAACCCTGTACGCTGGGTGGAAGGTGAATTCATACACTTGCACTGCCGGTCAGTATTTGAAAGCAGGCGCAACGGCGTGCGCTACTTGTACTGCAAACAGTTGGTGCGGTGGTGGAACTTTCTCTTTCAATAGCGGGACAGACCAAGGGTTGAATGCTTGTCCTTCGGATTACTCATATTCTGATGCGGGTACATCATCGGAAGATAATTGCTATAAAAATGCGATCAATACGGGTTCTCAGATTGCGCCTGCGTTGCCGACAGGGTGCGCAGCACAAACGGTGATCGCGTGTCACCCAGACCGATGTTGGTATCGCATTTACAAGAGTGGTACAACCACATCTTGCACACCAAAAGATTGCCAGCAGTCGCATAAAGCGTGTACGTCTGCCAGCAAGAATTATTATTTGGAATCAGGTGTGGCCAAGTCGTGTTCGTCTGCGGATGTATTGTATCCGTCGTCCGATGGTGGTGATATAACGTCATCGTCGTGCTATGGAACATTCGACAAGACAGGTTCACAGGTCAATGGCAGTGTCCCGACAAACTGTAACAGTGTGACGTCATGGAATGCATGCACACCAGGAACATGTCAGTATACCAAGTATGCCAGTGGTACGGTAAAAACAGATTGTACACCGACAAATTGTACCAAGAAGCCAGCGGCTGTAACTGCAAAGTCGGGGTATTACGTTAGTGGTACGTCGTGCACGGCGTGCAATGGACTGGCCGGTGGTATGTATCCAAATTCTGATAATGATAACACAGGTGGTGCGTCGGCGTGCCGTACTGACTCTCTGTCTGGTCAGGTTATTGCAACGGCAAATGCCAGCAGTGCAACGCAGTGCGTGCCGGGTACATTTAAGGCAGCACATACTGTGAACTATGGCGGCACATCATCCAGTTGCGAAGTGTGTAGTAATAACCAATACTCTGATGCTGGTGCGGCATCGTGCACAGGGTGCAAAACGGCGAACGGTTACACCAACAGCGGCACAACTGCGGCATCACACGCTGGCGAGGCATCGTGCAAGGCGACATGCGCAGCTGGTACGTATGTAGCAACAGCTGGCAGTGCATGTACAACAGTTGGCACTGGGTACTGGGGTGCTGGTGGTACAGTCAGCCAGAATACGACATTGGGTCGCAACCAGTGTCCGGAGAAATATCGTGATGGTGCTGCGGCAACACAGAAATCGGATTGTGCGGTTCAGACCACGGCAGGTAAATATATTGCCGCGCCCGAGGCAACCGAGCAGACAAAGTGCCCTGCCAAGAATTACTGCCCATCGGCGTCTGTTAAATATGGTGAGACAAATTCACCAACGGCGTGTCCGCCGGCTGATGCCACAACCGCGCGTACAACGTATCCTGATGATTATCTGAATCCGACACGTTTGTCCATCAGCAATCAAGGTTGGTCAACGGGGTTGCCTGCGATAACATCGTGCAGTGCGAACTATACGTTCACAAATGCGGCGGGTAACTTTACGGTTGAAAGTGTTGAATTTAACGAAACCAGTGGCAAATATGAGGTTGGTGGTGGTAAGTACTATACCTTTGTAAACGCTGGTTGGTATTTGGTCGACAAGTATTCTGAAACATACTGTAACGAACCGACAAATCGTATGTTGTATCACAACGTTGCGGAATGTCCGGCGAACAGTTACTGCCCAGGGTATACGTCAATGCCATTGTGCTCGACTGGAACACATAATGACGAAATGGGTAAATACGCGTGCAGCGATTTAGGCAACGGGTATAATTACAGCCCAGCTAAATCAGGTGCAGCAACAGCGTGTTACCTGACCACAACGGCGGGCAAGTATGTAGCCACATCCAAGGCCGCAGAAAGCACCTGTGCCGCGGGCGGCTGGTGTGCGGGCGGTACAAAAGTGAACTATGAATCCACGGGCGGTCGCACATTGTGCAGCAGTTTAAGTGGGGTGTCTGTATCTGGTGGTACGTATACATCTGCGGCGGGTTCATCTGCGAACACAGCGTGTAAGTACACCGCACCGAACAAGACCATTACGGGTTGCGCAACGGTTACGACGAATACTGTAACCTATTCTGGCACAGCATGGCCGACAACAACATATGGCGTGACTGCGAATGGCGGTTACATCATCAGCGGCAACAATACCGCCGCGGCAACGTGCAGCCAGTGTAGTGGTGCGGTATGGTCAGCTGGTGGCACGGCGACGTCGTGCAGTGCATGCCCTGCCCAGACATCTGGATGGACACGTAACAGTGGCACTGGTTGGTCGGCGGTAACGCAATGTAACCAGACCCAGAATGTAGGCGGAAATTGCAGAGCCGGTGTATTGAAACAAAACGCGACCAGCACAACGGCATGGGGTGCAACAACAATCAGCACACCACTGCAGGCGAATCCTGGTTCCATTGTTAATGGTCAAAAATGCGATCAGTGTAGTGGTGCGGTATGGTCAGCTGGTGGCACGGCGACGTCGTGCAGTGCATGCCCTGCCCAGACATCTGGATGGACACGTAACAGTGGCACTGGTTGGTCGGCGGTAACGCAATGTAACCAGACCCAGAATGTAGGCGGAAATTGCAGAGCCGGTGTATTGAAACAAAACGCGACCAGCACAACCGCATGGGGTGCATCAACAATCAGCACACCGCTGCAGGCGAAACCTGGTTCCATTGTTAATGGTCAAAAATGCGATGCTTGCAACCCTGGTACATACAGCGCGGGTGGTACGGCAACATCGTGCAATGCTTGTGCAAACTGGACATATGCGGCCAGCACTGGTATGTCATCATGCACGGCGTGCCCTGCACTGACCAGTGGTTGGGCCAAGGCGGATTCGACCGGCACTGGTTGGAAATCGCACACCAGTTGTGTACAAATCAGTCCAAAACCAGCAAATTGTGCGGGTGGTAACCTGAAACAGGTGGCGGCGTCTAACGGCGCAACAACATGGGGGGCGTCCACGGTCAACAGTGCGTTGAGTTCAAATCCTGGTTACTATATCAATGGTACGGCATGTTCGGCCTGTACGGGTGCGGAATACTATGGCGGTGGTACGGCAACATCATGTACCCCATGCCCAAGTATCTATACCAGCAACACAACCGCGGCCAAGAGCAAAGCTGAACAGTGTACGGTTCAGACCACGGGTGGGTACTATATCAAGGCCGCCAAAGACAGCAAACAGACAGAGTGTGATGGTGGGTATTATTGTCCATCGGCAACGGTTGCATACGGGTCAACCAACACACGGACGGCGTGTCCAGTGCCAGCGGATCACAAGCGCGCAACAATACCTGCGGAATACTATACCAACAGTATTGCAAATACGTATATCGCGATGAGTGGGCGTAAGTCGGCAATCACAGAGTGTCAAGTACTGAATACATATAATGGTACACGCGGCAGTTTGTATGATTATGTGACATACAACACCACAACGCGAAAGTATGATGTTCAGGGCAGTGTTCTGTGGTTCAAGGCGAATCCGGGGTATTACCTGACCACGGCGACGGGGTGCGGTACATATGCGTATTATGGTGTGGCCAAGGAATGCGACAAGAACGCGTATTGTCCAGGGAAAGATCAAGTTGAGTGTAATTCCAGCAATCAGGCGACGGTTCAGGTCGAAAAGTTCGGTCTGGAATTGTGCAGCGCGCTGGGGAACGGCAAATATGCGACATCTGATGGTGGCGCGGCGGCAAAATCAACCGCGGCATGTTACCTGACCACAAGCAACTCGAAGTTTGTTGCAGCGGCAGGCGCGGCGGAAGGCACATGTACAGCTGGCGGTTGGTGCCCGGGTGGCGTACGTGTGAACTATGGTTCAACCGGTGGGCGTAACACTTGCCCGACGAAGTATCCATCGTCGGCGGCCAGCTCTAACAGTGAACTGGATTGCTATGTCACAACCGCGGCGGGTAAATATGTCGCAACGGTTGGCGCGGGTCAAGTGAACTGTGCGGGTACAGGTTACTATTGCCCAGGTGGTACGAATGTGTATTCGGGTGCGTATGGGTCACGTCTGACCACGGGTGGACGTAACCAATGTCCGGCGGGCTATCGCGACCTGGTGGCGACAGCGTCAACGACCAAAGAAGCACAGTGCACCATGAATGTTGCGGGTGGTAAATATGTGGCGAAAGCAAATGAATCCGCAGCCAGTGGTACTTGTGCGGCTGGGTATGCCAAGGCGGCACA